>NZ_JBSGYY010000044.1:0-80076 GCF_053610705.1 Streptomyces sp. NPDC054872 | reverse complement strand
CCGACGCGACGCAGGAGCGCCCTTTACACCCGGCCCGCAACCGCCAACCTCGGGACAACCGGGCGGCCCCGGCAACAAGTCAAAGCCACCGGACCAGCAAAGCCACCCGCCCGGGTCGGCCCACTACCGGACCAGCCGTGCCCATACCGTCTTGCCGACCTCCCTCTTCGCCACGCCCCACTCGCTCGCCAGCGCCGCCACCAAGAGCAGGCCCCGCCCCGACTCCTCCTCGGGGGCAGGCAGTTGAGGGGCCAGCGGCGGGCCGCACTCCGCCCGGCAGTCACTCACCTCGATGCGTACGCCGCCACCCTCGTACGCCAGCCGCAGTTCGAAGTCACGGCCTGGCACCCGGCCATGTGTCGCCGCGTTCGCCGCAAGCTCGGCGACGATCTGCGCCACTGTCTCGGAGAGTTCGCAGCCGTAGGGCACGCCCCACTCGTCGAGGTGGTACCGCGCCAGACGCCTGGCCAGGCGAGCACCTCGGGGCGTCGCACTGAAACGCTGCGTGAACACATTTACGGAGGTCGCGGTTTGCGCTCGCTGTGGCATGGCGCCCACCGTGGCTTCGCGTCACCTCTCTCACCAGGACCTCAACTCGTACGCTCCGTATTTGTACGAGTACGAAGTGTGGACAGTACGCGTAACCGACCGTGACCATGGGCGGGTTGGCGGGGACCGGTAAGCGAGCGTCAGGGGATACCCGTGATGTCGTCAAGTACGCAGGGCAGTAACGAGCCCGAACCGACGGATGGGCTCAAGGCCTTCGGCGCCGCGGTCAAGAGCTTCCGCAAGCGGGCGGGATTCACCCAGGAGGCGCTGGCCCCTGAGATCGGCTACTCCACGCACTTCCTCGCCTCGATCGAGCAGGGGCGGCGATTCCCGCCACCTCGCTTCGTCGACCAGGCCGAGGCCAGCCTGGACGCCTTCGGAACGCTGCGGCTGATGGTAAATCAGCTCTCAAGGCAGCGAGGCCTCGCGTCGTGGTTCCGCCACTGGGCAGATCTCGAACAGGAGGCACTGAACCTGTACACGTACGAATGCCGTTTGATGCCAGGCCTGTTGCAGACAGAGGCGTACGCGAGGGCCCTGTTCGGCGCCCGGGTGCCGCTCCTGTCCGACCAGGAACTGGAGGAGAAGGTGGAGGCCCGTCTGGAGCGGCAACTGCTGTTGCGCGAGCGCCCCAACACGGACTTCAGCTTCATCATCGAAGAGCACGTCTTCTTGCGGCGAACGGGCGGCGCGGAGGTCACCGGCAAGCTGATCGAGCACGTGCTGATGGCCACCTCGCCCCGCAACATCCAGTTGCAGGTCATGCCGCTGACGCAGGGCGTTCACCCCGGACTCGACGGTCCCATCCGGCTCCTGGAATCGCCGGACAACAGATGGTTCGGGTACTGCGAGGGGCAGGAGAGCGGCCAGTTCGTCGCCGACCCGAAAGTCACCAGTACGCTCCAGGTGCGGTATGCGAAACTGCGCTCACAGGCCCTCACCCCCGAGGACTCTGTGAGCCTGTTGGAGCGACTGCGAGGAGCGCAATGAGCACCATCGAACTCGCCTGGTTCAAGAGCAGCTACAGCGGCAGCTCCGGCGACGACTGCGTAGAAGTAGCCCTCGCCTGGCGCAAGTCCACCTACAGCAGCGGCGGCGACGGCGACTGCCTAGAAGTAGCCCCCTGCCCCACCACCATCCACCTCCGCGACTCCAAGAACCCCGAGGGCCCCCAACTCGCCCTCACCCCCACCGCCTGGCAGGACTTCACCGCCTACGCCGCCGCTGAGCCCCAGGCACAGTAGCCGTCGCCATCACCCTCACCCCAGCCAACACCGCCACAATCCCCCCAAGAACCATCACCACGGACGTGGACGCCGCGTCCACCACCACGCCTCCCGCCAGCGCGCCGAACGCGAACGTCGCCTGGAACGACGACGTGAACACCACGGACGCGGCTTCGGGCGACCCCGGTGCCGCCGTCACGAACCACGTCTGCGAGCAGACGGGCACTGCCCCGTAGGCGGCGCCCCAGACCAGGAGCAACGCGAGCGCGCCGGCCTTTCCCGCGCCGAGGACGGGCAGCAGCAGCGTCGCGGCGGCGATCAGACCGGCCGCCACGGCGAAGGTGCCGCGCAGTTCGCGTCTCACCCACGCGCCCGCGACGAAGTTGCCGACGATGCCCGCAGCGCCGTACGCGAGCAGGAACACGGTGATGAGTTGCGGGCCCGCATGTGCTACGTCCGCCAGGAACGGGGTGACGTACGTGTACGTACCGAAGTGCGCCGTCACGATGAGGAAGGTCACGGCCAGGCCGCCCCTGACGCGGGGCATGCCGAGCAGGTCACGGAGAACAGTCAGCCGGGTGACACTCTTCGGCGGCAGCGCCGGAACGGACACCACCAGCGCGGCGAGGACGGCCAGCGTCAGGACGCCCATCATCGCGAACACCACACGCCAGCCTGCGAATTGGCCCAGCAGAGTCCCCGCCGGCACGCCCAGCACCGAACCCAGCGGGACGGCGGAGAAGATCACGGCGGTCGCCCGCCCTGCCTGCGCCTCGGGGACCAGGCGGGCCGCGAGCCCCGCCCCGATGGACCAGAAGGCGCCGATGACGAGTCCGACGAGGACGCGGGAGACGAGCATCAGCCAGTAGCCGGGCGCGATCGCCGCGAGGAAGTTCGCGAGGGCGAGGACCAGGGTCAGGGCGCAGAGCATGCGGCGCCGGTCGACGCGTCCGGTCGTGACCGTCACGGCCGGTGCGGCGACGGCCGCGAGGATGCCGGGCAGGGTCATCATCAGGCCGGCTGTGCCGTCCGAGATGGCGAAGGTGTCGCCGATCGGGGTGAGAAGGCCGATCGGCAGGATCTCGGTGGTGACGATGGAGAAGATCCCCAAGGTCACAGCGATGACGGCCGGCCAGCTGCCCTGCCGTGCGCGGGCAGACGAGACGTCGATGGATGAGGGTGACGTGGCGGATGCGGGCATGCTGCCGAGTTCAGCAGCGCCGTACGGTCCCGGTCTGGCACGTATGCGACACGAACGTCGCGCGGCGAGGGTGATGCCGGATTCCCGCGCCCCGCCCTCACCGCGACCCGGTCCGCCCCGCCCTCACCGAGCCGCACCCCACCCTCACCGCGCCACGCGCCTCAGTGCGTGATCGCAGGCTCCGCATCGGCCGCGTTCGCTGAACTCGCCCCGCTGCCCAGGTGGTTGAAGACCAAGTTCAGCGCCACCGCCAGCAAGCACCCCGTGGAGATCCCCGAGCCCAGGACGATCTGCGCCCAGGCCGGGAACGCGTCGTAGAAGCCGTCCGAGAGTGCGGGGGCCAGGCCCGCGCCGAGGGTGACCACCACGATCAGGGCGTTGTCGCCCCGGTGCAGGTCCGCCTGGAGGAGAGTCTGGATGCCGCTGACCGCGATGGAGCCGAAGAGGAAGAGGCTGACGGCGGCGAGGACCGGCATCGGGACCACGGAGATCAGCGCCGCCGCGGCCGGGCTGAGGCCGATCAGGACGAGGATGGCGCCGCTGAGTGCCACCACGAACCGGCTGCGCACCTTGGAGATGACGACCAGGCCGATGTTCTGGGCGAACGCGCTCGCGTGGAAGGCGTTGAAGAGCGGGCTCAGGGCCGAGCCGAGCGCGTCGGCGCGCAGGCCGCGGGCGATGGTCTTCTCGTCGACCTCCTTGTCGACGATCTTCCCCAGGGCGATCATGTCCGCCGTCGACTCCGTGAGAATCACCAGCATCACCACGCACATCGAGATGATGGCCGGGACGTTGAACTCCGGTGCGCCGAAGTGGAGTGGCGAGGGGATGCCGACCAGGGCCGCGTCGTCCAGCTTGGAGAAGTCGGCGAGGCCCATCGGAATCGCGAGCAACGTACCGAAGATCATTGCGAAGAGCATGCTGATCTGCTTGAGGAAGCCCCGCGTGAACCGCTGGAGCAGCAGCATGACCAGAACCGTCGCGCCCGCGAGGCCGATACTGCCCGGCTCCGGCGTGCCCGTGGCCGAGTCGTCCACGATCCAGTCGTACGCGACCGGGATCAGCGAGACGCCGATCAGGGTGATGACCGATCCCGTCACCACCGGAGGGAAGAAGCGGACCAGGCGTGAGAAGTATGAGCTGACCAGGAAGCCGAAGACACTGGAGACGATGATCGCCCCGAAGACGACCGGCATCCCCGCCTCGACGCCGCCCTGGGTCGTGAGGATCGTCAGCATCACGCCGACGCCGGCGAACGAGACACCGTTCACGAAGGGCAGGCGCGAACCGATGAAGTTGCCTATGCCCAGGGTCTGGAGCAGCGTCGCGATGCCCGCCATCAGCAGGCTGCCGCCCATGAGTACGGCCGTGTCCCCCGGCGACATCTTGGCGGCGACGGCCACGACGAGCGGGACCGAGACCGCGCCCGCGTACATGGAGGCGACGTGCTGGAGGCTTGCGACGAGCATCCGGCCCGGCGGCAGGATCTCGTCGACCGGATGGACTTCGTGGGCCGCGTCGACGGGGTCGGTCCTGCCGACTGCTGCGGCCTTCCCGGCAGGGCTGGGCTGAGAACTCATGGGTGGCGCTTCTTCCGTGTGCGTGACGCCGGAAGTCGGCCCCGCCGCGCGGGAGTTCACGAGGCGCGCGGCAGGACCGACCACTATTCCGACTGGAAAGTAACTTCCGCGATGCGGGCGGCGTCACGCACGTTACGTCAGTGGGCCCCCGCCGGGGAAGACCCTTCATGCACCCTCTGTTCAGCGATTTCTCCCCCGGGCTCCATCGGATTGGTCACCTCGTCGTCCTCGCCTCGCTTGCCGATGTGGTTGAAGACCAGGTTCAGCAGCACCGCCGCGACACAGCCCGTGGAGATGCCGGAGTCGAGGATGATCTTCGCGGTCTCCGGGAACGCGTGGTAGAACTCCGGCGCCGCGATCGGGATCAGGCCGACGGCCAGCGAGACGGCCACGATCAGGACGTTGTTGTCACGCTCCAGGTTCGCCTTGACCAGCGTCTGGATGCCGCTGGCCGCGACCGAACCGAAGAGGACGACACCCGCGCCACCGAGCACCGGTCGCGGTACGACGGCGATGAGCGAGGCCGCCATGGGGCACAGGCCCATCAGGACCAGGAAGCCGCCGCCCACCGCGACGACGTATCGGCTGCGGATCTTCGTCATCGCGACCAGGCCGATGTTCTGCGCGAACGCGCTGCACATGAAGCCGTTGAAGAGCGGGCTGACCGCCGAACCGAGGCAGTCCGCGCGCAGGCCCGCCGCGATGGTCTTCTCGTCGGCCGGCCGGTCCACTATCTCGCCGAGCGCCAGCATGTCGGCGGTGGACTCGGTCATCGAGACGACCATGACGACACACAGGGAGACGATCGCCGCCGCCGCGAACTGCGGCGCGCCGAAGTGGAACGGCGTCGGGAAGCCGACGATGTCCGCGTCGCCCACCGGGCTGAAGTCGGTGACGCCGAACGGGATCGCGATGAGCGTGCCGACGACGAGGCCGAGGAGCACGGCGATCTGCTTGACGAAGCCGGTGGTGAAGCGGCGGAGCAGCAGCACGATCACGAGCGTGATGCCCGCGAGGCCGAGGTTCTTCATCGAGCCGTAGTCGTCGGCTCCCGGAACCGGCCCCTGTGCCCAGCCGAAGGCCACCGGCATGAGCGAGATGCCGATGAGCGTGATGACCGTGCCGGTCACCACCGGCGGGAAGAAGCGGACGAGCTTGGAGAAGAACGGCGCCGCGATGAAGCCGAGTACACCGGCGACGATGACCGCGCCGAAGATGATCGGTAGCGCGTCGTCCTTGTTGTCGGTCGACTCGACGACCGCGATCATGGGGGCGACACCCGCGAAGGTGACACCGTTGACGAAGGGCAGACGGGCGCCGATCTTCCAGATGCCGAGCGTCTGGAGGAAGGTGGCGAGGCCCGCGGTGAACAGACAGGCGCCGGTCAGGAACGTGAGTTCCTTCGCGGAGAGGCCGATCGCCGCGCCCACGATGAGCGGAGGGGCGACGACGCCCGCGTACATGGCCGCCACGTGCTGGAGACCGGTCGTCGCCATCTTGAGCGGGGGGAGCTTCTGGTCGACGGGGTGAATCTCTTGTACGGCTCTTTCGCCACGTATGGCGCTCTCGCCGTCGCCTTCGGATGGGTCTGGGGTGGTGCCTTGCTTGGTGAACCTGGGCTGAGTGGCCACTGTGGCTCCTCCGGTTGTTTTCCAGTACGGCGGGCTCTGCCGGCACTTTTCGCTTCTGGGAGGTGGTGCGTCGTGCAAGGACTTGCTCGGTATGAAGTTGTGGGTGGTGCGCCCAGGTAGTACTGACTTAGTACTGACCGCCCCGGGAACGTGAAGCTTTGGGCCACGTTCCGGGGCGGCACTTGAGCAACCCGCTCGGCTGCTCAAGTCCGGTCAAGGGCCGTCCCCCCTGACCGGAGTTCTTGGGTTCAGGCCCCGGCGGCGATCCGCGCGAGGCGCTGCGCCTCCTCCCGCGCTGAGCGGGCGATGGCGTCCTCGTCGACGTGCAGCAGACGATCGTTCTCGACGATCGGGCGGCCGTTGACGAGGGAGAGCGTGACCGGGGCCGCCGCGCCGAAGACGATGGCGGTCACCGGGTCGGCGATCGAGGAGTGCCCGATGCCGTCGATCTTCCAGAGGACCAGGTCCGCGAGCTTGCCCGGCTCGAGGGACCCGATCTGGCTTGCGCGGCCCAGGACTTGGGCGCCGCCGAAGGTGCCGAGGCGCAGTGCCTGACGCGCGTTCAGGGCCGCTTCACGGTGCGCGCCGAGGCGGTTGATGAGCAGCGCGTTGCGCAGCTCGGTGTGGAGTTCGCCGGACTCGTTGGACGCGGTGCCGTCGACGCCGAGGCCGACCGGGACGCCCGCCTTGAGCATGTCGGGGACGCGGGCGATGCCTGCCGCGAGACGCGCGTTGGAGGACGGGCAGTGCGCGACGCCCGTGCCGGTGCGGGCGAACGCGGCGATGTCGGAGTCGTTCATGTGGACGCAGTGCGCCATCCACACGTCGTCACCGAGCCAGCCGGTCGACTCGAAGTAGTCGGTGGGGCCCATGCCGAAGAGCTCGTGGCAGAACTTCTCCTCCTCGACCGTCTCGCTGCCGTGGGTGTGCAGACGTACACCCTTGGCGCGCGCCAACTCGGCGCCCTGCTTCATGAGTTCGGTCGAGACCGAGAACGGGGAGCAGGGGGCGACGGCGACCTGGGTCATCGCGTCGAAGGAGGAGTCGTGGTGCTTGTCGACGGTCTCGGCGGTCGCGGCGAGGGCACCCTCGAGGGTCTCGACGGCGAAGTCCGGCGGCAGGCCGCCGTCCTTCTCGCTGCGGTCCATCGAGCCGCGGGCGAGGGTGAAGCGGACACCCATGTCGCTCGCGGCGCCGATGATGGCACCGGACAGGTCACCGGAGTTCTTCGGGAAGACGTAGTGGTGGTCCATCGCGGTGGTGACACCGCCGCGGGCCATCATGCCGAGGGAGCCCTGGGCCGCCGCCTTCACCATCTGCTCGTCGATGCGCGCCCAGGTGGGGTAGAGCGCGGTCAGCCACTGGAACAGGTTGTGGTCGGTGGCCAGGCCGCGGGTGATCCACTGGTAGAAGTGGTGGTGCGTGTTGACCAGGCCGGGGGTCACGAGGTGACCGGTCCCGTCCACGCGGCGTACGACGTTCTGAAGGCCCTCGGGAGCCTTCCCCGCGCCGATGGACTCGATCTTGTTGCCCGCGACGACGACGTATCCCGACGCGTACTCGGTGTCGTCCGCGTCGACGGTCGCGATCGCACAGTTCTCGATGACGATGCGCTGCAGGTCTGCCGGTGCTGCCATGGTGCTTCTTCCTTCGTGTGTTTGTGGCGATGTGGGCACGGCATGACCCTAGGAAGATTTGAGTGCCGCGGCCGCGGGGCCGCGGGTGCCGAGATGGTTGAAGAACAGGTTGAGCAGGACCGCGGCCAGCGCTCCCGCACTGATTCCGGAGCCGAGGACGGTCTGCGCCCAGGCCGGGAATTCGGCGTAGAAGGTGGGCGCGGCGAGCGGGATGATGCCCGCTCCGAGCGCGACGGCCACCAGGATGATGTTGGAGCTGTCGTCGAGGCCCGCCTCGGAGAGCGTACGGATGCCGCTCACCGCGATGGAGCCGAAGAGGACGATGCCCGCGCCGCCGAGTACCGGCATGGGGACCACGTTGACGACGGCTCCGAGCACCGGAAAGGCGCCGAGCACGATGAGCGCGCCACCGGCGACGGCGACCACGTACCGGCTGCGGACCCGTGTCAGGGAGACGACGCCGACGTTCTGCGCGAAGGCGGAGGTCGGGAAGCCGCCGAAGACGGGGCCGACGAGGGTCGCGATGCCGTCGGTGCGCAGGCCGCGGGTGATGGTCTTCCCGTCGGTCTCGCGCTCGCAGATCTCGCCGAGGGCGAGCATGCCGGCCGCCGACTCGGTCATCAGGACCAGCATGACGATGCAGAGGGAGAGGATCGCGGCGGGCTGGAAGGTGGGCGCTCCGGCGGCGAACGGTGTCGGCAGCGCGGCGAGCGGGGCGCTCTGCACCGAGGTGAAGTCGGCCATGCCGAACGGGATCGCGGCCAGCGTTCCGATGAACATGCCTGCCAGCAGGGCGACTTGCTTGAGAAATCCGCGTCCGAAGCGCTGGAAGAGCAGGATCACCACGAGGGTGAAGGCGGCGAGCGCCAGGTACTTCATGTCGCCGAACGTCGGGTCGGTGTCGTCCCCGCCCTGCGCCCACTTCACGGGCACGGGCATCAGCGTGACGCCGATGAGGGTGATGACGACGCCGGTGACCAGCGGCGGGAAGAAGCGGAGGAGTCGGCCGAAGAACGGGCCGATGGCGAGGCAGAAGATGCCCGCGACCATCACCGCGCCATAGATGGCCGGGAGTTGCTCGCCTTTGGCGTTGGTCTCGGCGATGGCGAGGATCGGCGCGATGCCGGCCGACGACGCGGCGTTGACGAAGGGGAGCCGGTTGCCGACGAAGCCTTTGACGCCGAGCGTCTGAAGGATGGTGGCGAGTCCGGCGATCAGCAGTCCCGCCGCGATGAGCCGGGTCTGGGCCACGGTGTCGAGACCGCAGGCCTGCCCGATGATCAGCGGCGGAGTGACGACGCCCGCGTACATGGCGGCGATGTGCTGGAGTGCGGCGGGGACGAGCCGCGAGGGGTGGAGCTTCTCGTCCACCGGGTGACAGTCGGGAGTCGAGGCTCCCTCGGTCATCTCCGATGGGGTGGAACACGGGCCTTTCGCCGGCCCCTTTGCAGGCTGTGCCATTGCTGCTGTTCCCTCCGGTGTGGCGCGCCACCGTCCGCTGCGGACGGACGGGGGCGCGCGTCCCGCGTCAGAGGTTGGTCATGTCGACCGGGATCTTCGGCTGAACCCCGTCCCTGAGAACCGTGGCCTCGATCAGGCCGTAGGGGCGGTCCGCCGCGAAGTAGACCTCGTTGTCGTTCTTCAGCCCGAAGGGCTCGAGGTCCACCAGGAAGTGGTGGTTGTTCGGCAGCGAGAAGCGGATCTCGTCGATCTCGCTCCGGCTGTTGATGACGCGCGAACCCATTTGGTAGAGGGTCTGCTGCAGCGAGAGGGAGTACGTCTCGGCGAAGGCCTGCAGGATGTGCTTCTTGGCCTGCTCGTACGACTTCTCCCAGTTGGGCATCCGGTCCGCGTCGCTGGTCCAGTTGTAACGCCAGGCGGCGGAGACGTCGGTGCACAGGATGCGGTCGTACGCCTCCTTCAGCGTCGTGTACTTGTCCTTGACGTAGCCCCAGAACTCCGAGTTGGTGGAGTTCATGACCGTGAGGTCCTTGAGCCCGGAGATGATCTCCCAGTTCTCGCCGTCGAAGGTGATCTGCGTGGTGCGCAGCTCCTGGCCCTTGCGGGCGAAGGAGTGGTTCACCTCGTCCGAGCCGATGAACCTGGAGTTGTTGTCCGAGGTCGCGATGCGCTCCCAGGAGTACTCCTGGATGCGGATCCGGGCGCGGTGGATCGGCTCCTGCGTCGTCACGAAGTGACGGGCGAGGTGGATGCCGAACTGCTCGGCGGACTCGATGCCGTGCTCCTTGGCGAACGCGAACACCGTGTTCTTGGTGGTGTCCGTCGGCAGGACGTTGGCGTTCGAGCCGGAGTAGTGCACGTCGTCCATGTCGCCGGAGAGCGCGACCGAGACGTTCAGGTCCTTGATGTGGTGGGTGTCGCCGTCCCGCGTGATCTTGACGACGCGGTTCTCTGCTTTGCCGTACTGGTTCTGGCCGAGAATCGTGGGCATGTCTGCTAGCTCCCTCGGTAAACGGAGTAGCCGAACGGGTTGAGCAGCAGCGGTACGTGGTAGTGCTCGCCCGGTGTGACGGCGAACGTGATCGCCACCTCCGGGAAGAACGCACCGCTGTCCCTTACGCGGGGGGCGTCCTGCTGCGCCTCGGCTTGCTTCTTGGAGAAGTAGGTCTCGACCTCGAAGTCGAGCCGTACGTGGGTCGTGCCCTCCGGCAGGGCCGGGAGGTCCTTGCAGCGCCCGTCCGCGTCGGTCGCGGAGCCACCGAGCGCCACCCACTCGGCGTCACGGCCGCTGCGGGCGGTGAGCGAGATGGCGACGCCCTCGGCGGGGCGTCCGACGCTGGTGTCCAGGATGTGCGTGGACACCGAGGCGGTGGTGTCAGTGCTCATCAGTCCTTGTCCTCTTCTACGAGACGGGTCAGCCGGATTCGGTTGATCTTCCCGAGTTCGGTGCGCACGATCTCGCGCTCCTGCTCGGCGGTGTTGCCGATCCGGATCTTCACCGCATCGCGCATCTGCTCACCGGTCGCGCCGGTGGCGCAGATCAGGAAGACATGGCCGAACTTCTCCTGGTAGGCCAGGTTCAGTTCGAGCATCTCTGCCTTGAGCTCTTCGGAGGCCCCCGCCATGCCGCGCTGTTCACGCGACGACGTGGGGTCCCCGGGCTTCGGGCGGCCGATCGGCGGGTGCCCGGCCATCGCCTCGGCCAGATCCTCGGCGGTCAGCTTCGCCATGGCGGCGTCGCTGGCGGCGAAGAGGGCTTCGACGGTGGGGAAAGGGCGCTGGGAGAGCAGGGTGCTTCCCCAGGCCGATGAGGCGCAGGCCTCGTGGAGAGCGGCGGTGGCCGCAGTCTCCGGCAAGGCGTTGAACCGGGCAAGGCCCGGCGTCGAGCTCGAAGTCACGGGTGCCTCCGTGGCCATAGGGCCTTGTGCTGGACGGGCTGCGGATAGCTAACGCCAGCCGAAACACCACGTCAACACTTTGTTGAAAACTTCGAGAAACAAAAACCGCCGTCCGGTTAACGGACGGCGGCCTGCCACAGCGCTCTGACCTGGGAGGTCAGGGAAGCCGGGGAGATCAGGTGGAACGGTTGAGGTAGTTGTACACGGTGAAGCGCGATACGCCGAGCGCGCCGGCGACCGTCTCCACCCCGTGCCGCACGGCGAAGGCGCCTCGCGCCTCGAGTATCCGTACGACCTCCTGCTTGGCCTTGCGGTCAAGGTCCGACAGGGGCATGCCGCGCTTGCGCTCCAGGGCCAGCAGGATGTGGTCCAGGGAGTCCGCGAGCTGCGGAAGGCGTACGGCGACCACGTCCTCGCCCCGCCAGGCGAGGACGACGTCGTCGGTGCCCGCCTCGTCGGGGGGCACCATTTCGCCGCCCATGGCGTCCACGAGCGGCTTGACGGCGGCCACGAAGGGGCCGTGGTCGTCTCTGGCACCGGTCATTCGACGGCCTCCCCCGACTCTCCGAGCACGTTCACCTGCAGTGAGACGCGGGTCGCGCCCGCCTCCAGGGCCTTGCGCAGCAGCGCGTCGACGGCGGTCAGGACCTCGTCCGCACCGCCTTCCGCGGTATTGCCGAAGGGGCCGACGTCCACGGCGTCGAGTTCGGCCCCCTGGATGACGTCACGGGCCACCACCGCATGGGCGGGCGCCTCGTCCAGGTCGAAGGGTTCGGTCGTGAACTCCACTCTCAATCGCACGCGCACAACCTACTGCCGCGGGGGGATTTTCCGGCAGCCCCCTCTTGACAAGGGCGGATCCTCGACGGCAATCTTCCATCAGACAGAAATTAACTTCCGCAATACGGAAGGAGCGCGGAAGCCCCATGGGATACTCCGACCAGCGCTTCAATGTGAACCTGTCGATCCTCTTCACGGAACTCCCGCTCCTGGAGCGCCCCGCGGCCGCCGCCGCGGCGGGCTTCACGGCGGTCGAGCTGTGGTGGCCCTGGGTCGACGCCCCCACCCCCGAGCAGTCCGAGCTCGATGCCCTCAGGGCCGCGATCACGGACGCCGGCGTACAGCTGGTGGGCCTGAACTTCTACGCCGGGCAGCTGCCCGGACCGGACCGCGGCGCCCTGTCGATCCCGGGCGAGGAGAGCGAGAAGTTCCGCGCGAACCTCTCGGTGGCGGCGGACTTCGCCGAGTCCCTCGGCTGCAAGGCGCTCAACGCGCTGTACGGCAACCGGGTGGAGGGCGTGGAGCCCGCCGTCCAGGACGAACTCGCCCTGGAGAACCTGGCGTTGGCGGCCCGTGAGGCCGACCGCGTGGGCGCCGTGCTGCTGATCGAGGCCCTGAACAAGCCCGAGTCGCCGCGCTGCCCGATCGTCAGCGCGGACGCGGCGATCGCCGTGGTCGACAAGGTGAACTCCGCCACCGGGCTCGGCAACGCGAAGTTCCTGATGGACCTGTACCACCTGTCCATGAACGGCGAGGACCTGCCGGCCGTCATCGATCGGTACGTCGCTCAGACCGCGCATGTGCAGATCGCCGACAATCCCGGCCGTGGGGCCCCGGGTACGGGGTCGTTGCCTCTGGAAGAGCTGCTCGATCAGCTCCGCAAGGCCGGATACGAGGGATACGTGGGCCTTGAGTACAAGGCGGGCGATCGTCCCAGCGCTGAGGCGTTCGGCTGGCTGCCTGCTGCGGACTAGACCGCCGCTTCGCGGCGGATGTCTCCCACCCGCCCACCCGGCGCCCCGCACCCGATTCGTCGACGTAGACAAGCTTTAGAAAGGCTCCACCATGAGCAACCTTCCCAAGATCGCGTGGATCGGACTCGGCATCATGGGGTCCCCCATGTCCGAGAACCTGATCAAGGCTGGTTACTCCGTCACCGGCTTCACCCTCGAGCAGGACAAGCTCGACCGCCTCGCCGCGGCCGGCGGCACCGTCGCCAAGTCCATCGCCGAGGCCGTCAAGGACGCCGACGTCATCGTCACGATGGTGCCCGCCTCTCCGCAGGTCGAGGCCATCGCGTACGGCGAGGACGGCATCCTGGAGAACGCGAGGTCCGGTGCGCTGATCGTCGACATGTCGTCGATCACCCCGCAGACCTCCGTGGACCTGGCCAAGGCCGCCAAGGACAAGGGCATCCGTGTCCTCGACGCCCCCGTGTCGGGCGGTGAGGCCGGCGCCATCGAGGCCGTGCTCTCCATCATGGTCGGCGGCGAGCAGGCCGACTTCGACGAGGCCAAGCCGCTCCTGGACGCCCTCGGCAAGACCATCGTGCTGTGCGGTCCGCACGGCTCGGGTCAGACCGTGAAGGCCGCCAACCAGCTCATCGTCGCCGTGAACATCCAGGCGTGCGCAGAGGCCGTCGTCTTCCTGGAGAAGTCCGGGGTGGACCTGACCGCCGCCCTCGACGTCCTGAACGGGGGGCTTGCGGGCTCGACCGTCCTGACCCGCAAGAAGGACAACTTCCTCAAGCGCGACTTCAAGCCCGGCTTCCGGATCGACCTGCACCACAAGGACATGGGCATCGTCACCGACGCCGCCCGCAATGTCGGTGCCTCGCTCCCCGTCGGCGCCGTGGTCGCCCAGCTCGTCGCCTCGCTGCGCACGCAGGGTGACGGCGGCCTCGACCACTCCGCGCTGCTGCGCGGCGTGGAGCGCCTCTCGGGCGCCGAGCTCTAAGCAGCCCCGAAGGGCTTCACGAGCTCCCTCAACTTCCGGGTCGCGGCGGCGCTGACACCTGTCCTGTCGCGCCCAGGCGTCGCCGCGGCCCGGAACTCAAGACTTCGGCTCAGACCAGCGAACAAGCTCCACCCAAAACTTCAACAAACTGTTGACGTAGCTGTTCAGGCGTACTTACGCTCACGTCACCTCAGCAGTTTCAGCAGTCCGTACGGAAGGTCAACTCCGCCACCATGTCGCAGCGTGTGCTCACGACCGAGTCCGGCGCCCCTGTCGCCGACAACCAGAACTCAGCCACCGCCGGCGTCGGTGGCCCGATCCTCCTCCAGGACCAGCACCTCCTCGAGAAGCTCGCCCGCTTCAACCGTGAGCGCATCCCGGAGCGTGTGGTGCACGCGCGTGGTTCCGGTGCCTACGGCTACTTCGAGGTGACCGACGACGTCACCGCGTACACCTCGGCCGACTTCCTGAACGCCGTCGGCAAGCGCACCGAGACCTTCCTGCGCTTCTCCACGGTGGCGGACAGCCTCGGCGGCGCGGACGCGGTCCGTGACCCGCGCGGCTTCGCGCTGAAGTTCTACACCGAGGAGGGGAACTACGACCTCGTCGGCAACAACACCCCGGTGTTCTTCATCAAGGACCCGATCAAGTTCCCCGACTTCATCCACTCCCAGAAGCGCGACCCCTTCACGGGCAAGCAGGAGCCGGACAACGTCTGGGACTTCTGGGCGCACTCCCCCGAGGCGACGCACCAGGTGACGTGGCTGATGGGCGACCGCGGCATCCCCGCGTCGTACCGCCACATGAACGGCTACGGCTCGCACACCTACCAGTGGACGAACGCGGCGGGCGAGGCCTTCTTCGTGAAGTACCACTTCAAGACGAACCAGGGCGTACGCAGCCTTTCGTCGGAGCAGGCCGCCGAGCTCGCGGGCAAGGACGCCAACTCGCACCAGACGGACCTTCTGCAGGCCATCGAGCGCGGCGTGAACCCGTCCTGGACGCTGCACGTGCAGATCATGCCGGCGGCCGACGCGGCGGACTACCGCTTCAACCCCTTCGACCTGACGAAGGTGTGGCCGCACAGCGACTACCCGCTGCAGCGCGTGGGCCGTCTTGTGCTCGACCGCAACCCCGACAACGTCTTCGCCGAGGTCGAGCAGGCCGCCTTCTCCCCGAACAACTTCGTTCCGGGCATCGGTCCGTCGCCCGACAAGATGCTCCAGGGCCGCCTGTTCGCCTACGCGGACGCGCACCGCTACCGTCTGGGCGTCAACCACACGCTGCTCCCGGTGAACGCGCCGAAGGCGACCACCGCGAACAACTACGGCCGTGACGGCCTGATGGCGGCCAACGCCTACGGCCGCGACCGCAAGAACTACGAGCCCAACTCGTACGACGGCCCGGCCGAGACCGGTCAGCCGCTCTCCGCCCCGCTCGCCGTCAACGGCCACACGGGCACGCACGAGGCGCCGCTGCACACCAAGGACGACCACTTCTTCCAGGCGGGCGAGCTGTACCGCCTGATGTCGGCCGAGGAGCAGGCACGCCTGGTGGCGAACATCGCGGGCGGCCTCTCGCAGGTCAGCCGCGACGACGTCATCGAGAAGAACCTGGCCCATTTCCACGCTGCCGACGCCGAGTACGGCAAGCGCGTGGAGGAGGCCGTCCGCGCCCTGCGCGAGGACTAGAACTCCCGGACTGCACCGGGGAGTTGACGGGAGGTCAATTTCCCGGTGCTGCGCCCGCACCATCACGGACCCGGATGAGGGGTGGTCCCGTGGTGAACGGGCCGGACGAGGACCGCGGCGGCTCTGCGAGCCAGTGCGGTGGTAAAGGTCAGGCGGCTCCCTTCTCGACCTGAGGGAGGGGAGAACCGCCGGTCCATTCGCAGCCGCCGCGGTCCCAGCCGTAACGGGCCCCTGGGCCTTGGACCCCCATGACTCCGTCCGGCAGCGCGTATGCATGTTCCGCCAGTCGCGCGCGGTCGGACGGCTACAAATTCCTCCCACCGAAGCCAGAGCGCCGAGTACGGACGGTCCCGTACTCGGCGCTCTTTCGCGTGCGCTCGGCTTCGGCGGGTCTCTTCTGGTTCGCCTTCTCCTGCGGGTGCGTGGGGGCTGGTCGCGCAGTTCCCCGCGCCCTTCGGGGCGCCCCGAAGGGGCGTGCGGTACTAGCTGACCTTCTCCCCCGTCGCCAGCTTGGCCACCATCCGTTCCAGCCTGGCAGCCCGTGTGGCGGGGGTTCTCGCCGTCATCAGCCTGTGCAGCACCACGTACTGGTCCGACTTGCCCAGGGCCTCGAAGGTCTCGCGAGCCGCCTGGCTCGCCGCCAGGGCCGCCCTCAGGTCGTCCGGCACCGTCGCGGTGCGCTGGGACTCGTAGGCGGCCTCCCAGCGTCCGTCGGCCTTGGCCGCCGCCACCTCCGCGAGGCCCGCCGCACGCATGCGCCCCGCGGCGGTCAGTTCCGCCACCTTCTGGACGTTCACCTTCGACCAGAGGCCGCGCGGCCGGCGCCGGGTGATCTTCTGCAGGTAGTACACGTCGTCGTACGACCTTCGCTGACCGTCGATCCAGCCGTGGCAGAGCGCCACGTCGATGATCTCCCCCGCCGTCACGGAGGGCACGCCCGAGGCCTTCTTGGCGACCAGTAGCCACAGGCCCGGCGCGGTGTCGTGGTGTGCGGCCAGCCAGGCGTCGAGGTCCGCGGCCTCCGCACAGGTCATGACCCGCATGCCGTCCAGCGATTCCATGCGCACACACTAATGGGGCGGCCCACCCCCCACGGGTGGACCGCCCCTTTCGACGCTCAGCGCCGCGTCACACCTTCAGCGGCCGGATGGCCGTGGGCGCGTGGCCCGGCTCGGTGGCGAGCTCCTCGAACTCCTTGACCGCGCTGATGTCGGCCGTGGGGCTCATGGAGATGTTGGTGATGCGCTCCAGGATGGCCTCGACGACGACCGGGACCTGGTGCTCCTGGGCCAGCTTCTTGGCCTGCTCGAAGGCCTCGCCCAGTTCGTTCGGGTCGGTGACGCGGATGGCCTTGCAGCCCAGGCCCTCGGCGACCTTGACGTGGTCGACGCCGTAGACGCCGAGCTCGGGGCTGTTCTGGTTCTCAAACTCCAGGTTGACCTGGAAGTTGATGTCCAGGCCGATCTGCGCCTGGCGGATCAGGCCCAGGTAGGCGTTGTTCACCAGGACGTGGACGTACGGGATGCGGTGCTGCGCGCCGACCGCCAGCTCCTCGATCATGAACTGGAAGTCGTAGTCACCGGACAGGGCGACGACGGGGGTGTCGCGGTCCGCGGTGGCGACACCGAGCGCGGCCGGGATCGTCCAGCCGAGGGGGCCCGCCTGGCCGCAGTTGATCCAGTGGCGCGGCTTGTAGACGTGCAGCATCTGGGCGCCCGCGATCTGCGAGAGGCCGATGGTGGTGACGTAGCGCGTTTCCGGGCCGAAGGCCTTGTTCATCTCCTCGTAGACGCGCTGCGGCTTCATTGGGATGTTGTCGAAGTGCGTGCGGCGCTGGAGGGTCTCCTTGCGCTCCAGGTGGGAGGCGACCCACACGGAACGGTCCGGGAGCTTGCCCGCGGCCTTGAGCTCCTTGGCCACCTCGACGAACAGCTCCAGGGCGACCTTGGCATCGGATGCGATCCCGTAGTCCGGCGCGAAGATCTTGCCGATCTGGGTCGGCTCGATGTCGACGTGCACGAACTTGCGGCCCTGGGTGTAGACGTCCAGCTTGTAGCCGGTGTGACGGTTGGCCCAGCGGTTGCCGATGCCAAGGACGAAGTCCGACTCCAGGAACGTGGCGTTGCCGTAACGGTGGCCGGTCTGCTGGCCGACCATGCCCGCGTTCAGGTCGTGGTCGTCGGGGATGGTGCCCCAGCCCATCAGGGTCGGGACGACCGGGGTGTTGGTGATCTCGGCGAACTCGACCAGGAGGTCGGAGGCGTCGGCGTTGATGATGCCGCCGCCGGCGACGATCAGCGGACGCTCGGACTCGACCAGGAAGGTGATGGCCTTCTCGATCTGCGCGCGGGTCGCGGTCGGCTTGTAGACCGGCAGCGGCTCGTACGTGTCGATGTCGAACTCGATCTCGGTCTGCTGGACGTCGATCGGCAGGTCGATGAGGACGGGACCCGGGCGGCCCGAGCGCATCAGGTGGAACGCCTGCTGGAAGATGCCGGGAACCTGGGCGGCCTCCAGGACCGTGACGGCCATCTTGGTGACCGGCTTGGCGATCGTCGCGATGTCGACGGCCTGGAAGTCCTCCTTGTGGAGCAGGTGCGTCGGCGCCTGGCCCGTGATGCAGAGGATCGGGATGGAGTCACCGGTCGCGGAGTACAGACCGGTGATCATGTCGGTGCCCGCCGGGCCCGACGTACCGATGCAGACGCCGATGTTGCCGGGGTTGGCACGGGTGTAGCCCTCGGCCATGTGCGAGGCGCCCTCGACGTGCCGGGCGAGCGTGTGGTCGATGCCACCGCCCTCCTGGAGCGCCTTGTAGAAGGGGTTGATCGCGGCGCCGGGGACACCGAACGCGTTGGTGACGCCCTCGCGCTTGAGGATCTCAACTGCCGCGCGGACAGCGGTCATACGAGCCATGGGGTTCTCCTGCTTCGACAACAGCTTCGACAGCTGCGCCGACCTCGCGGCCGGCGTGTTCGGCTGGCGGATCCGGCTCCCGTCGCGCCCCGCGGTGAGCTTCTGTTTCCGCATTGTGGAAAGTTAGTTCTGCTATATGGAAGCAATGTAGGGGGGTCCGGTGGAGACCGTCAAGAGTTGTCCGGGAACCGGGCCGCCCGGGGGCGCGTCCCAGTCGTTGAATTCAGCATTGAATTCGGGCCACACCATCGGGGGGTCGATCGTGGCCAGTTCACCGGGCGCGTCCCCTGCGGGGCAGGGCACGCCGAGCCACGGCCGCTGGAGGGCGGGCCCCCTGCTCGGGCAGGGAAGCCTCGGGCGCGTCTTCCTCGCGTACGACGGGACGGGGCGCGCGGCCGCTCTACGGGTGGTGCGCGCTTCCCTCGCCCGGGACCAGGAGTTCCGCAGGCGCTTCGGCAACGAGGTGCACGCGATCGCCGCGGTACGGGGACCCCACGTCACCGCACTCATGGACGCCGACCCGCACGCCGAGGTGCCCTGGCTCGCCATGGAGTACGTCCCGGGTCCGACGCTCGCCACGCGGGTACGGGATCTCGGCGGGCCGCTCGGCACGCCGGAACTGCGGACGCTGGCGCACGCCCTCGCCGGGGCCCTTGACGACATCCACCGGGCAGGGCTCGTGCACGGTGGCCTCCGGCCGTCGAACGTGCTCCTGACCGCCGCCGGCGCCCGCGTCGCCGACTTCGGCATGGCCGGGTGCGCGGCACGGGCCGGGGAGGCGGGAAGGCCGGGGTACACGGCACCCGAGCTCCTGACCCCACCGTCACGGGGCGAGGCCAGACCGGCGTCGGACGTCTTCTCGCTCGGCGCGGTCCTCGCCTTCGCGGCGGCCGGGCGCGGCCCCTTCGACACCGGAGGCGACGAACCGGACCTGGCGGGTGTTCCGGATGAGCTGCTTCCGCTGGTCACCGCCTGCCTCGCCGGGCACCCCACGGCCAGGCCCGCCCCACGCACCGTCGCCCGGATGGCGGGCCTCCCCCTGCCGGGCAGCCGCCGCCGCGCCCTGACCCTGGCGGGCACCCTGTTCTTGGCCCAACTGGCTGCCGTACCAAGCCCACTTGGTGGACGATGGAAACCACGAACCGTCGAGCGGTGACGGCGAGCACTGACGTGACGGGTGAGGGTGATGACGGAGAGCGGCGTCCCGGTACGGTGCCCGGTCTGCCGGCGCGATCATGTGTACGCCCCGCCGTCCTACCCCTGCGCGTGCGGCGCCCCCGTGGTGCCGCCGGTGGCGCGCGGGGCGACGGTACTGCCGGTGACGGACCGGACGTGGGCGGACGAGTGGGTGACCGTGCGGTGCCGGATGTGCGGGCGCCGGGGCCAGTGGCCGCAGCCCGAGCTGGGGTGCGCGTGCGGGGCGGTCCTGCGTATTCCGGTGCGGTCGGTGCAGGCGCCTTCGGTGTCCCCGACGGCTCCGGCACACCCTGAGACTCCGGCGACTCCGCCACCGACCGCCCCAACGTCTCCGGCTCCTCCGGCGCACATCCCGCTCCCCCGGACGGCGCCGACTCCCAGGCCCGCCTTCCGGCCGGTGCCGGTCCGCACGGCGCGGGACGCGGTGACGGTGGCGGGGCTGTATCTGCGGTGGCTCGGTTACGCGGAGGTCCGGGCAGCGGTCAAGCGGGCGCCTTCCGGGGTGCGGGTGTCGGCGCGCGGAGTGATCGCCCTGGTCGAGCCGTCCGTGCAGCCGACGTCACTGCGTGATGTGGAGTGTCTGTGGCTCAGCGCGATGTCCGACGCCGTCGCGTGCGTCTGCTTCTCGCTCGCGGGTTACGAGGAGAGGGCCCGCGCACGGGCTGACGCGCTGTCCGTCCCCTTGTTCGTCATCGACCTCGCGGGGTCACCCCAGCCGGTGAACAGCGCGGCGGCGGAACTGATCGCCTCGGGGTGACCGGTGGGGCGGGTATCAAGGCAGGGGTGGTGCTCCGGAAAATCCCGCGGCCGCCACCCGGGAAACCGCCATACTCACCAGATGCACATCCGCCCCGCCACGCCGGCCGATCTCCCCACCCTCCAGGACATCGAACGGGCCGCGGGCGAACCCTTCCGCGCCCTGGGCATGGCGGCGATCGCCGACGACGAACCCCCGGGCATCGCGCTCCTGGAGGAATTCCGCCGGGCAGGCCGCGCGTGGGTGGCCACCGAGGGGGACGGCACTCCCGTCGCGTACCTCCTCAGCGAGCCGGTGGACGCCGCGGAACACGTCGAGCAGGTCTCCGTGCACCCGCGAGCGGCGCGTCAGCGCATCGGCGGGGCCCTGATCGAGCACACCGCCGGGCGCGCCCGCGCGGCAGGCAGCCAATCCCTGACGCTGACCACCTACACGGACGTCCCCTGGAACGCGCCGTACTACGCCCGCATCGGGTTCCGCGTGCTCGCGGATGCCGAACTCACCCCGGGGCTACGGGAGATCCGTGCCCACGAGGCCGAGCTCGGCCTCGACCGCTGGCCCCGCGTCGCCATGCGCCGCGAGCTCAGCCCGGGTGCGGCAGGTCCCCGTACCGCTCCCTGAGTTCGATCTTGCGCACCTTCCCGGACACCGTCATGGGGAAGCTCTCCAGGATGCGCAGCCCGGCCGGGATCTTGTAGTGCGCCAGCTGTCCCGCGCAGAAGTCCCGCAGATCCTCCGACGTCGGCGGATCCTCGGCGTCGCGCGGGATCACGCAGGCCAGCGGCACCTCTCCGTAGCGCTCGTCCGGGACGCCCACCACCTGGACGTCCGCGATCTTCGGATGGCCGTAGAGGAACTCCTCGATCTCGCGCGGGTAGATGTTCTCGCCGCCCCGGATGATCATGTCCTTGATGCGGCCGACGATCTGGACGTACCCGTCATCGCGCATGACCGCCAGGTCACCGGTGTGCATCCAGCGCCCGGCGTCGATGACCTCCGCCGTCCGCGACGGCTCGTTCCAGTAGCCGAGCATCACGCTGTAGCCGCGTGTGCACAACTCGCCCGACGCGTTTCGCGGGAGCGTCACGCCGCTGACCGGGTCGACCACCTTCACCTCGATGTGCGGGAGGACGCGCCCCACCGTGCCGGTCCGCCGCTCCAGGTCGTCCGTGCGGCGCGTCTGCGTGGAGACCGGGGAGGTCTCCGTCATGCCGTAGCAGATGGAGACCTCCTCCATGTGCATCTCGGCGACCACCCGTTTCATCACCTCGACCGGGCAGGGCGAGCCCGCCATGATGCCGGTGCGCAGCGAACTCAGTTCGTACGTCGCGAAGTCGGAGAGGTTGAGCTCGGCGATGAACATCGTCGGTACGCCGTACAGCGACGTACAGCGCTCGCGCTCCACCGCGTGCAGCGTGGCGACGGGGTCGAAGGACGGCGCGGGGATGACGATGCACGCACCGTGGGACGTAGCACCCAAGTTGCCCATGACCATGCCAAAACAGTGGTAGAAGGGCACGGGGAGACACACCCGGTCCTGCTCGGTGTAGCCGACGGTCCGGCCCACCCAGTAACCGTTGTTGAGGATGTTGTGATGGGAGAGGGTCGCCCCCTTGGGAAAGCCGGTGGTGCCCGAGGTGTACTGGATGTTGACGGCGTCGTCACAGCTCAACTCCGCCTCACGGGAGGCCAGTTCAGCGGAGGACACCTCGGCCGCCGCGTCGAGCAGCACGTCCCACGAGCCGTCCTCGATGTAGTGGACGGACCTCAGATCAGGGCAGGCGGGCCGCACCTGGTCCACGAGCGCCCGGTAGTCGCTCGACTTGTGCGCCTGCGAGGCGACCAGGACGGAGACTCCGGCCTGCTTGAGCACGTACTCCAACTCATGCGCCCGGTAGGCGGGGTTGATGTTCACCATGATCGCGCCGATCCGCGCGGTGGCGTACTGCACGAGCACCCACTCGGCACAGTTCACCGCCCAGATACCGACGCGATCCCCCTTGGCGACCCCGACGCCCAGGAAACCCCGCGCCAACTGCTCGACAGCGGCGCCGAATTCGGCGTACGTCCAACGCGTCCCCGCCGCGACGTCCACCAGCGCGTCCCGCTGCGGCCAGGCAGCGATGGCCCGGTCGAGGTTCCGGCCGATGGTGTCACCGAGCAGCGGCGTCGAACTGCCCCCGTGGGCATACGACAGCTCGCTCATCGACGCACCCGTCTCGCTCTTCGCCCCGCTCTTCGACTCGCTCACCGGAAGTCCTCCTCGCGGTACTCGGCGTCGGAGCCCGCGGCCGTCGCCTCACGCAGCTCGATCCGGCGGATCTTCCCGGAAACGGTCTTGGGCAGCGGCCCGAACTCGATGCGGCGCAGCCGCTTGTAGGGGGCGAGGACAGCGCGGGAGTGCTCGAAGAGCAGTTTCGCCGTGCCCGGTCCGGGTTCGTGTCCGGCGGCGAGGACGACGTACGCCTTCGGCACCGCGAGTCGCAGCGCGTCCGGTGCGGGCACCACCGCCGCTTCCGCCACCGCCTCGTGCTCCAGGAGCGCGCTCTCCAGCTCGAACGGGGAGATCTTGTAGTCGGAGGCCTTGAAGACGTCGTCGGACCGGCCCACGTACGTGATGTAGCCGTCGGCGTCGCGGGTGCCGATGTCGCCGGTACGGTAGTAGCCGCCGGCCATCGACTCCGCGGTGCGTTCCGGGTCACCGTGGTAACCGACCATCAGGCCGACCGGGTTCGTGGCGAGGTCGAGGGAGATCTCACCCTCCGCAGCTCCCGGTTCGCCCGTCACCGGGTCGAGGAGCTCCACGACGAAGCCGGGCGTGGGGCGTCCCATCGAGCCCAACTTGAGTGCCTGCCCGGGTGAGTTGGCGACCTGTACGGCGGTCTCCGTCTGCCCGAAGCCGTCCCTGATGGTGACACCCCAGTCGCGCCGCACCTGGTCGATGACCTCGGGGTTGAGCGGTTCGCCCGCGGCGACGACCTCGCGCGGCGGTGTCCGCAGCTGGGTGAGGTCGGCCTGGATCAGCATCCGCCACACCGTGGGGGGTGCGCAGAAGCTGGTGACGCCCGCTCGGTCCATCTCGGCCATCAGACGGCCCGCGTCGAAGCGCGTGTAGTTGTGGATGAAGACCGTCGCCTCCGCGTTCCAGGGCGCGAAGAGGTTCGACCAGGCGTGTTTGGCCCAGCCCGGCGACGAGATGTTCAGGTGGACGTCGCCGGGCTTGAGTCCGATCCAGTACATCGTCGCCAAGTGGCCCACCGGGTACGACACATGGGTGTGCTCGACCAGCTTCGGGCGGGCCGTCGTGCCCGAGGTGAAGTACAGCATCAGGGGGTCGTCGGCGTGGGTGACCCCGTCGGGCTCGAAGGCCTCCGGGGCGTCGTCCGCACCCTCGTAGGCGATCCAGCCGGGCGCGTCGCCGCCCACCACGACGCGGGTGTAGTCGCCGGGCACATCGTCGAACTTCGACGTGTCCTCGGGCCGTACGACGACGTGCTTGGCCCGCCCGCGGCCGATGCGGTCCCGCAGGTCGACGGGGCCGAGCAGGGGCGTCGCCGGGATGACGACGGCGCGCAGCTTCATCGCGGCGAGAGCGATCTCCCAGAGCTCGACCTGGTTGCCGAGCATCACGACGACGCGGTCACCGGCGCGGACGCCCTGGGCGCGCAGCCAGTTGGCGACCTTGTCGGAGCGTGCGGACAGGTGCGCGAAGGAGAAGCGGGTGGCCGGGCCGTCCTCCTCGACGATGTGCAGAGCGGTCTTGTCGTTGTCGCGGGCGATGACGTCGAACCAGTCGAGCGCCCAGTTGAACCGCTCGGGCCGCGGCCAGGCGAAACCCTCGTACGCGGCCTCGTAGTCCTCCCGGTGCCGCAGCAGGAAGTCCCGGGCCGTGCGGAACTGTTCCGTGCCACTGGTGCCTGTCGTGCCCGTCGTCGTCATCGCGCTCTCCTCGTCGCCGGGGTCATTGCCGGACGCTGCGTAACATCGTGTAATTCGTGATGCAGGTCTCACCACCCCCGGACGGGGGTGTCCCCCCAGCGAAAGGGTCGACGCGTGACGGCTGACGGAGGCGAGGCGGTCGAGATGCGGTCCGCGCTGCTGCGGCTGCGGCGCGGTACGGGGCTTCCGGTGGCCTTCGGCGGCCTGGTCGAGGGGCAGCGTCAGGTGCGGATCGGGGAGCTGACGGGCACGGGGACGCGTGCGCTGTGCGGCCTCGCGGTGTCCTCCGGGAACGGGCTCGGCGGCAAGGCGGTCGCGCTCTCGCGCCCCTGCGCGGTCACGGATTACCACGACTCGCGGCACATCAGCCATGAGTACGACAGTGCCGTGGCCGCGGAGGGCCTGCGCTCGGTGCTCGCGGTGCCGGTGGTGGTGCGGCGCAGGGTGCGGGGCGTCCTGTACGGGGCCCTGCGCTCGGCCCAGCCGCTGGGCGACCGGACGCTGTCGGCGGCGGTGGCGGCCGCGCGGGACGTGGAGCAGGCCCTTGTCGTACGGGACGAGGTGCACGCGCTCATCGCGGCGGCGCGGGAGCCGGAGGCGGGCACCGGGGCCGCCTGGGAGCAGGTCCGCGAGGCGCACGCCGCGCTGCGTGAACTGGCCCCGCGGATCGCCGACTCGGCCCTGCGCGCGGACATACTGGCGGTGTGCGGCCGGTTGGCGTCGGCCGCCGCGGTGCCGCCCGGCCGGGAGCGTGCGGTGTGCCTGGCACCGCGCGAGGTGGACGTCCTCGCCTGTGTGGCCGGGGGCGCGACGAACGCGGCGACGGCGGAACGGCTGCGCCTGCGGCCGGAGACCGTGAAGGGGTATCTGCGTTCCGCCATGCGGAAGTTGGGGGCTCACACCCGGCTTGAGGCGGTGGTGGCGGCGCGGCGGGCGGGGCTTTTGCCGTGAGCGCTCCACGGGGTGACGCCGACGGCGCATTCCACGGACGCGGGGGTTGAATGGGCCCTGGAGTTGAATGGGCCTTGGAGTTGCATGGACCCTGGAGGGGGCGATGGGCATGGTGTCCACGGACCGTTTTCTCGCCTTTGCGGCCATGTCGCTGCTGGTGATCGTGATCCCCGGGCCGAGCGTCCTGTTCGTGATCGGCCGGGCCCTGGCCCACGGCAGGCGCACGGCCGTGGCGACGGCGCTCGGCAACCTCCTCGGGTCGTACGTCCTGGTCGTCGCCGTCGCCTTCGGCGTCGGATCGCTCGTCGAGCGATCGGCCGCCGTGTTCATGGCGGTGAAGCTGGCAGGAGCCGCCTACCTGGTCTTCCTCGGCGTGCAGGCCTTCCGGCACCGCAAGGAGATGCGGGCCGCGTCCATGGGAACGGCGGGCCCCGAGGAGGCGCGTACCGATGTGCGCACGGTCCTGGACGGCGCGCTCGTCGGCGTGACGAACCCCAAGGGCATCGTGTTCTTCGCGGCGGTGCTGCCGCAGTTCGTCGACCACTCGGCGGGGCATCTGCCCGCGCAGATGCTGCTCCTCGGGCTTGTCCCGATCAGCATCGGGCTTGTCACGGACACGCTGTGGGGGCTCACGGCGTCCGCGGCCCGCACCTGGTTCGCGCGCTCGGAGCGGCGTCTCTCGATGATCGGCGGGGCCGGGGGCGTCACGATGATCGGGCTCGGCGTGACCGTCGCGGCGACGGGCCGGGCGGACTGAGGCTTTCGCCGTCCAGCGCGCCTCGCGGCCGCCCGCCGCGCCTCACCGCCTCTCACTGCCTCTCACCGCGTCTCACCGCTCGATGACCGTGCCGAAGCGGATGTCGTACGTGGTCGTCGCCGACTGGTACATCGGCCCGCTCACAAGCCGCTCGGCCTCTTCGGTCAGTTCGTGCCGTTGCGCCTTGGTCAGGGTGCCGAACGGCTCGATGGTCAGGACGCCAGAACCCCTGGCCCCCTCCTCGACGCGCCACACGCCCGCAAGGAAACCGTCGACCAGGAAGACGCTGTAGGCGAAGTTGCCCTTCCAGGTACGGCCCTTGTACTCGGCCGGCACGATCCGGGCGCGGTCCGCGTGGGACAGCAGGAGGTTGTCGAACTCGGGCAGGAAGCGCACCGGAGCCGGGGTGTCCGCGTCGGGGCGCGGCGCGTCCGGGAGGTCGAAGAGTTCGACGCCGTTCTCGTCGCGGAACGTCCGCAGTCGGGGCCGCAGCCGCTCGAAGGCATCCCGCAGCCGCGTCAGCCCCGCCCAGGTCTGCATGTCCTTGACCGAGGCAGGTCCGAAGGCCGTGAGGTAGCGCAGCACGGTGGCGTCGGGCGTGGGCACCGGCTCGCTGGGGCGGCCGAGCCAGTGCTCGGCGGTGGTGAGCGCGACCTGCCCGCTGCGGCGCCACAGGCCGCGCGGGGTGACCTGGACCAGCGGCAGCGAGCAGCGGGCGGCGACGGCGAGCGACTGCGGGTCGGCGTCGGGCCAGCGGGGCAGCAGGACCTCCCGCAGCTGCTTCATCGTCCGGGGCTCCTCCTCGACGGCGGCGCGGGCGAGCGAGGCGAGCTCCCCCAGGTCCACACCGACCAGGCCCTTGCGGAAGGCGTGCAGCTCACGGTCGCGCGCGCCTTGCACCAGTGGGCGCAGGGTGAGGGCGTCGGCGGCGGTGTGCAGGTGGATGGTGGAGCGCATGGTGACGATGCGGACGAGGTCGCGCGAGGCGAGGAGCGCGGACATCTCCTCTGGGTCGAATCCCTCCAGGCGGGCGGCGAGGGCGAAGTAGGGCGGCTTCACGTTCTGCGCCTGGAGGCCGAGGAGGTGCGTGACGGCGCCCTCGACGGAGAGGCCGGCCGAGCGGCGCAGGAGGAGTTGACGGTCGAGGGTGGCGCGGTTGAGGGCGCGCGTGCTGAGTACGGGGGCGGGGGCCTTGGCGTCGGACTGGGTGGCGGTCGGCTTCGGGTGCCTCGGCGTACTCGGCGTGTTCGTCATGTACCGCACGCTAGCGGGGCTTGCGGAGACATCTACTGTCCGCAAGCAGGCCGGAGGTGTCCGCAAGCAAGCATGACGAGGAAAGGAGGCGCGTCGGAACACGCGTAGGAGGGACCCGCCGCGATACGAGCGGAGCGCGCCGAGATGGCGTCGGCCTCGCGACTTTTGGGACGTATATCCTGCTTCGAAGCCATCTAGACACACGTTCGACATCGGAGGCAGCCAGCATGGCGGAGCGCCGGCCCCGACCCGCACCGATCGCGAAGAGGCACGGCTGGCGGTGGACCACCCCGGCCAAGGCCTCCTCGACCGCGGGGAACGGAGGAGGCCCCGGCAACGACTCCGACGCCACCCCTGTCTCCCCCTCCCCCGCAGCGCCGGAAGCCGCGAGCGTCGTACAGGCCGCGCTCTATCGTGACGGCGTCCGCGTGGCGACACCGGAAAGCCTCGCCGACACCTTCCGGGAGCTGCGCGAACAGCACGACGGCATGGCGTGGATCGGTCTCGCCCGCCCCACGGAGGCCGAACTCCTTTCCCTGGCAGCCGAGTTCGACCTGCACGAGCTGGCCGTCGAGGACGCGATGGAGGCCCACCAGCGGCCGAAGCTCGAACGCTACGGCGAGACCCTCTTCGTCGTCCTGCGCGCGGCCCGCTACCTGGACGCCCCGGAGGAGGTCGACTTCGGCGAGCTGCACGTGTTCGTGGGCCCCGACTTCGTCATCACGGTGCGCCACGGTGCCGCCCCGGACCTGACCGCCGTACGCCGCCGCATGGAGGAGAGCCCGGACCTCCTCAAGCTCGGCCCCGAGGCGGTCCTGTACGCGATCCTGGACGCGGTGGTCGACGGGTACGCCCCGGTCGTGGCCGGAGTCCAGAACGACATCGACGAGATCGAGACCGAGGTCTTCAGCGGCGACCCCGAGGTCTCGCGCCGCATCTACGAACTCTCCCGGGAAATGGTCGAGTTCCAGCGGGCCACCCGCCCCCTGGTGGCCATGCTGCACTCCTTGATGGCGGGCTTCGCGAAGTACCGCACTGACGAGGAACTGCAGCGCTATCTGCGCGACGTAGCCGACCACGTCACGCACACCAGCGAACGCGTCGACGGCTTCCGCCAGGCCCTCACCGACATCCTCACGGTCAACTCCACACTCGTCACACAGCAGCAGAACGCGGAGATGCGGGCCCTCGCGGAGGCGGGCTTCGAACAGAACGAGGAGATCAAGAAGATCTCGTCGTGGGCCGCCATCCTCTTCGCCCCGACCCTCGTCGGAACGATCTACGGCATGAACTTCGACGAGATGCCCGAACTGCACTGGGCGTTCGGCTACCCCTTCGCGATCGGTCTGATGGCCATGGTCTGCGTCAGCCTGTACTTCATCTTCAAGCGGCGGGACTGGTTGTAGGAGCCGGTCGGGCCAATGGCATGATCGGCCTCGCGACCAGCGCCCTCGATTCACTCCACAGCATTCACTCCACAGCATCGACCACATCGGCCGGACCATTGATACCTATATCTTCGCGGGCATTTCCGCGAATAAGCCGCAGAACCGTCCTGTGGGCCACCGCGGCCATGGTGGCCCTGGGGTTTCTCGTCGCGCTGGAGATCGCCGCGCGTCGCTACGGCGGTGTGCCGGGGCCGATCACCAATCAGGTGCGGGAGGTGATCTTCCCGCCCAAGCCGGGGCCGCTGTACGGCGGTCTCGCCCTGATGATGGTGGTGCTCACCTGGCGGCAGCGGTTCATCGCCGCCGGGTTCGCGGTCGGTGTCGACGTCGTCTTCGTGGCGGTGCGCTGGGCGGTGCACGCCGATGTGCCCGAGGGGCAGTTCTTCGGCAACGGCGCGTTGTGGGCGATGCTGGGCTGCGCGGTCTTCGCGTTCACGCGCCGCACCGGTGAGGAACGGGTGCTGCTGCTCAAGGGCGTCGGTCTCGGGCTGCTGCTCGTGGCCGGCCGCAAGACCGGTGACACCTGGCTGCTCATCACCTCGAAGACCCGCCCGACCGTGCTCGACCCCTACGTGGCGATGGCCGATCACGCGCTCGGCAACCCGTCGTGGCTCGCGGGCAGGCTGCTTGAGGCCTCGGGACCGGTCAGCACCTACGTCCTCGACCTGGTCTACGCCCAGCTCGCGGTGGCGGCGGTCGCCGTCGCCCTCTACCAACTGCGCAACGTGGCCACCGAGCGCGCCTTCCCGCGCCACCATCTGGTGCGCACCTTCCTGCTGATCGGCCTCCTCGGACCCGCCTTCTACATGATCTTCCCGGTGGTCGGCCCGATCTTCGCCTACGGCCCCGGCACCTCCGGCACCGGCGGCGTCCAGTGGGCCGTGGCCGACCTGTGGCCGCACACCTCGCCGCCGATCAGCCTCCCGCACCCGGTGACGTACGACGGCATCACTCCGCGCAACTGCATGCCGAGCCTGCACACGGCGTGGGCCACCGCGATCTTCATCCACTCCCGCAAGGGCCCGCGCCCGCTGCGTTGGGCGGGGACGTTCTGGCTGGTCTGCACGCTCGGCGCGACGCTGGGCTTCGGCTACCACTACGGCGTGGATCTCGTCGCCGGTGTGGTGTTCGCGCTCACCGTCGAGGCGGCGCTGCGCACGTTCGACCGCGGCTGGCACCGCTCGGGCGTCCAGTTGGTCGCCTACGGCACGGCCGTCTTCGCCGCGCTCCTGGTGTCGTACCGCCTGCTGCCGATGGAGATGGCCGCCCACCCGTGGGTGTTCGGCCCTCTCGTCATCCTGTCGATGCTCTCGGTGATCTACGGCTATGTACGGACCACCGGAGCGTGGGAGCCGAAGGCCGCACCGTCGCTCCGGCCGCCGGACCCGCAGCCCGAACTGGTCTGAGTCAGCTCAGCGGCCGGTCCTGCCGCAGGTCGGCGAAGAGCCGGGCCGACTTCTCGGCATCCCACTTCAGTACGTTGCCCTTGGAGGTGGGGACGCCGAAGCCGGACACGGGCACGTTGAGCCGGGTGCCCTGCCCGCCCGAGACGCTCTGCACGGCGCGGAACATCTCGCTGAGGTCCCGCAGGCTCATGTCCTGGTCGACGATGAGCGTGTCGAGCCCGGCCCGCATCGCCGGTCCGATCTCCGTCGGGTCGAAGAGGGTGCCGGGCCGGGCGGCCTGGTGGGCGAGGGTGGCCAGGAACTTCTGCTGGTTCTTCGACCGGCCCAGGTCGCCCTCCCTCTCCTGGTGGCGCTGGCGGACGAAGGCCAGGGCCTGCTTGCCGTCCAGGGTGTGACAGCCCTTGCGCAGGTCGGCGCCCGACTTCTTGTCCTTGATGGCGCGGTCCAGGCACATGCGGACACCGCCGATGGCGTCGACGATGTTCACGAACCCGGCGAAACCGATCTCCGCATAGTGGTCGATGCGCAATCCGGTGTTGCGCTCGACGGTGTGCACCAGGAGTTCGGGGCCGCCGTACGCGAACGCGGCGTTCAGCTTGTCCCCCTCGGGCCGCTTCGTCTTGCCCGTCGCCGTGTCGAGCCGGCCCGGCACGGTGACCCAGGAGTCGCGCGGCAGGCTGACCATGCTGGTTCCGTTGGCGCCGGTGTGCAGCAGCATCATCGAGTCGGTGCGCCGCCCGCCGCCCCCACCCGCGCGCAGATCCCGCACGGCGTCCTCCGAGAGCCCGTCGCGGCTGTCCGAGCCCACGATGAGGTAGTTGGTGCCCTTGCCGGGTGCCGGGCGGTCCCCGTACGCGCCGAGGTCGACCTCACGCTGGAGGCTCGTCTCGGCCCAGCCGTACGTGCCGCCCGCCGCGACGAGCACGCCGGTCAGCAGGACGAGCACCGCACGCCGCAGTCTCCTGCGCTTCTTCGGCTGCCGGGCATGGGCGCGTCGGGGTCCGTAGTGCGAGCTGGGGCGCTCGGCGAAACGGAGGGTGTCTGTCATCGTCCACTCCCTTGCAGACTCTGCCGCGCCTCTTCCGGCGGCGCTTCCACCAGGTACGGGTCGGCGGTGCCGGTCCGCTTCATGCTGTGCCACTTCAGGCGGGTGCCGAGCAGCGCCGTGGCGACGGAGTGGATGACCACCAGGTACATCAACTGCCGGTACACGAACTGCTGGAGGGGCAGCACCCACAGGACGCGCAGCCGTTCGCGGTCGAGCCGCAGCGCGTACGCGGCGGTCACCAACTGCACGGCGAGGAAGCCGAACCAGACGAGGGCCGCCTCCACCGGGTCGCGGAACAGCGCCCCGAACAGGGCGAACATGTCCACCACCGGCGCGCACAGCGGCAGCACGATCTGGAACAGCGTGACGTAGAGCAGCACGCGGCGGCCGAAGCGTCCGGCGGGGCCGACCTCCACCGCGGCGTGCCGGTGCTTCCACATCGCCTGGAGGGTGCCGTAGCACCAGCGGTAGCGCTGGCGCCACAACTGCCGCACGCTGCTGGGCACTTCGGTCCAGGCGACCGCCGACTGCTCGTAGACGACGCGCCAGCCGGCCCGCCAGAGCGCCATCGTCAGGTCGGTGTCCTCGGCGAGGGTCTCGTCGCTGACACCGCCGACGCCCATCAGGGCGTCCCTGCGGTACGCCCCGATCGCTCCCGGCACCGTCGGCATGCACTCCAGGACCTCGAACATCCGGCGGTCGAGGTTGAAGCCGAGCACGTACTCCAAGTGCTGCCATTTGCCCAGCAGGCGGCGCCTGTTGCCGACCTTGGTGTTGCCGCTGACCGCGCCGACCGCGGGGTGGGCGAGCGGCTGGACGAGCCGGGCGAGTGCCTCGGGTTCGAAGATGGTGTCCGCGTCGACCATCACGACGATGTCGTGCCGGGCGTGCGCGAGGCCGGTGTTGAGGGCACTCGGCTTGCCGCCGTTGGGCTGCCGGATCACCGTCACCCGGGGGTCGGCGTTGGCGATGGACTCGGCGATGTCGGCGGTGGCGTCGGTCGAGCCGTCGTCGATCACGATGACCTGGAAGTGCGGATGCGTGGAGGCGAGCAGCGAGTAGACGGTGGAGGCGATACCGGCCTCCTCGTTGTACGCGGGCACCAGGACCGTCACCGGGTCCCGCACCTCGCGCAGCCGTGGCGCGCCGGGCCGGAACCGGTGCAGCCTGCGCACGTGCAGCCGGGCGAACAGCGCGAACAGGAGCATCCGCAGGACGCCGAGTACGCCCGCGAGGGTCAGCGTCCACACCATCACGGTGAGGAATGCCTTGCCGAGCCGCTGTGACCAGATCAGCCCCTGGCCCTCGATCTCCTTCGCGACCGGGACCCCTTCGGTGAAGGAGGGCCGGCCGAGGCCGCCGCTGACGGTGGTGAACGACTTCACCCGGCGGTCCCGCAGCAACTCCTCGGCCTCGCGGTAGCCGAGGTCGGTCTGGCTGTGCTGCGTCACCACCCCTTTCCAGGGCTTGCGGTCCTTGCGGTCCGACGCGACCACCAGGTACCCCTGTTCGGCCGCGCGCCTGGCGGCCGGCCACTGGGGGCCGCAGAGAGTGTCCGCGGCCGTGGTGTGCGGGAGCCGCAGCAGGGTGGTGTTGACGCCGCCTGCGCCCGCGAGAGCGGTCTGGGTGAGGGACAGTTCGAGGCGGGCGCGCAGCGGCGACGCGACACCGAAGTCGCCCCCGCTGTAGGTGTACGAACCGACCTCGTGCCCCTCGCGCAGGATCCGCCGCATCAGTGCGGGGTGCCGGGCCGCCTCCTTCCCGTGGACGAAGAAGGTCGCCGGCGCGTGGTGTGCGCGCAGCAGGGCGAGCAGGCGCGGCGTCCACACCGGGTCGGGCCCGCCGTCGAAGGTGAGCGCGACGGTCCCCGGCGGCATGGCCTCGGTGGTGACTCCCCGCGGGCCGAACCGCAGCAGTGGTTTCCCGTCGTCCGCCTCGCGCGGGATCGGCCGGGTGCACAGCGGTTTGGTGCGCGCGGCGTCGACCTGGTGCGTCGTCCAGCCCTCGAAGAGGAGGGCGACGGCGACCACCAGGAGGACGAGGAGGAGCACGAGCCAGTGTCCGCGTGGCGGGCGGCGGACATCGGCGGCGCCCCGGCTCACTGCTTCGGGCCTCCGGCCGGCGGGGCGGATCTGGCGGCCGGCGGCCGCCGGTGCTCGTCCCGGTCCGCGCGGGCCTCGGCCGAAAGACCGCCGGAGCCAGGGCTGGCGTCAGGGTTGGAGGCGTCCCGGGCGGAAGTGCCGGAGGACGCCGGTGCGTCCGTACGGGGCGGGTGCGTGCCCACGGGCTGCCAGAGGCCGCTGATCAGCGTGCCCGCGAACAGCAGATACCCGGCGCAGGCGCAGCCCACGAGGAGCCCGAGGCCTTGCAGGGTGCGCCTGCGCCAGCCGGATTGGTCGATGAACACCGGGAGTTGCGGGGCGGCGGCCGGGGGACGCCGTGCGCTCGGGGCGGGGCCCGGCGGGTACGGCGACACGGACGGCCATCGCCCGTCGTGCGGTGTGCTGGCTATGTGGGGGGTGCCTCGCACTGATGCTCCTGATCTGCGGCCGCGCACGCGCGGCTCTTTGTGTGTGGGGGTACGGGCCCGGGGGCCCGCCGTACTGCCGCGACTCCCCGGGTGGGGCCGAGGAAGTCACGTACGCATGCGCCCTCTGAGGGCGGGGAGGCCAGTGTGGCCGTTGGTCTCACGCAGCCACCGACCCTACTCGGGCGGGCGGTGGCGGTCACGTGAGAAATGCCATGCCCGGATCGCGGCCCTTGGGGGTACCGGGCTCCCATGGGCGACATTCTTGTGGGGACGTGCTCGTGGACCGATCCGGCGCTCGTCCGCAGCGGGTGGTATCCGAAGGGGCGGCGCGACGCGGAGGGGCGGCTGCGGTACTACGCCGAGCGGTTTCCCGTCGTCGAGGTCGACTCGACGTACTACGCGCTGCCCGGCGAACGCAACAGCCGCCTGTGGGCCGAACGCACGCCGGACACCTTCACGTTCGACGTGAAGGCCTTCTCACTGCTCACCGGACACCCCACACGCCCCGCCGCACTCCCCGGTGACCTGCGGGAAGGAGTGCGCCCGCGGGCGGGAGGGCCCGTCGACGCCCGGGACCCGGGACTGCTCGACGAGGTGTGGGAGCGCTTCACCGCCGGGATCGAGCCGCTGCGCCGGGCAGGCCGTCTGGGCAGCGTGCTGTTCCAGTTCCCGCCGTGGCTGCGCCCCGGGGAGCGGGCCGCGGAGTTCCTCGCCCTGACCGCCCGGCGCACCCGGGGGTGGCCGGTGGCCGTCGAGTTCCGGCACCCCGACTGGTGGCGTGCGGAGCAGGCCGAGGCCACCGCGAGCCTGCTGGCCGGTCACGGCATGGCGGCGGTCGGCGTCGACATGAACCGGACACTGCCGTCCTCGCTGCCTCCCGGCGCACCGGTGACCTCGCCCCGGCTGTCCGTCGTACGCTTCCACGGCCGCAGTACGGCCTGGGGGCGGGGAAGCAAGGAGGACCGCTTCCGGTATACGTACGCCGAGGACGAACTCGCCGAGTGGGTACCCCGGTTGCGCACGCTCGCCGAGCGGACCGAACAGGTCCACGTCCTGTTCAACAACTGCTGCGCGGACGCCGCCGTGCGCGCCGCCGAGGCCATGACGCGACTCCTGTGGCCCTCACTCGCCCCGCAGGTCCGGCGTACCTGACCCGCCCGCGGCCCGGTCGGGCGCCGAGGTGTCCCCGGGCTCGGCGGAGGCCGTGAGGTGGTCGAAGGTGCAGGTGAGCCGCAGCAGGCGGTCCAGGCAGTCGGGGCGGCGGGTGAGCCGGAGGGTGACATCTCGGGCGTCCGTGACGCGCCGGGCCATCAGCAGGGATGCCAGGCCCATGGAGTCGACGAACGTCAACTCGGCCAGTTCGAGGTCGAGTCGGTGCACCGGGCGGCCGCCCGCGCGGGCCAGGTCGAGTTGTTCGGTGACGGTGGTGACGAGGCTGTCGGTCACCCCGTACTCCAGGCTGCCGCCGACGTGGACGGTCACGACCCCGTGCTGGAACTCGGTGCGCAGGTCGAGGCGGGGGACGGGGCGGGTCATGCGGTCTCTCCGGTCCTGGGGCACTCCTGCCGAGCGCCGAGGGCATCGCGGGCCGCGTCGAGAACGCGCGTGGCGCGCGGGAAGTCGGCCAGCCTTCGCCCCAGGACGTCCAGGGCGAGGAGGAGGCTGCGGGCGGGGACGTCCCGCGCGGTGAGGATGTCCGCCGTCCAGTCGAGGAACCGGGTGAAGAGCCCGTCGTCGTCCAGATAGAGCGCCGTGGCCAGATAGTCCACGATGTGCGCGATGTCCTCGGCGGTGTGCTGCCGCTGCTGCACCGTGTAGTGGGCCATCGGCGGGAAGAGCTCCTCCAGTTCGCGGAGCACCTCCCTGACCAGCTCACCCCGGCTGCGGGCGACCATCGAGTATTCCTGGTCGCTGAGGTGCGGCAGGTCGTCCACGGCCTGATGGAGCATCAGATCGGGGCGCGCGAGGCCCTGTTCGAGGAGTTCCGCGGCGTCCCGCGCATCGGCCGCCCAGGCGTCGGCGCCGAGGGCCTCGGCGTACCGCCCGCCCGGGCCGAAGGCCGCGCCGCCCACGAGCACCGGGGTCCCGACGGCCTGGCAGGCGGTGAGCGCGGCATGGGCGACCGGGAGGTTCGTCGGGATCGACGAGGAGAGCGCCACCACGTCGGGCACGTGCTGGTGCAGGTGCCGTACCAGGTGCGCGGTGGGGGTGTGGGCGCCGAGGAAATCGACCTGCCAGCCGCGCAGTCGCAGCACCTCGGCGAGCAGCCGCGCGGGCAGGGCGTGCCACTCACCGTCCACACAGGCGACGGTGACGCGTCCGCGCCGCCGTGCGGTGTCCGTGCGCGGCAGGCCGGCGTCCGCCGTGAGGGTGATGACCCGGTCGTTGATGGCCGTCGCCGCGTGCTCCTGGGCCACGCTGATGCGGTTCGCCGCCCATTCGACGCCGACCCGCGCCTGTACGGGGGCGATGAGGTCGAGCAGGACGCTCTCGAATCCGCTGCCCGCCTCGACCGCGGCCCGCACCGTGCGGGTGGCCCCTAGCTCGTCGCCCTCGCGCACGTCGTCCCACAGCCGCGCGCGGGCCGATGCGAGCGGATCGGCGGTCGCGTGCGGATCGGCGGTCGCGTGCGGGTCAAGACCTTCGGTCAGATCAGGGGTGGGAGCGATCATCCGGTGTACCTGCCTCGGGTGTGTCCGTCCACGGCGCTGAGGTGCTGGTGGCGCGGTGCGGCTATGGCGACCACGGCCATGTCGTCGTGCGGCCCGCGGCCCACCCACTGCGAGGCCAGCATCTGCACCCGCTCCACGACGGCCTCGGCCACCATGCCGAAGCACTCCGAGAGCGCCCGCGACAGCCGTTCCTCACCGAACATCTCCGTTCCCAACGGCCCTCCCTTGGCCTCGACGATGCCGTCACTGAACAGCAGACACACCTCCCCCGGTTTGAGGCGGACATGCGCAGTGCTGGAGGTGACCTTCGGCAGGGCGCCGATCAGGGTGCCCCTCGTGTCGGCCTCGTCGACACTGCCGTCCGCGCGGGCGATCAGCGGCGGTGGGTGGCCCGCGCTGGTGACGCGGAGGTCCACGGAGTTCCCTCGGCGGGCCACGGAGGCCAGCGCCAGCGTGGCGAACCGGGTGTGCTCGGTCCGCAGCAGCGATTCGTTGAGCAGGCCGAGCAACTGCTGGTGATCGTGGCCCATGGGCCGCAGCGCCTGCACCGTGTTGCGGATCTTGCCGGTGAGGGCCGCCGCTTCCAGGCCCTTGCCGCACACGTCACCGAGGACGGCGAGCGTCTCGTCCTCCGGGGTCTGCCCGGGGTGCACGTCGTAGAAGTCGCCGCCGACGTGCTCTCCCGCGCCCGCGGCGATGTAACCCCCGGCGAACTCCACGCCGTGCACGGGACGCAGGTCGGGCGGCAGCAGGTCACGCATGAGCGTGCGGGAGATGGCGCTCTGTTCGGCGTAGAGCCGCGCCGCGGAGACCGCCGCTCCGGCGCGAGCGGCGAAGACCCGGGCGAAGACCTCCTCGGCCTCGCTGAACGCACTGCGATCGGTGGACCTCAACAGCATCAGGACGCCCGCCGGCACGCCGTGGCCGGGCAGCGGGGTGATCAGCACCGAGCACACCGGGCCGGTGAAATGGGCGGGCACGGCCCACTCCGGAAGCGTCGCGGGGTCGATCCACCGCGAGGGCACCGGCGGGAAACCCTGCATCGCCTCGCTGAGGCCCGGCACATCCGCCAGGTCGATCTCCACGGTGGAGTGGGTGACCTCACCCGCCGGTCCGGTGCAGGTCATGGGGTGCACGTTTCCGCGGCCCGGCGCGATCACCGTCGCCGCGTCGCAGAGATGCCCCGCCGCCAGGGTGGCCGTCACCTCCATGCACCGCTCGACGTTGAGGGACGCCAGCAATTGGTGGGACGCGTCGGCGAGGAGAGCTGTTCGTCTTCGTTCGGCGCGCAGGTCGTCCTCCGCCGTGCGCCGGTGCGTGTCCTCCGCCAGCCACCAGGCCCAGTGCGCGTCGTCCAGCCGGGCGGGGCGGGCCTCGAAGCTCCGCTCGCCGAGCTCGCCGCGTACGACGTCCGGCTCACCGTCGTCGGCCGCTCCGGGGTCCCGCGCGGTCAGCCGGGTGTGCGCCTCGGCAAGCCATCGCGGTGCGGCCTCGCGAAGGGGCGTGCCGTTCGCCGCGGCCGGCAGGAGGTGCCGTACGGCCTCGTTCGTGGCCGCCACCCGGCCCGCGCCGTCGGCGACGACCACGGGGTGCGGCGCGGTGACCCAGGCGTCGGCCAGGACCGTCGGTGCGATGCGCGTCTTCGTTTCCAGCTGTTCCGGTGCGTTCATGACGATGGGCACGCGATGCGAACCCCACCTCCCTTCCAGAGCGTGTCAGCGGGCGTACGCCGACCGTCTCCCTTTGAGCACGGCGGAAGCAAGTGCGTTCGGGGATCCCACCCCATCGACGGTGATGTGCGGCACTTGACCCATGGGGCGCACGGGTACCACGCGTACATCCGGCCAAACCGGGAACATGGAAGCAGCTGTGGTCTGTTCAGTTCAGAGGCAGCGTCACGGTGATGAGCTTGCCGCCGTCCCGCTCCAGGACGAGGGCGATCTCCGAGGCCAGTGCGCGGATGAGAGGCCACCCGTAGCCGCCCGCACCACCCGTTCTCGTACCCGGCTCTGCGGTGTTCCGCTGCCGGGGCAGGTCCGTCGAGCGGTCGCCCACGGTCACCCGCAGCTCGTCGGCCGTCGTGCTCACCTCGAACCGGGTGACACCGCCGCCGTGCCGCAGCGCGTTGGTGAACAGCTCCGAGACCACGAGGAGGACGTCGGTCAGGGCACGGTCACAGACCGGGCCTCCGTCTCGGTCCGCGCGACGCCGCAGGACACTCCGGACGTGTTCACGCGCCGCGGCTGCCGTGGGCGGCAGGGACGAGGCGGACGGGAACGCGGACGGGAACGACGAAGCGGGCGGCATCGACGGCCGGCGCCCGTTCTCGCGGGGCCAGTCGGATGGTGCGTCGGGGCTCACACGCAGGACTCCTTCACCGGGCCGTGGACAGCGCCGTACCGACGCCTCGGCCGACCCGCGTTTCTCCGAGACGTTCGTCACCTCGAACAGCCGGCTCACCACCTGCCGTTGGAGGTCGCACATTCTACGAACACGTACGTGTCGGGCGACATACTCCGTTCACTTCGCGGACCGCCGGGCGACGCACCATCCGACGGCAAGTCTTCACGGCAAGATCACAGAGTGGATTCGTCCTGCGGTACCCATGACAGAAAGGGACCCCCTTCATGGCCAAGCCCCGCAGCAGACCCCGCCCCTCCCTCGCCTTCTCCGCCCTCACCCGGCCCGCCCTGACCCGTATCGCTCTCGTCGCGGCCGTCGCGGCGGTGGCGGCGACCGTGCCCCTTGGCCCCGGCGCCCTCGCGGCCACGACACTGCCCGCCGTCGAGCCGCGCGCCGAGACCGCCGCCCTGCACGACGACGACGCGGGCGGCAACGCCGACGCCGACGACCCGGCGATCTGGCGCAACCCCGCCGACCCGGGCCGCAGCCTGGTCGTCGCCACCGCCAAGCAGGGCGGCCTTCGCGTGTACGACCTCTCCGCGCGCGAGGTGCAGTCCGTACCGGCACCGGCGGCGCCCGGCCCCGAGGACGCGCCCGGCCGCTTCAACAACGTCGACCTGGTGCACGGACTGCGGCTGCCGTCCGGCCGCGCCGACCTGGCCGTGACGAGTGACCGCGGCAACGACCGGCTGCGCGTCTACCGCATCGACCGCGAACGCCCCGGCGGCCCGCTCACCGACGTCACCGACCCTTCGGCGCCGCCCGTCTTCTCCTCCTCGCAGGAGGAGATAAACGAGCAGCGCACCGCGTACGGCCTCGCGACCTGGACCGACCCCTCCACGAGCCGGTCGTACGCACTGGTCAGCCAACGGGAGCGGACCCGTCTCGCGCTCCTCGAACTGACCCCGAGGCGCGACGGCACGGTCGGCTACCGCAAGGTCCGCACCCTCGGCCTGCCCGCCGATTTCCGCCTGCCGAACGGCACTTCGTGGACGCCTTGCGGCGAGCCGGGTGAACTGCCCCAGGTGGAGGGCATGGTGGTGGACCCGGCCGACGGCACGCTCTACGCGGGCCAGGAGGACGTCGGCATCTGGCGACTGCGCGCCGACCTGACCGGCAAGCCCCAACTGGTCGACAAGGTGCGTGAGTACGGCGTTCCCGGGACGTATGACCCCGCGACCGAGGAGTGCGTCGCGGGCGCCGACCCCGGTTTCGGCGGCAAGCGCCTCAAGGCCGACGTCGAGGGTCTGACGCTGCTCGACGAAGGCGACGGCGACGGCTATCTGCTCGCCTCCAGCCAGGGCGACGACACGTTCGCCGCCTACGACCGCGAGGTGTCCGACCGCAACGAGTACGAGGGCGGCTTCCGCGTCACCGCCGCCTCCGCCACGCTCGACGGCTCCGAGGAATGTGACGGCGCCGCGGTCCTCGACGAGCCGCTCGGCGCCGCGTTCCCGCGCGGGCTGCTCGTCGTGCAGGACGGCCATGACGCGCCCGGGGACGCCGAACGGCCCTCCACCGGCTTCAAGTTCGTGGATCTGGGCGACGTGCTCGACGCCGTCGACGACTGACGCGGCCGGTCCCTCGGCGTCCGAGGGACGCGTGACCGCCAGGCCGGATATCGGTCTGGCGGTCATGTGGCGCCGGGCGTAGAGAGGAAGGTTCACGCCAGGGACCCCAGGGAGGCCGTCGTGGACAGGACCATCGGCAAGGGCACGTTCCGGGACGCGTTCAAGAACCAGGTCATCGCGGTCTCCGCGCTGCCCGCCGGCACCGGCCGCCGGCTCGCCGAGCGGGCCAACGCGGCAGCGGGCCCGGCCGATGCCTCGCTGCGCACGAAGGCCGAGTTCAGCGCACTGTACGACCTGCTGCTCGCCGAGCAGGGCGACCCGTCAGGCGCCTCGGCCGACGGCAGCCTGGTGCTTCTCGACGCGGACGGACAGCTCACCACGATCGGCCGGATCGTCGACGAGTTCCTCAACTCGGCCGAGAACAAAGCGGAGTTCTTCGCTCAGGACATGTATCAGGTCAAGGTCACCGGCTGGCCGCCCGGCGTCCTGACGGCCGACGAGGTGATGGAGGCCCTGCTGGGCGCCCGGCTGACCCTGGCCAGGAGCAACGCCCCGGACGACACGCTGCTCGCGACACCGGCGTTCTCCATGGTCAACAGCGGCAACATGACCGCTCACGCGCCCAAGCGCTCCTGGAAGATCAACTTCGAGGTCGGCGAGAGCGAGGACCGGCTCTACGGCATGGAGCGCGTCAACCTCAAGGCGATGTACAACGACCCGTCGCAGATGCGCGAGGCCGTCGCCTGGCGGCTCCTGGAGCGCGCGGGCATCCCGGCGGCGCAGCACACGTACGCGACGTTCCACCTCAACGACCGCTACATGGGTCTGTACTCGGTCATCGAGCAGGTCGACAAGAAGTTCCTGAAGGACCACTTCGGCAAGAACGCGGAGGGCAACCTCTACAAGGCGTACTGCGGAGACGTCGGCTGCGCGACCCTGGAGCACCGCCCCGGCACGGACGGCGCCGACGGAGGACGCCGGTACTTCACCGCGGGGAGCCTGGAGGACGACCGGACGTACCGTCTGAAGACGAACGAGGACGACCCCTCCACCAACACCTACGACGACCTCGCGGCTCTCGTACGGACCGTCAACGGAATTCAACTCGCGGGCGGCGACGACCGGTTCGAGTCCGACGCCTTCCGTGAAGGGGTCGAGCAGATCCTGAACGTACCGGCCTTCCTGCGCTGGGCGGGCGCCAACGTCCTGCTCGGCAGCTGGGACAACTACTTCGCGACGCCGGCGAACTACTACCTCTACAACGCGGGTCGGCTCGGCGACCCGACGGGCTTCATGGTCCGCCCGTACTTCACGTTCATCCCCTGGGACTACGACAACAGCTCGGGCATCGACTTCTTCTCGACGCAGTGGCAGTACACGGACCTGCTCGACTGGCCGGCGATGAGCCGCAACTACTGCCGGATCACCCGTGCGCCGCACGAGGAGTCACGGCTCCCGCTGTTCACCAACCTGCTGCGCCACCACGACTTCTGCCAGTACTACCTCGACCACCTCGAATACCTCCTGGACACGGAGTTCGGCCCCGAGCGGGTCGCGGCGCTCCTTGGCGCGGAGGAGTCCGGGCGGGCCGACGGACTGTGGCAGCTCGTCGCGTCCGCCGCGTACGGCGAGTCCACGAGCCCGCACGGACAGCCTTTCACCGGCCGCCAGTTCACCAATGACGAGGTGTACCGCGCCGGATACCGGCAGTGGGAGCTGAGCCGCGGCTCGCAGTTCACGTACGGGATCTTCCACTACACGCGCATGCGCTACGACCACGCACGACAACAGCTCGCCGAGCTGCGCAAGACCTATCCCAACGGCGCCAGCGGGGCTTCGTTCCCCGGCGCGATGGAGGTTCTGCCCTCATGACCGCAACGAAGAAGTCGGCCAAGTCCGCACCCACGCACGAGCTCCGTCTCGTGAAGGAGGCCAAGATCCAGGACCTGATCGGTGACGGCGCGGGCCCCCGCCTCGAGGCGAGCGGTGTCATCCACCGGGACGGCGCCTTCCTCGTCGTCTGCGACAACCTGCCCTCCCTCATCCGGGTCAGCAGCGAACTGTCCCCCAAGGCGCCGGAGAACGGCGTACTCAAGCCCGCCAAGGCGAAGAAGACCGGCAAGTCCGGTAAGTCCGGCACATCCGAGGCGAACGAGGGGTACGAGGATCTCGCCCACGACGAGCGGCGCGACCACTACTTCACGCTGAGCGAGGCCGAGGCCGTCAAGCCCAAGGGATTCCGCGCCCGCGTCCACGAGTTCGACGAGAAGCTGCGTCCGTGCGGCTCGATGCTGCTCGACTTCGACATGGCGGACGCCAACAAGGGCATGGAGGGTCTTGAGTGGGTGGAGCGCTCGGGTGCGGCCCACCTCCTGGCCCTGTGCGAGGGCAACCGGTGCGCCGGCGGCAAGAAGGGCAGGACGCCGGGCGGCGGGCGCATCCAGGTCTTCCGGCAGGGCGGCAAGCGCTGGATCCACACGGCCACGATCCGGCTGCCCGCGTCACTGCCCTTCGAGGACTACAGCAGCGTGTCCGTGCGCGACGGGCGGATCGCCGTCCTGTCGCAGGCGTCGTCGGCGCTGTGGGTGGGCCGCATCTCCACCAAAAAGTGGGAGGTCGACGAGGGCACGGTCTACCGCCTCCCCACCGACGGCAAGGGCCGCACCGTCTACGGCAACCCGGAGGGCGTCGCCTGGGTCTCGACCGACTACGTGGTGATCGTGTCCGACCGGGCCAAGAAGGGCGCGGCGAGCGAGCGGTACCGCGCGAAGGACCAGTCGATCCACCTGTTCCTGATCCCCAACCACCACTCCTGAGCTATTCGGCCGCCCACAGTCCGCGGACGTGACCGAGGTGGCGGGTCATCACCGCGCGTACGGCGTCCTCGTCGCGGGCGAGCAGCGCGTCGAGGAGCTCCAGGTGCTCCTCGGCCGACGCCTCGAGACGGCCGGCGTCGACCAGTGCCTGGAGTCCGTACAGGCGGGAACGCTTGCGCAGGTCGCCGACCACCTCGACGAGGTGGTCGTTGCCACAGAGCGCGAGCAGACCGAGGTGGAAGCGGATGTCGGCCTCGACGTACGCGATGAGGTCGCCGTCCGCCGCCGCGGTGACGATCGCCTGCGCCGTGGGCCGCAGCGCTTCGAGGTCGGCGGGGTCCGCCGAGGTGGCGAGCTCCGCCGTGGTGGGGATCTCGATCAGCGCACGGATGTGCTTGTACTCGTCGAGCTGCTTCTCGGAGACCGCGGTGACCCGGAAGCCCTTGTTCGGCACCGTGTCGACGAGCCCCTCCTTGGCGAGGTCGAGCATGGCCTCGCGGACCGGGGTCGCCGAGACGCCGAAGCGCACGGCCAGGGTGGGCGCCGAGTAGACCTCGCCCGCGCGCAGCTCCCCCGCGATGAGCGCGGCGCGCAGGGCGTCCGCGACCCGTTCGCGGTAGCTGCTGCGCGTGCCGCCCAGGCTGGGCAGGGCGGCGGGGGCGGCGGACGGGGCGGGGTTGCGCCGGGCGGCCATGGGGACGGTTCCTCCTGGGTGCCATGTCACGTGCTACGAGTGCCGCCATTATCCAGGCCCGGCGGAAGGACCCTAGAGCACGAAGCCCGCGGGGAAGGGGTCGTCCGGGTCGAGGAGGTACTGCGCGGTGCCGGTCACCCAGGCGCGTCCGGTGAAGCTGGGCAGGACCGCGGAGATGCCCGCGACCTCGGTGGCCCCCAGGAGGCGTCCGCTGAAGCGCGTGCCGATGAAGGACTCGTTGACGAACTCCGTGTCCAGGGGCAGCTCTCCGCGCGCGTGCAGCTGGGCCATGCGCGCGCTGGTTCCCGTGCCGCACGGCGAGCGGTCGAACCAGCCGGGGTGGATGGCCATCGCGTGCCGTGAGTACCGGGCGGTGGCGCCGGGTGCGTGGAGGTGGACGTGGTGGCAGCCGCGGATGGACGGATCCTCGGGGTGCACCGGCTCGTCCTCGGCGTTGATCGCCTCCATCAGCGAGAGGCCCGCCGCGAGGATCTCGTCCTTGCGTCCGCGTTCGAAGGGCAGGCCGAACTGGTCCAGGGGCAGGATCGCGTAGAAGTTGCCGCCGTAGGCCAGGTCGTACGTCACCGAGCGGCCGTCGGGCAGGGTGATCTTGCGGTCGAGTCCGACGGCGAAGGACGGCACGTTCTTCAGCGTGACGGCCTTCGCCGCGCCGTCCTCGACGGCGACCTCGGCGACGACGAGGCCCGCCGGGGTGTCCAGGCGGATCGTGGTGACCGGCTCGACGACCTCGACCATGCCGGTCTCGACGAGGACGGTGGCGACGCCGATGGTGCCGTGCCCGCACATCGGCAGATAGCCGGAGACCTCGATGTAGATCACGCCGTAGTCGCAGTCGGGCCGGGTGGGCGGCTGGAGGATCGCGCCGCTCATGGCCGCGTGACCGCGCGGTTCGTTCATCAGGAGCTGCTTGATGTCGTCGCGGTGCTCGCGGAAGTGGAGCCTGCGCTCGTTCATCGTCGCCCCGGGGACGGTGCCGATGCCGCCGGTGATGACTCGCGTCGGCATCCCTTCGGTGTGCGAGTCGACCGCGTGCAGGACGAGTTTGCTGCGCATGTGCGGTGCCTTTCGTACGGGGCGGGGCGGGGTTGGACGGGGCGGTGACTAGGCGAGCCCGGCGGCGAGGGCGGCTTCGGTGGCGGTGCGCACCGCCTTCTCCTGCTCGGGCAGCAGCGGCACCCGCGGGGGACGGCACGGGCCGCCGTGGCGTCCGGCGATGTCCATCGACAGCTTGATGGCCTGGACGAACTCGGGCCGGGAGTCCCAGCGGAGCAGGGGGTGCAGCTGCCGGTAGAGCTTGCCCGCGGTGGCCAGGTCGCCGGCCACCGCGGCGCGGTACAGCGCGACGGACGCGGCGGGCAGCATGTTCGGGTATCCGGCGACCCAGCCCTTGGCGCCCGCGAGGGCGAGTTCCAGCAGCACGTCGTCGGCGCCGATCAACAGGTCTAGTTCCGGCGCGAGTTCGGCGATGCGGTAGGCACGGCGGACGTCGCCGGAGAACTCCTTGACGGCGTGGATGTACCCCTCGCCGTGCAGCTTCGCGAGAAGTTCGGGTTCCAGGTCGACCTTGGTGTCGATGGGGTTGTTGTACGCGACGACGGGGAGGCCCGCCTTCGCGACCTCCTCGTAGTGAGCGAGCACGGAGCGCTCGTCGGCGCGGTAGGCGTTCGGCGGGAGCAGCATCACCGAGGCGCAGCCCGCGTCCTTGGCCTGCTCGGCCCAGCGGCGGGCCTCGGCGGAGCCGTACGCGGCGACGCCTGGCATCACGCGCTGGCCGCCCACCGCCGCCACGGCGGTCCGTACGACCTCGGCGCGCTCCTCGGGGGTGAGCACCTGGTACTCGCCGAGCGATCCGTTGGGCGCGACGCCGTCGCAGCCGCTCTCGACGAGCCAGGCGCAGTGCTCGGCGTAGCGGCCGTGGTCGACGGAGAGGTCGTCGTTCAGGGGCAGGGCGGTGGCGACGAGGACGCCGTGCCAGGGGCGGGGGTGGGGGTGAGGGTTGGTCATGGGCGTATTCCCTTCGATGCGGTGCGGCGGCTAGGAGGGGTCGGGGTCCAGCCGGCCGTCGGCGGCCCGTGCGAGTACGCCGAGCGGGACGGGCCGGGCGAACGGCCGCCGCGCGGACCGCTCCTCGCAGCCCGCGAGCCCGGCGACGGCCGCCGAGCACATGCGGCCCTGGCACCAGCCCATGCCGGCCCGGGTCAGGAGTTTCACGGTCCGCACGTCCGTGGCCCCTAGTTCCTCGACGGCCTCGCGGACCGCCGAGGCGGGAACCTCCTCGCAGCGGCAGACGAGGGTGTCGTCGCGGAGTTGCTCCGCCCAGTGCGCGGGCGGCTCGTACACGGCGTTGATCGCGGCGGCGAACTTGCGCGCCTTCGTACGCGCCGTGTCCGCCGCGGCCCATGCGCGCGGGTCGGGCACGCTCCCCCGGAGCCGGGCGGCGGCCGAGCGTCCTGCGATGTGTCCCTCGGCGAGGGAGAGTGCCGCGCCGCCGATGCCGGTGGCCTCGCCGGCTGCCCAGACGCCGGGGACGTCGGTGCGCTGCTCGGCGTCGACGGCGACGTCCACGCCGTTGATACGGCAGCCGAGGCCCTCGGCGAGATCGGTGTGCGGCACCATGCCGTGGCCGACGGCGAGGGTGTCGCAGGCGATGCGCCGCTCGGTGCCGGGCCTGACCCGCCCCGTCGCGTCGAGCGCGGCGACGGTCACCGCCTCCAGCACGTTCGTGCCGTGCGCTTCGACGACGGTGTAGCCGGTGGTCAACGGGACGCGGTGGCGCAGGAGTTGGGCGGCGTACTGAGTGCCCTCGGCCAGCTTGTCCGGATGGGCGGCAAGGGTGGCCGCGTGCCGCGCGAAGGCCCTGGGTCCCGCGGACTCGACCAGGGCGGCCACCTCGGCACCGGCTGCCGCCAGGCCGACGGCGACGGGCATGAGCAGCGGCCCGGTTCCAGCCACGACGACGGTACGCCCCGGAAGGACGAGCCCTCCCTTGAGCATGGCCTGCGCGCCACCGGCGGTGATCACGCCGGGCAGGGTCCAGCCGGGGAACGGCAGGACCTTCTCGTACCCCCCGGTCGCGAGAAGCACGGCGTCGGCGTGCACAGCCACGGACTCTTCCTGCGCGGGGCCGAGCAGTGCGTGCACGGTGAAACCTCGCCCGGCGGGGCGGGCGGGGCCGACAGCGGTGGACGCGGCCTCGGCGCGAGCTGCCACCTCGGAGCCCCTGCCGGACCCGGCCACCGACGACCGCGCATCTGTTGCCATGCCGACCACCGCATCGCCCCCATGCCCCGCACCACCACATGGCACGGCGGGCGCCGGTGCGTCGGATGCCGGTGCGTCGGATGCCTCTCCGGACCGTTCGCCGGGTCCGGGTGTCGTCCACCGCACGGCCGACGCGCCCGTGAAGCCGCCCTCCACGAACCAGACATGATGGCCTGTCAAGTGCGTGACGCGGCCCGCCGCGATGTGTTCCGCGAGCCCGTCCCGCAGCCGTTCCCACGTACGCCACTGGTGATGCAAGGCCTGCGGCCGACGCGCGCCGAGCGCTGCGTCGGGTTGCCGGTAGAACTGCCCGCCCGCCTGCCCGGCCGAGTCGACCAGCGTCACCCGGACGCCCCGCCGAGCCGCGGCGAGCGCCGCCGCGAGACCCGCGGGTCCCGCACCGATCACGGCGAGCGTGCGCGAAGTACTCATCGCCCGCACCCCGTCTCCCCGTCGTGACCGGTGCCGTCCTGCGTCCGGATGTCGTCGCCCGGCGTGGCAGGTACCAGGCAAGCGCGTTGGTTCGCCCGCCCGTTGACCACTACCAGACAGTCGAAGCAGACCCCGATTCCGCAGAAGACGCCCCTGGGTTCACCGCTCCGTCGCGTGGTGCGCCATGCCGTGATGCCTGCCGACCAGAGCACGGCGGCCACCGTCTGGCCCGGCAGGGCCGGGAGCTCGCGGCCGTCGAACGTGACCGTGTGGGGCGGGCCCGGCGTGGCGTGGGTCAGGGCCAGGGGGGTGCGTTCGGTCACTGCGCCTCCTTGGGCGGTCTTCCGGCGAAACGGTCGGGGAGGAAAGGGGTGAGGTCCAGGTCCGGGGTCGCTTCCCGGAGCACCTGGGCGATCAAGTGGCCCGTACCCGCGGCGAGTCCGATCCCCGCGCCCTCGTGACCGCAGGCGTGGATCAGTCCCGGCACCCGGGCGTCGGGCCCGATGGCGGGGAGGTGGTCCGGCATATAGGGGCGGAAGCCGACGTACGCGCGCATGGCCCGGACGTCGGCGAGGAACGGGAAGAGCCGCGTCGCCCCCGCCGCCAGGGCCCGCATGACCGGCAGCGAGAAGCTCCGGTCGAAGCCCACCCGCTCACGGCTCGCGCCGATCAGGACCGGCCCCGCCGCCGTGCCCTCGACGACCGGTGACGTCTGCAGCACGGCGGACCCGCTGGCCACGTCCGCCACATAGTCGGCGGCGTACACCTTGTGCCGGACCATGCGCGGCAGTGGCTCGGTGACCAGGACGAAACCGCGCCGCGGCAGCACGGGCAGGGTGACTCCGGCGAGGGCGGCAAGCTCGCCACCCCAGGTGCCCGCCGCGTTCACGACGTACGGGGCGTGGATCTCGCCCCGGTCGGTGCGGACCCCGCACACCTCACCGCGCGCCGTCCGCAGCACGGCGGTGACCGCCCACCCCGTGCGGAGCTCGGCGCCCGATCCCCTGGCCATGCGCACCAGTTGGGCCGCGGCCAGCGACGGCATCACCTGGGCGTCCTGCGGGTAGTGGACGCCGCCCGCCGTCCCGGGAGCGAGGTGGGGTTCCAGGTCGTACAGCTCATCGGGCGCCAGCGTTCGCGCTTCGACCCCGGCCTCTCGCTGCTTCGCCGCGAACTCCCCCAGTGCCGCGCGGCCTTGGCCGGAAGATGCGACGACCACGCCACCCTTGGCCTCGAGCTCGATGCGCGCGCCGACGTCCGGCTCCGCGGCGAGTTCCGCCCACAAGCGGCCGGACAGCAGGGCCAGTTCGAGCTCGGGGCCGGGTTCCTTGTCGGAGACGAGGATGTTGCCCTCGCCGGATCCGGTCGTGCCGCCGGCCACCGGGCCGCGGTCCACCAGGACGACGGAGAGTCCGGCGCGCGCCGCGTACAAGGCGCAGGCGGCGCCCACCATTCCGGCACCGACCACCACAACATCGCAGGTCATCCGCTTTGTCACGCCAGTACTATGTCACATGTTCCCTTCCGGGCCAAGGGTCTCTACGCTGGTGGAACCGCGCCAGAGCACTCCACCACGAGCCCCGGAACGGGGAGGAAAAGGTGAACCCCATGGCCAAGCCGAAGGTGTCCGCCGTACGCAAGAACGCTCTGTATCCCGAGATCTCCGAGGAGCTGTCCGCCCTGATGCGGACGGGCTGGGCCGACACCGAGCAGCGTGACCTGCGCCCTGCCGAGCAGAACCCGCACGCGGCACGCCGCCGCGCCGCCCTGTCCGCGCTGTTCCCCGGCGAGCGCCTGGTGATCCCCTCGGGAAGGCTCAAGGTGCGGTCGAACGACGACCATTACCCCTTCCGCCCCTACTCCGCCTACGTCCACATGACCGGCGACCAGGCGAGGGACTGCGCCCTGGTCCTCGAACCCCGCGCCGGGGGCGAGGGCCACGACGCGCACCTCTACCAACTCCCCCGCGACGGCCGGGACAGCGACGAGTTCTGGACCGGCATGACGGCCGAGCTGTGGATGGGCCGCAGGCGCAGCCTCGCCGAGTCCGAACTGCTCCTCGGCCTGCCCTGCCACGACGTCCGCGACGCCCCGGCCGAGCTCGCCGCCGCACCCTCCGTGCCCACCCGCATCGTGCGCGGCCACGACCCCGACCTCGAGGCGGCCGTGACGACCGACGAGGAACGCGACGCCGGGCTGGAGGAGGCGCTTTCCGGCCTGCGCCTGGTCAAGGACGACTGGGAGATCGGCGAGCTGCGCAAGGCGGTGGACTCGACGGTCCGCGGATTCACCGATGTCGTACGGGAGTTGGCGACCGCCGTCGCCACATCGGAGCGCTGGATCGAGGGGACCTTCTTCCGCCGCGCCCGCCTGGAGGGCAACCACATCGGGTACGGCTCGATCTGCGCGGCGGGCGAGCACGCCACGATCATGCACTGGCAGGACAACGACGGTCCGGTGCGCCCCGGCGAACTCCTGCTCCTGGACGCCGGAGTGGAGACCCACACCCTCTACACCGCCGACGTCACCCGCACACTCCCGATCGACGGGACCTTCACCCCGCTCCAGCGCACGATCTACGACGCCGTGTTCGAGGCGCAGGAAGCGGGCATCGCCGCCGTGAAGCCGGGGGCCGCCTACCGCGACTTCCATGACGCGGCGCAGCGGCACCTCGCGCACAAGCTCGTCGAGTGGGGCCTTCTCGACGGCGACCCGGAGCGGGTCTTCGAGCTCGCGCTGCAGCGCCGCTTCACCATGGCGGGCACGGGCCACATGCTCGGCCTCGACGTCCATGACTGCGCCCGGGCCCGCACCGAGGAGTACGTCGGCGGCGTACTGGAAGAGGGCATGGTGCTCACCGTCGAACCGGGCCTGTACTTCCAGCCGGACGACCTCACCGTGCCCGAGGAGTACCGGGGCATCGGGGTCCGCATCGAGGACGACATCCTCGTCACGGCCGACGGCAACGAGAACCTGTCGGCCGGTCTGCCGCGGGACTCCGCCGCGGTCGAGGCATGGATGGAAGGCCTGGTGGGCGGCCGCTAGAGCGGATACGGCTTGGCGCGCGGGCTCCCCGGGACCCCTCTATACACTCCGTATATACACGCTATGTATAGTGCTCGCATGTCCGCTGCGAAAAGCAAGATGAAGAGATGGGCCCCGGGGTTCCGTCGAGCCGCTTCCATGACGGCCATGACCGCCGCGGTCATGGCCGTCGCCCTGACGGGCTGCACCAAGGTGGACACCACCTCCCCAAGCTCGGTGCGTCAGGACGGGGCATCGGTGAGCGTGAAGGGCCGGGCGAAGGTCGGGACGGTCGACTGCCGCAGCGCCAAGTGCGTGGCCCTGACGTTCGACGCGGGGCCGAGCGAGAACTCGGCGCGGCTGCTCGACATCCTCAAGGACGAGAAGGTGCCCGCCACCTTCTTCCTGCTCGGCAAGAACCACATAGCCGAGCACCCCGAGCTCGTGAAGCGCATGGACGCCGAAGGGCACGAGGTGGCGAGCCACACCTGGTCGCACAAGATCCTCACCGACATCACGCCGGACGAGGCACACGAGGAACTGCGCAGGACCGACGAGGCGATAGAGAAGCTGATCGGCCGCAAGCCGACGCTGATGCGCCCGCCGCAGGGCCGCACCAACCCGGACGTCAACAAGATCTCGCGCGAGGAGGGGCTCGCGGAGATCCTGTGGAGCGTGACCGCCAAGGACTACACGACCAACGACTCCGCACTGATCAAGAAGCGCGTCATCGACCAGACCGAGCGGGACGGCATCATCCTGCTGCACGACATCTACAAGGGGACGGTGCCCGCGGTGCCGGGCATCATCGACGAGTTGAAGAAGCGCGGCTACGTCTTCGTGACGGTTCCGCAACTGCTCGCGCCGGGGAAGGCCGAGCCGGGCAAGGTCTACCGCCCGTAGGACGCGCCCCCGAGGGCCCCGCGGAAGGCGGGTTTCGCGCCGGGGCCTGGCAGGATCGCCGTGTGGCTCTCTTCCGTATCGACCGGGAATCATCCCTGCCCGCCGACGACGTCTGGCGCCGGCTCACCACCTGGGAGCGGCATGCCGACGTGGTCCCGCTGACGCGGGTCACCGTGCGGACACCGCCGCCCCACGGGGAGGGGACGGTCTTCGTCGCCCGCAGCGGGCTCGGTCCCCTCGGCTTCGACGACGTGATGGAGGTGGTGACGTGGCGTCCGGCCGAGGCGGGTGGCGGCATGTGCCGGCTGGAGAAGCGGGGGTCGTTCGTGACGGGGTGGGCGGAGATCGAGGTGTCCCCCCGGGCCGGCACGACCGGTTCGACGGTCCTCTGGCGGGAGGAACTGCGCGTGCGGTGGCTGCCGACGGCCTTAGACAAGGTGCTCGCGGCCGCCGGACGACGGATGTTCGGCCGCGCGGTGGACGGGCTGCTCTCCGCTCCCCCGCCCCGCCCGTTCACGTAGCAGGCGCGGGGGCCGGGAGCCCGGTTCAGCCCCGCGAGTCCCGGACCCGTCCGTGCAGCGTCCGCGCCACCCTCGGGCCCAGCCACCGCTTCATCCGGCGCAGGGGCTCCAACTGCTCGGCGGCGCGGTCGATCCGGTAGTACAGCTGCGGTGGGATGTGGGGCAGCAGCGGTGAGTGGCGCTGGCCGAGGAGCGCGAACATCTGGGCCGGGTCCAGGCCGATGTAGCGCGGCAGGTTCTCGTACCACTGGGCGCTGTAGCGGGCCGCGCTCTGGACGGAGAGAAGGGCGGAGCGGCGCTCGCGTTCGTAGCGCGCGAGCGCCGTGGTGAGGTCGGTGCTTCCCCGCAGGGCGTCCACCAGGGCGATCGCGTCCTCCAGGGCGAGCGTCGTGCCCGCACCGATCGAGTAGTGCGTGGTGTGCGCGGCATCGCCGAGCAGGACCACGTTGCCGCGGTGCCACGTCCGGTTGGTCAGCGTCCGGAAGTTGAGCCACTGCGCGCTGCCGTCCGCCTGCGCGCGGCCGATCAGACGGTGCCCGTCCAGGGGCCCGGCGAAGAGCCGCTCCAGGAGGGCGAGCCCCTCGGCCTCGCTCGCCTCGTGCAGGCGCAGGCCCGTCCAGGTCTCCGGGGAGCACTCGATGACGCAGGTGCTCTGCTCGTCGCTGAAGCGGTAGCCGTAGCACCAGATCCAGCCGTGCGCGGTCTCCACGAAGGCGAAGGTGAAGGAGTCGAAGACCTTGGTGGTGCCGAGCCAGATGTACTTGTTGCGGCCGAGCGTGACCTCGGCGCCGAAGTGGTCCGCGTGGCGCTCGCGCAGGGCGCTCCGGACGCCGTCGCCCGCGACGACCAGATCGGCGTCGGGCAGCTGGGCCGCGTCGGTGATCTCCCGCTCGAACTCGACGCGTACGCCGAGGGACCGGGCCCGGCTCGTCAGGATGTCGAGGAGCCGGTGGCGCCCGATGCCGTGGCCCTGGTCGCCGTGGTGGACCGTCGTACGGTCACCGACGTGGGCGACGCCGTCGCTCCAGCGGACCGAGTGCTCGCTGATGGCGCGCGCGGACTCGGGGTCGCCGGTGCGGAGCTTGTCGAGCAGGCCGCCCCAGTAGGTGACCCCCCAGCCGTAGGTCGATCCCGCCGGGTTGCGCTCGTGGACGGTGATGTCGTGGGACGGGTCCTGCCGCTTGAGCAGGATCGAGAGGTACAGGGCGGCGGGCCCGCCGCCGACGCAGGCGACTTTCACAAACGCTCCCGTTGTGTCACATAATGGCCTTTATGTGACGCAACGTAGCAGGCGGGCGTCATGAACCCCTGGATATGGGGCGCGGTTCCGGGACCGTGGTCCGAGGCGTCAGGCCACGGACCCGATACGCCCGGCGGGGCGCCGCGAGCCGTCGTGATGGATCGGCGTGTGCGCGCCCGTCAGCGAGACGCCGCTGCCGCCCCGCCGGTTCGCGACGATCTCCGCGGCGATGGACAGGGCCGTCTCCTCCGGGGTGCGCGCGCCGAGGTCGAGGCCGATGGGCGAGCGCAGCCTGGCCAGTTCCAGTTCGCTCACGCCGACTTCGCGCAGCCGCTCGTTGCGGTCCTCGTGTGTGCGGCGCGATCCCATCGCGCCCACGTAGGCGACCGGAAGGCGCAGGGCCAGTTCGAGCAGCGGCACGTCGAACTTGGCGTCGTGCGTCAGCACGCACAGGACGGTGCGGGCGTCGGTTTCGGTGCGCTTCAGGTACTCGTGCGGCCACTCGACGACGATCTCGTCCGCGTCCGGGAACCGCGCCGCCGTGGCGAACACGGGCCGCGCGTCGCAGACGGTCACGCGGTAGCCGAGAAATTTCCCGACCTTGACGAGTGCGGACGCGAAGTCGATCGCGCCGAACACGATCATGCGGGGCGGCGGGACGCTCGACTCGACGAGGAGGGTGAGCGGCTGCCCGCAGCGCGAGCCGTCCTCGCCGATCTCCACCGTGCCCGTGCGCCCCGCGTCCAGCATGGCGCGGGCCTCGCCGGCGGCGGTGCGGTCCAGCTCGGGATGTCCGCCGAGCCCGCCCTCATGAGGGGCATCGGCGTCCGACCGTACGAGAAGAGCGCGGCCCACGAGTTCCGCCGGGCCGGAAGTGATGCGGGCGACGGCCGCGGCCTCGCCCGACGCGGCGGCCGCGAGCGCGGCCGCGACGACCGGCCGCGCGGAGGAGTCCGCGCGGACCGGGGTGACGAGGATGTCGATGATGCCGCCGCAGGTCAGGCCCACGGCGAAGGCGTCCTCATCGCTGTATCCGAACCGTTCGAGGACGCTTTCGCCGTCCTCGATGGCCTGCTGGCACAGGGCGTAGACGGCGCCTTCCACACACCCGCCGGAGACGGAGCCGATGGCCGTGCCGTCGGAGTCGACGGCCAGGGCCGCACCGGGCTGCCGGGGCGCGCTGCCGCCGACCGCCACCACGGTGGCGACGGCGAAGTCGCGTCCCTGCTCGACCCACCGGTTCAGCTCTTCGGCGATGTCCAGCATGTCCGTCTCCTAACGGGTGTGTGCGGGGCGGGAGGGGCTACTTGACGCCCATCCAGTTCTCGATCGGGTGGAGCGCGAAGAAGGCCAGGAACACGAGCGCGAGCACCCACATGAGCCAGCCGATCTCCCGTGCCCTGCCCTGCGCGGCCTTGATCAGGACGTGGGCGATGACACCGGCCGCGATACCCACCGTGATGGAGTACGTGAACGGCATCAGGACCGTGGTCAGGAACACCGGGATGGCGGTGGCCTGGTCGGACCAGTCGATGTGCCGGGCGTTGCTCAGCATCATCGCGCCGATGACGACGAGGGCGGCCGACGCGACCTGGGTCGGGATGAGCTGGGCGAGCGGGGTGAAGAAGAGGCACAGCGCGAAGGCGAGGCCGGTGACCACGCTCGCGAAGCCGGTGCGCGCGCCGTCGCCGACGCCCGCGGTGGACTCGACGAAGACCGTCTGGCCGGAGGCACCGGCGACACCGCCGACGACACCACCGGCACCGTCGATCGCCAGGGCCTTGTTCAGACCCGGCATCTTGCCGTCCTTGTCGGCGAGGTTGGCCTGCTGGCCGATGCCGATGATGGTGCCCATGGCGTCGAAGAAGCCGGCGAGGACCAGGGTGAAGACGATGACGCCCACGGTGATGGCGCCGATGTCGCCGATGCCGCTGAAGGACACCTCGCCGAAGAGACCGAAGTCGGGCGAGGAGACGACGGAGCCGCTCAGCTCCGGGGCGTTGAGACCCCAGTCCTGCTGGCCCATGCCCGCGACCTGGTGGACGATCGCGGCGAACACGGTGCCACCGACGATGCCGATGAGGATCGCGCCCGGGACCTTGCGGACCTGCAGCAGGAAGATCAGCAGGACGGTGACGGCGAAGCAGAGGACGGGCCAGCCCATGAGCTTGTCGTCGACGCCCAGCTGGATCGGCTTCGAGTACATGTCGCCGTGCTTGGACGGCATGGAGGTGACGAAGCCCGCCTGGACCAGGCCGATCAGCGTGACGAACATGCCGATGCCCATGGTGATGGCGTGCTTCAGCGCCAGGGGGATCGCGTCCATGATCAGGGTCCGCAGGCCGGTGAGGACCAGCAGGATGATGATGGCGCCGTAGATGATGCACATCGCCATCGCGTTGCCCCAGGTCATCTCCGGGGCGACCTGGAAGGCCATGACGGCGGAGACACTGAGCCCCGCGGCGAGGGCCAGCGGCACATTGCCGAGGATGCCCATGACGATGGTGGTGGCGGCCGCCGCGAAGACGGTGGCGGTGGTCAGCTGATCACCGTCGAGGCGGTGTCCCGTGGCGTCGGGCACCGAGAGGATCACCGGGTTCAGGAGGATGATGTAGGCCATCGCCATGAAGGTGGTGATGCCGCCACGCACCTCCCGGCCGACGGTCGACCCTCTGTGCGTTATGTGGAAATACCGGTCCAGCCAAGACCTGCCGGCGGGGACGCGTGAGCCGTTGCCCGCGTCCTCCGCGCTGGTCTTCGGCTCCGTTGACTGCTGGGTCATGGTGCCTAACTCCCAAGGTTCAAAGGGGCACCCGCAACAGGCGGTTCACAAGAGGGTTGGGCCTGTGGAGACTGCGGGATTTGGGATGGTGCGTTGGGCGCACGACCCGGGGGACGGCCCGAGACGAACTGGGGCTCCGAAGAGCGTGGGTGGTGCGTGGGTGCTGCTCGGGTACTGCGCTGACCGCGAGCGGTGCGGTAGCGGTACTGGTGTTCTCCGGGCGGCGCGGGCGACGGGAAGTGTGACGTTCCATGGGAGGCACGCGCCGCCCGGAGAGATCGTGGGATCAGGTGCCGGTGAGGTGTTCGGGTCGTACCGGCGTCCTGTTCAGCTCCAGACCCGTCGCGTTCCGGATCGCCGCGAGGACGGCCGGAGTCGAGGAGAGGGTCGGGGCCTCGCCCATGCCGCGAAGGCCGTAGGGCGCATTCGGGTCGGCCAGTTCGAGGACGTCGACCGGGATGGTCGGCGTGTCGAGGATGGTCGGGATGAGGTAGTCCGTGAAGGAGGGGTTGCGCACCTTCGCGGTCTTCGGGTCGACGATGATCTCCTCCATCACCGCGACGCCCAGGCCCTGGGTGGTACCACCCTGGATCTGGCCGACCACGGAGAGCGGGTTGAGCGCCTTGCCGACGTCCTGGGCGGTGGCGAGCTCGATGACCTTGACCAGACCGAGCTCGGTGTCCACCTCGACGACCGCGCGGTGCGCGGCGAACGAGTACTGGACGTGGCCGTTGCCCTGACCGGTCTTCTTGTCGAAGGCCACGGTCGGACGGTGCCGCCACTCGGCCTCGACCTCCACGGTCTCGCCTTCGAGCAGCTCGGCCAGGTCCGCGAGGGCCTCGCCGCCGTCGGTGACGACCTTGCCGCCCTCCAGGAGGAGTTCGGCGGTGGCCCACGCCGGGTGGTACGAGCCGAACTTGCGGCGGCCGATCTCCAGGACCTTCTCGCGGACGAGCTCGCAGGAGTTCTTGACGGCGCCACCGGTGACGTACGTCTGACGGGACGCGGACGTCGAACCGGCGGAGCCCACCTGGGTGTCGGCGGGGTTGATGGTGACCTGCTGGACGCCGAGCTCGGTGCGGGCGATCTGCGCGTGGACGGTGATGCCGCCCTGGCCGACCTCCGCCATCGCGGTGTGCACGGTCGCGACCGGCTCACCGTTGATGACCTCCATGCGCACCTTGGCGGTGGAGTAGTCGTCGAAGCCCTCGGAGAAGCCGACGTTCTTGATGCCGACCGCGTAGCCGACACCGCGGACGACGCCTTCGCCGTGCGTGGTGTTGGAGAGACCGCCGGGCAGCGCGCGGACGTCGGCGCCCTCGCTGGACTCCCACTGGCGCTCGGGCGGCAGCGGGCGGGCCTTGACGCGGCGCAGGATCTCGGCGACCGGGGCCGGCGAGTCGACCGGCTGTCCGGTCGGCAGGAGCGTGCCCTGCGACATGGCGTTGAGCTGGCGGAACTCGACCCGGTCCATGCCCACCTTGTCGGCGAGCTTGTCCATCTGGGCCTCGTAGGCGAAGCAGGCCTGGACGGCGCCGAAGCCGCGCATCGCGCCGCACGGCGGGTTGTTGGAGTAGAGGGCGATCGCCTCGATGTCGACGTCCTCGATCACGTACGGACCGACCGACAGGGACGAGGCGTTGCCCACGACCGCCGGGGAGGCCGACGCGTAGGCGCCGCCGTCCAGGACGATCTTGCACTTCATGTGCGTGAGCTTGCCGTCCTTGGTGGCGCCGTGCTCGTAGTAGAGCTTCGCCGGGTGGCGGTGCACGTGCCCGAAGAAGGACTCGAAGCGGTTGTAGACGATCTTGACCGGCTTGCCGGTGCGCAGCGCCAGGAGGCAGGCGTGGATCTGCATCGAGATGTCCTCGCGACCGCCGAACGCGCCGCCGACGCCGGAGAGCGTCATGCGCACCTTCTCCTCGGGCAGGCCGAGGACGGGGGCGATCTGTTCGAGGTCCGAGTGCAGCCACTGGGTGGCGACGTACAGATCGACGCCGCCGTCCTCGGCCGGTACGGCGAGGCCGGACTCCGGGCCGAGGAAGGCCTGGTCCTGCATGCCGAAGGTGTACTCGCCCTTGACGACGAAGTCGGCCTTCTTGGCGGCCTCTTCGGCGTTGCCCCGGATGATCGGCTGGTTGTGCACGATGTTCGGGTGCGGGACGTGCTCGATGTACTCGTCGGTGCGGCCCTCGTGGACGAGGACGGCGTCCGGAGCGGTCGCCGACGCCTCGTCGGTGATGACGGGCAGTTCCTTGTACTCGACGACGATCTTCGCGGCGGCACGCCGTGCGGTCTCCGGGTGGTCGGCGGCCACGAGGGCGACCGGCTCACCGTGGTGACGGACCTTGCCGTGGGCGAGGACCGGGGTGTCCTGGATCTCCAGGCCGTAGTTCTTCATTTCGGCCGGCAGGTCGTCGTACGTGAGGACGGCGTAGACGCCGGGCGTCTTGAGCGCCTCGACGGTGTCGATCGAGACGATCTCGGCGTGCGCGACGGTGCTGCGCAGCGTCTGGCCCCAGAGCATGTCCTCGTGCCACATGTCCGAGGAGTAGGCGAACTCGCCGGTGACCTTGAGGGTGCCGTCCGGGCGGAGCGTGGACTCTCCGATGCCGCCCTTGTTGTGCTTCTGGGTGACTTCGGTGGGCGCGCCCGTGGTGGTCTTGGTTCCAGCCATGATCAGACCGTCTCTTCCTGACGGGCGGCCGCCAGGCGTACCGCGTCGAGGATCTTCTCGTAACCGGTGCAGCGGCAGAGGTTGCCGGAGAGCGCCTCACGGATGTCGGCGTCCGACGGCGAGGCGTTGCGCTCGAGGAGCTCGTCGGCCGCGACGAGGAGACCGGGGGTGCAGAAACCGCACTGGACGGCGCCGGCGTCGATGAACGCCTGCTGGATCGGGGAGAGTTCGCCGCCCTCGCCGGTCTGGCCGTCGGTGCCCTTCGCCTGCCACTGGCGGGCTTCCTGGAGGCTGGTGCCGCCGCAGACGGAGCCGCAGGCACCGCCCGGGTGGGAGTCCTCACGGTGCTTGGCGTAGTCCGCCAGGCCCTCGACGGTGACGACCTCCCGGTCCTGGACCTGGCCGGCGGCGACCAGGCACGAGCACACCGGCACGCCGTCGAGACGGACGGTGCAGGATCCGCACTCGCCCTGCTCACAGGCGTTCTTCGAACCGGGGAGCCCCATGCGCTCACGCAGGACGTAGAGGAGGGACTCGCCCTCCCAGACGTCGTCGGCTTCCTGCTGACGGCCGTTGACCGTGAAGTTCACGCGCATTATGCGACTCCCTCAGTGCTGCGGCCGTTGCCGCGGTACGACTCCCAGGTCCAGCCGAGCGTGCGGCGGGCCATGATGCCGACGGCGTGACGGCGGTAGTTCGCCGTGCCGCGGACGTCGTCGATCGGGTTGGCGGCACCGGAGGCGAGCTCCGCGAACTGCTTGGCGATCGAGGGGGTGATGATCTTCTTGCTGTCCCAGAAGCCGCCCTCTTCGAGCGCCGCGTTCAGGAATTCCTCGGCCGCCTTGGCCCGAATGGGGGTCGGGGCGGCGGAGCCGATGCCGGTCCGTACGGTCCGGGTCTCGGGGTGCAGGGCGATGCCGAAGGCGCACACGGCGATGACCATCGCGTTGCGGGTGCCGACCTTCGAGTACTGCTGCGGGCCGTCCGCCTTCTTGATGTGGACGGACTTGATCAGCTCGTCGGCGGCGAGTGCGTTGCGCTTGACACCAGTATAGAAATCGTCGATCGGGATGAGGCGCGAGCCGCGTACGGACTCCACCTCGACCTCGCAGTCGGCGGCGAGCAGCGCCGGGTGGGCGTCGCCGGCCGGGGAGGCCGTGCCGAGGTTGCCGCCGACGCCGCCGCGGTTGCGGATCTGCGGGGAGGCGACCGTGTGCGAGGCGAGCGCCAGGCCGGGGAGCTCCGTGCGCAGCTCCTCCATGATCTGGGTGTACGGAACCGAGGCGCCCAGTTGGACCGTCTCCTCGCCCACCGCCCACTCGCGCAGCTCGGCGATGCGGTTGAGGTCAAGCAGGTACTCGGGACGGCGGTGGTCGAAGTTGATCTCGACCATCACGTCGGTGCCACCCGCAATCGGCACAGCTGTCGGGTGCTCGGCCTTGGCGGCGAGCGCCTCCTCCCAGCTGGCGGGGCGAAGGAAGTCCATGAGGCTCTCTTCTTCGTATCGTGGGTCGTTCGCTTCAAGGGACTTCGTTCCGGCCACGGGTGCCATTCGTCCCTCGACTGCTCGTTCATGTGCTGTTAACGCGGAGTGGGGCAAGTACACCGCCCCGCCGTCCCACGGGGTCAGTCACCGAAACCATGAAGGAGTTGGCTGGCCAAGGCGTGCGTCTTGTAGATTCGTATGAAGAACGGGCCTCAGTAACCTCGCGGCTTCCCCCTGGAAACCGGAGGCGCCCCAGGACACGAGGGCTCCGGTCCACACAGAGTCGACAGACACGGACTGTCTGTACATCCCATTCGAGACAAGATCGGCGGCGACCACCATGCGGCTGCGCGCACTCCTTGACACCGACGCGCTGGGCCTGCGGCTGCTCGGCGGTGAGGAAGAGCTCGACCGCACCGTGCGCGGTGTGATGACCACCGACCTGCGCGACCCCAGCCGGTACCTGGCGGGCGGCGAGCTGGTCCTGACCGGTCTCGCCTGGCGCCGTGACGCCACGGACACCGAACCCTTCGTACGGACCCTCGCGAGCGCCGGAGTGGCGGCGCTCGCGGCGGGCGAGGCCGAGCTGGGCGATGTCCCCGACGACATCGTCGAAGCCTGCGCCCGGCACCGGCTGCCGCTGTTCGCGGTGAACGAGTCGGTCGCCTTCGCCACGATCACCGAGCACGTCGTACGCCAGGTCTCCGGTGAGCGGGCCGGCGACCTGGCGGCGGTCGTCGACCGGCACCGCCGCCTGATGACCTCGGGTCCCACCGGCGGCGGCCCCGACGTCGTCCTCGATCTGCTGGGCTCCGACCTGGACCTGCGGGCCTGGGTCCTGTCCCCCGCGGGCCGCGCCATCGCGGGGTCGAGCGCCGCGGGCCCCGCCCTGCCCGCGGCCGTCTGCGCGCGTCTGGCGGGCGAACACCTGGCGGCGGCCCGCACGGGGCGCCGGGGCCCCCACCGGGTCCAGGTGGACGGCTCGACGTACTCCCTGTTCCCCATCCGGAGCAGTGGGCGCGGTTCGGGTTCGGCGGCCACCGCGGCGAGCACGGCGGCGCTGCGTGACGTACGCGAGACGGTCCTCTCGGACTGGCTCCTCGCGGTCGAGGCGGACGCGGGCGACTGGCCCGAGGAGCGGCTCGACCTGCTGCAGGGCGTCACCCAGCTGATCGCGGTGGAGCGTGACCGGCGCGACGCCGCACGCACCGTGCGGCGCAGGCTGGCCCAGGAGGTCCTCGAACTGGTCCAGACGGGCGCGGCACCGGCGGAGATCGCGGCGCGCCTGCGGGTCGCCGCCCCGGTGCTGCTGCCCGGCCTGGGCGCGGCACCGCACTGGCAGGTCGTGGTGGCCCGCGTGGAGTGGGACGGGGGCGAGATCGAGGGCGGCCCGGTGGCCCAGTCCCTCCTGGAGGAGATCCTCGTGGACCCCCTGTCGGCGGGCCCCGAACCGTCCGACCGCATCGCGGTGGCCCATACGGGTGACGAGGCGATCGCTCTCGTGCCGCTGCCCGCGGTCTCCACTGAGCACGACGGCTCGGAGACGGGTCTCCTTGCCGACTCCCTCCTGGAGTCCGTCCGCGACCCGCTCTCGGCGGGCCTCGACGGCGACGGCCGCCTCACGCTCGGCGTCAGCGCCTCCGTGCACTCGGCCGAGGGGCTGCGCGGCGCCCTGGAGGAGGCCCGGCACGCCCGCCGGGTCGCGGCGGCGCGTCCGGGGCGGGTCTGCGCCGCCGGCCACCAGGAGCTGGCCTCGCACGTCCTGCTGCTTCCCTTCGTCCCCGACGACGTGCGCCGGGCGTTCACGGCCCGCCTTCTCGACCCGCTGCGGGACTACGACCGGCGCCATCGGGCGGAGCTCATCCCGACCCTGGAGGCGTTCCTCGACTGCGACGGTTCCTGGACGCGGTGCGCTGCGCGGCTGCACCTGCACGTCAACACGTTGCGCTACCGGGTGGGCCGTATCGAGCAGTTGACGAGTCGTGACCTCTCGCGCCTGGAGGACAAGCTCGATTTCTTTCTGGCACTGCGCATGAGCTGACGCGGGCGACCTGCGGCAAACACCTTTCATGGCCCGCCCTTTGTGAAATCTTTCACCCAGCCCCTTGGCCGGGTGTGCCGATCCATGCTGAGATGCGCCCACTACTCAACAGCTCAATGGCGTGCTCGGGGAGGGCAACGTGGCGCATACCGCCATGTCTGGTTCCGGAACGACTGCAGGGGACGATCCACTCCAGACCGCGGTATGGCGGCTGCGTTCGCGCGGCTGTTGGACCGACGCGGCCGCGCTGCTCGCCTCGCGGGAGGGGCCGGGGCCCGCGCTGCAGAGAACCTCCCTCCTGGTGGAGCGGTGCCTGTTCACGGGAGAGGGCTGGGCCGAGGCGGAGGACGGACTGCGGACCGCCGAGGCGCTGGCCGTCGCGGACGACGACCGCGGGGCCGCGGCCTGCGAGCGAGGCCAGCTCGCCTACGCCTCCACCGTGCTCGCCGTGCGGGACCGGGCCGACGAGGCGCGTACGGCACTGGGGCGGGCGGCGGCGCTCCTCGCCCCGACTGCTTCGGGGCGGCCTCTGCTCGACTTCCGCCGGGGCCTGATCGCCGAGCACATCTCGGACTCGCCCCAGGCGGCGCGGGCGGCCTACCGGCGGGCGCATGCGGGGGCGACAGCGCACGGGGATCCGTTGCTGCTGTCCTTCACATGGCGTCACCTGGCCGGACTCGCCCTGCGGGAGGGCGAGTTGGCGGAGGCGCGGCACGGGTTCGCGGAGTCGCTGCGGATCCGGGAGGAGCTGGGGTATCTGGTGGGGACTGCCCCGGCGCTTGCGGCTCTCGCCGATGCGGAGCCGGAGCCGGAGGCGGGGCGCCTTCGGGCCGAGGCGGCTCGGCTGTTCCGGCTGATGGGTGGGGTTCCGGCGTGGCTGGCGCAGCAGCTGAGTCCACCGGCGCCGGCAGCTTGAGGTAGGGATTGGGTACGCCGGACGGGCTGATATTTCAGCCCGTCCGGCGTTTGAGGACAGCTTGTACGGGGGTCCAGGGGGCGGAGCCCCATGGTTTCGGGAAGGGGTGGGGCTGGGGAAAGCCCCGCGGGGACCACCCGAACCTCAGCCCCCGGACCCCGCGAAGTGTTCCCGCACCAAGGTCTGGACGACCCCGAGGTCCTGCGCAACCAACGCCTCCAGCAGAGCCATGTGCTCCGCCGCGTCGGCGACGAGATCGGCGCGGCGGGCGTGGACGGGACCGCTCACCAGGGGCCACTGCGACCGGCGGTGGAGATCGTCCGCCACCTGCACCAGCTGCTGGTTGCCCGAAAGGGCGAGGACCGCCCCGTGAAAGGCGCGGTCCGCCTCCGCGTACCGGGCCAGGTCCCCGCCGGCCGCCGCCACCGCGCTCGCCTCGGCGAGGGGCCGCAGCTCGCACCAGCGGGCCGCGGGCACCGTACGGGCGAGCCGCAGCATCACCGGCACCTCGATCAGCGCCCGCACCTCCGCCAGCTCCCCCAGCTCCCGCGCGCTCCGCTCGGTGACCCGGAAGCCGCGGTTCGGCACGACCTCCACCGCTCCCTCGATCGCCAGCTGCTGCATCGCCTCGCGCACGGGAGTCGCCGAGACCCCGAAGCGCTCGCCGAGCACGGGCGCCGAGTACACCTCGCCGGGCGCAAGGTCGCCCCCGACGAGCGCGTCCCGCAGGGCGTCGAGGATCTGGCCGCGCACCGAGTTCCGCTGCACCGTCTTGCGAGGCGCGGGAACCGGCACCCGTACGGCCGATTCCCCGTGCGTGTGCTCACCGCGGGCGGCGGCGGGAGGCGTCACCGGGGCCGTGTCGCGGGCCGTCGAGGCCCGCACCTGCTCCGGCACACGGACGGCGAGGCGGTACGCGTCATGCGCTCTGGCCTGCTCCACGAGGTCCACCCCAAAGTCCGCTCGGTCCGAAAGGTACGAGAGGCACCATAGGCGGACAGCCCCGCAGTTGAAACCTCGATCATTCTGGGTAAGGTTAGGCTTACCTGTAATCGATCGTGATTCGGTGGTCCTCGCATGTCCGTACCCGCCTTGGCGAAGCGCGCCCCGAGCGCCCTCGCGGACGCCTACGCCCGCCTCACCGAGGTGTTCCCCGGACTGCTCGTGACCGAGCTCGGCGAACACGAGCAGGCCCCACAGGGCGACGGCTGGGTCACCGCCGCCCGGCTCGCGGAGGGCGGGGCCGACCTCGAGGCGTTCATGGCGTGGGACGAGGCGCAGGTGTTGCGGGACTACGGACAGGCGGGGCGCCCGGACGTCATCGCGAGCTTCGCGCTGCACCGCTACGCCTGGCCCGCCACCCTCCTCATCACGATGCCGTGGTTCCTGCACCGCCGTGTGCCGCGCTATCCCGTGGAGAACGTGTCCTTCCAGCGCACCCTCGGCCGCCTCGCCGTACGCGGCGCGGGCTTCGCCTGCCTGCCCGGCGATCCCGCCGCCTCGCTCCCGGGCGCTCACGTCGTGCCGGACGAGGAAGCCCTGCGCGCGGAGGTGCGGGCCGCGGTCGCCGAGCACCTGGGACCGCTCCTCGACGCCTTCGGGCCCCGGATGCGGCGCCGCTCGCGCGCCCTGTGGAGCGTCGCCACGGACGAGATCGTCGAGGGGCTCTGGTACATCGCCCATCTTCTCGGCGAGGAGCAGCGCGCCACGACGGAGCTCGAGCGACTGCTCCCCGGCGCCACCAAGCCGTACGTGGGGACGGCGGGGTTCCGTGAGCTGCGGGGGCCGAACGGCGAGGCCCTGCCGACGCGGGACCGCGCGAGCTGCTGCATGTTCTACACGCTGCGCCCCGAGGACACCTGTGTGACCTGTCCGCGCACCTGCGACGCGGAGCGCGTCGCGCGCCTCAGCGCCGCCGCGGCCGCCTGACGGCCCGACCGCCTCACCGCCTGACCGCCCAACCGCCTGACGCGGGCCTCGCTCCGAGCCGAAACCGCTTCCCCCTCCCCCTTGAACCACCCTTTCGTGTTCGTTTAATCGAACTCAACTCCCCACGCCGGGCCCTCAGTTCGAGCAAACGGCGCGCGCCGCACCCCTTTGCACCCCCCTTGGCGTCTTCTTGCCCAAAAACCCCTCTGGGGGTCATCGGGATTGGGCCACTATGGCGCCCGAACGCCCTACCGCGACGCAAGGGACCCCAGATGAGACTGACCGACATATCGCTGGACTGGTTGCTTCCGGGCGGCGTCCTGCTCCTGGGCATGCTGGTGGCGGTGGCGGTACTCGCACGCGGCAAGCGCGCCGGGCAGAAGGCGGCCGCCGGAGCCTCCGGCGACGACTCCTGGGAACGCAGCGAGGAGCGCCGCAGGCGCAAGGAAGCAATCTATGGAACGGCCTCGTACGTTCTGCTGTTCTGCTGTGCGGCGGTCGCCGCCGCACTCTCCTTCCACGGCCTCGTCGGCTTCGGCCGGCAGAACCTCAACCTCACCGGTGGCTGGGAGTACCTGGTCCCGTTCGGGCTCGACGGCGCGGCGATGTTCTGCTCCGTGCTCGCCGTGCGCGAGGCCAGCCACGGTGACGCGGCGCTCGGCTCGCGGCTCCTGGTGTGGACGTTCGCGGGCGCGGCCGCCTGGTTCAACTGGGTGCACGCGCCCAGGGGCCTCGGCCACGCGGGCGCCCCGCAGTTCTTCGCCGGGATGTCGCTGTCGGCGGCGGTGCTCTTCGACCGCGCACTGAAGCAGACCCGCCGCGCGGCTCTGCGCGAACAGGGCCTGGTGCCCAGGCCGTTGCCGCAGATCCGGATCGTCCGGTGGCTGCGCGCACCACGGGAGACCTTCGGCGCCTGGTCGCTGATGCTCCTCGAAGGCGTACGCAGCCTGGACGAGGCGGTCGAGGAGGTCCGCGAGGACCGGCGCGAGAAGGAGCGCACCCGGACCCGCAGGCGGGACCGGGAGAAGCTGGAACGTGCGCAGCTCAAGGCGATCAGCAGGGGCCATCGCAGCCTGCCGAGCCGCGGCGGCGGGCGTCAGGTCGATCTGCCGGCGGTCGCGCCGGCGACCGGGTCCGCGCAGGCCGGCGCGGACCCTGCCATAGCGCCGCCGGAACAGGAACAGGAACAGGAGCAGGAGCAATTGCCGCTGCGCTCCCGTCCCGCTCTCCAAGCCGTGAAGAACGGCACTGAACCCGTCACCGTCGACCTCACGGCCGAGGACGACACCCAGGCGCTGCCGCGGCTCGACTCCCTTGAGCGCAAACTCAAGGATCTGGAGCAGCAGTTCGGCTGATGTCAGCGGCGCAGGACGGGAGTTGACCGGCGGTCCGGCTCATGCCGGGCCGCCGTCCAGCTCGAACCACACCACCTTTCCGACCCCGTGGGCACGCACTCCCCACGCGTCGGCGAGGGACTGCACGAGCATCAGGCCCCGGCCATGCGTGCTGTCGTCGGCATTCGGCACGCAGAGCTTCGGGCGGCGCCCCACGAAGTCCCTGACCTCGACGCGCAGCCTGCCCGGCCGCACGGTCGCCGTCAGGATGGCGTCGCGATCGGTGTGCACCAGTGCGTTCGTCACGAGCTCGCTGGTCAGCAGCTCGGCCACCTCGGATCTTCCGGGCCTCCCCCAGGTCCGGAGCAGTTCGCGCAGTGCGCCCCTGACCTCAGGGACCGCCCGCAAGTCGGATCTCCCCAATCTGCGCCGGAGTTGAGCCCTATGGAGCTCCACCGGCTTGTCGTCGATCGGCCCGTCCCTTGCTATCGGCGAAGACGTCCCGAACTGGATGGGACTGCCCCCTCTTGCATGCCTTGTCATGACCCCCGCCCACAAACGAGTCATTCCTCCCTGCTCGAACACGCTCACGGAATTCATGCCCCACTCGGTTGGCGGCACTCATGTCCATTCGTCAACCATTGGTGTGGGTGCGCCCGAGCCCGGCGGGGAAGTGAAGCCGTGAACCGTTCCTGCTTGATCCCGACCGGGCCCGATCGCGTCACATCGGCCCCGCCCCGAGCACTTTTGAGGAGCCGCCGTGCACGACGACCGACTGCTGGTGGAGGGCCGCCTGGAGCGCGCCCTGCGGCAGTTCATCCGCCCCGCCCAGTACGCGGACCGTGTGCCGCTCAGCCTCTCCGTCTGGCACGCGCCCGGCGAACCCGTGCCCGTCGCCGAGGCGATCGACGCCGCGTACGAGCCCTTCGAGGCGGGCACCGCCTGGGGAAAACCCTGGTCAACCAGTTGGTTCCGGCTGCGCGGTCAGGTGCCCGACGAGTGGCGCGGGCGCCACGTCGAGGTGGTCGTCGATCCGGGTTTCACCGGCGAGGGACCCGGCTTCCAGGCGGAGGGTCTGGTGTACGACGCCTCGGGCGTCCCCCTCAAGGGCATTCACCCGCGCAATCGGCACATTCCCGTGGCAGCGTCGGCCCGGGGCGGCGAGCCGGTGCACCTCCTCCTGGAGGCGGCGGCCAACCCCGCGATCCTGCACGACTTCGAACCGACACCCCTGGGCGACGTACTGACCGCCGGTGATGGCCCCATCTACCGATTCGCGTCTGCCGACGTCGCCGTACTGGACGAGGACGTCTGGCGGTTGACGCTGGACATCGAGGTCCTTTCTGAGCTGATGTACGAACTGGACGCGGCCCGTCCGCGCCGCCACGAGATCCTGCGGGCCCTGGAACGGGCGCTCGACGCACTCGATCTGCACGACGTGTCGGGCACCGCGGCGGCGGCGCGGGCCGAGCTGACGGAGGTCCTCGCGAGCCCCGCCCACGCCAGCGCGCACCGGGTCTCGGCCACCGGGCACGCCCACATCGACTCGGCCTGGCTGTGGCCGCTGCGCGAGACGGTACGCAAGGCGTCCCGCACCTTTGCCAATGTGACGGCCCTCGCGAAGGACTATCCCGAGCTGGTCTTCGCCTGTTCACAGGCCCAGCAGTACGCCTGGGTCAAGGAGCACCAGCCGCACATCTGGGAGCGCATCAAGAAGGCCGTCGCGGACGGCAACTGGTCGCCGGTGGGTTCCATGTGGGTCGAGTCGGACGCCAACATGCCGGGCGGCGAGGCGCTCGCGCGGCAGATCACGCACGGGATGCGGTTCTTCCGCGAGGAGCTGGGAGTGGAGACGGAGGAGATCTGGCTGCCGGACTCCTTCGGCTACACGGCGGCTTTCCCGCAGTTGGCGAAGCTCGCGGGCGTCCGCTGGTTCCTCACCCAGAAACTGAGCTGGAACCAGTCCAACAAGATGCCGCATCACACCTTCTGGTGGGAGGGCATCGACGGCACCCGCGTCTTCACGCACTTCCCGCCGGTCGACACCTACAACTCCCAGATCCATGGCGCCGAACTCGCGCACGCGGAGCGGAACTTCACCGAGAAGGGCCGCGCGTCCCGCTCCCTGGTGCCGTTCGGCTGGGGCGACGGCGGCGGCGGCCCGACCCGCGAGATGCTGGAGAAGGCACGGCGGCTGCGGTCCCTCGAGGGGTCGCCGCGTGTCGAGATCGAGAAGCCGTCGACGTTCTTCGCCGCCGCCGAGGAGGAGTACGGGGAGGGGGCGCCGGTCTGGTCCGGCGAGCTCTACCTGGAGTTGCACCGCGCCACGTACACCACGCAGGCGGCCACCAAGCGCGGTAACCGCCGCACCGAACACGCGCTCCGTGAGGCCGAGTTGTGGTGCACGGCCGCCGCGGTCCGCGACCCCGCGTACGTCTACCCGTACAGCACCCTCGACCGGCTGTGGAAGACGGTGCTCCTGCATCAGTTCCACGACATCCTGCCGGGCTCGTCGATCGCCTGGGTGCACCGGGAGGCGCGTGACACGTACGCGCGCGTCCTCGCCGAGCTGGATGAGATCACCTCGGCGGCCGTCCGTTCGCTCGGTGCGGGCGGCCCGGTCGCGCTCAACTCGTCGCCGTACGCCCGCAGCGAGGTCGTCAGGGCCGACGACGGCGCCCTCGTGCACGTGAATGTCCCGGCCCTGGGCAGCAAGAGTCTGGAGGAGGCCGACTCCTACACGCGGGAGACCGGGGCGACCGCTCTGCTCGCCGACGGCGAGATCCAGTTGCTGAACGAGCACCTGCGCGTCGCCGTCGACGCGGACGGTCTTCTGACCTCCGTGCACGACGTCGACGCGCACCGCGAGGTCCTGTCCCCCGGCTCACGCGGCAATCTTCTCCAGCTGCACCCCGACCACCCCACGCACTACGACGCCTGGGACCTGGACAAGCACTACCGCAACACGCACACCGACCTCACCGAGGCCGAGTCCGTGGAGCTGGTGGAGGACGGGCCGCTGCGGGTCGCCGTCCGCGTGGTGCGGGCCTTCGGGACATCGCGGATCACCCAGGAGATCCGCCTCGCGGCGGGCAGCCGACGCGTCGACGTCGTCACGGAGGTCGACTGGCAGGAGTCGGAGAAGGTGCTCAAAGCCGCCTTCCCGCTGGACGTGCACGCCGAACGGTCGGCCGCCGAGATCCAGTTCGGGCACGTGCACCGCTCGACGCACGCCAACACCGGCTGGGACGCGGCCCGTTTCGAGATCTGTGCCCACCGGTGGCTGCGGGTCGCCGAGGACGCGTACGGCGTGGCGGTGCTCAACGACTCGACGTACGGCCATGACGTGACGCGCACCCCGCACGGCGACGGACTCGGCACCACCGTGCGGCTCACGCTCCTTCGCGCCCCGCACAGCCCGGACCCGGAGACGGATCTGGGCGTGCACCGCTTCACGTACGCCCTGCTGCCCGGCGCGACGACGGGCGACGCGGTCGCGGAGGGTCTTGCCCTGAACCTGCCGCTGCGGGTGGCCGCCGCGCCCGCCCTGCCCTCGCTCGTCAGCGTCGACAATCCGGCGGTGACCGTGGAGTCGGTGAAGCTCGCGGACGACGGGAGCGGCGATGTCGTGGTGCGGCTCTACGAGTCGCGGGGCGGGCGCGCGGCGGCCACGCTCACCACGTCGTTCGCGGTGGGCGCGGCCGAGGTGACAGACCTCTTGGAGCGCCCGCTGGAGGCGGCGCACACCGATGACGCGGGGCTCGTGCTCGCGCTGCGGCCGTTCCAGATCGTCACGCTGCGCCTTCGGCCCGCGGGCTGACGGAGCATCAGGGACGTGGCACGTTCCGCAGGTTGGAGCGTGCCATCTGGACCATGCGGCCGACGCCGCCGTCCAGGACGATCTTGCTGGCGGAGAGCGCGAAGCCGGTCACCATCTCGGAGCTGATCTTGGGCGGGATGGAGAGGGCGTTCGGGTCGGTGACGATGTCGACGAGGGCGGGGCCCTTGTGCGCGAAGGCGTCCTTCAGGGCGCCCACGAGCTGCTTGGGCTTCTCGACGCGTACCCCGTAGGCACCAGCGGCGCGGGCGACAGCGGCGAAGTCGGGGTTGTGGTTGTCCGTGCCGAACGACGGGAGGCCGGCCACCAGCATCTCCAGCTCGACCATGCCGAGCGATGAGTTGTTGAAGAGGACGATCTTCACCGGCAGGTCGTACTGGACGAGGGTGAGGAAGTCGCCCATCAGCATGGAGAATCCGCCGTCGCCGGACATCGAGACGACCTGCCGCTTGCGGTCGGTGAACTGGGCGCCGATCGCCTGCGGCAGGGCGTTGGCCATCGAGCCGTGGCTGAAGGAGCCGATGATGCGGCGCTTGCCGTTCGGCGAGAGATAGCGGGCCGCCCAGACGTTGCACATGCCCGTGTCGACGGTGAACACGGCGTCGTCGGCGGCGAGTTCGTCGACGACGGACGCGACGTACTCGGGGTGGATCGGGATGTGCTTGTCGACCTTGCGCGTGTAGGCCTTGATGACGCCTTCCAGGGCGTCCGCGTGCTTCTTCAGCATCTTGTCGAGGAACTTGCGGTTGCTCTTGGGCGTGACGCGCGGGGTGAGACAGCGCAGGGTCTCGCGTACGTCGCCCCAGACGGCGAGGTCCAGCTTGGAGCGGCGGCCGAGCCGTTCGGGCCGCACGTCGACCTGTGCGATCTTGACGTCGTCGGGCAGGAAGGCGTTGTACGGGAAGTCGGTGCCGAGCAGGATCAGCAGGTCGCACTCGTGGGTGGCCTCGTACGCGGCGCCGTAGCCGAGGAGCCCGCTCATGCCCACGTCATAGGGATTGTCGTACTGAATGAATTCCTTGCCGCGCAGGGCGTGGCCCACCGGGGACTTGATCTTCTCGGCGAACTCCATGACCTCGGCGTGCGCGCCGGCCGTGCCGCTGCCGCAGAAGAGGGTGACCTTGTCCGCCTCGTCGATCATCGCGGCGAGCTTGTCGATCTCCGTGTCGCCGGGACGCACGGTGGGGCGCGAGGTGACGAGGGCGCTCTCGGCGGACTTGTCCGGGGCGGGCTCGTCGGCGATGTCTCCGGGGAGGGTGACGACGCTGACGCCTGACTGGCCGATCGCGTGCTGGATGGCGGTCTGGAGCAGCCGCGGCATCTGCTTCGGACTGGAGATCATCTCGCTGTAGTGACTGCAGTCCTGGAAGAGCCGGTCGGGGTGGGTCTCCTGGAAGAAGGAGAGGCCGATCTCGCTGGAGGGGATGTGCGACGCGAGGGCGAGGACGGGCGCCATGGAGCGGTGCGCGTCGTAGAGGCCGTTGATCAGGTGGAGGTTGCCGGGGCCGCAGGAACCGGCGCAGACGGCGAGGCTGCCGGTGATCTGGGCCTCGGCACCGGCCGCGAAGGCCGCGGTCTCCTCGTGCCTGACCTGCACCCACTCCATGCCCTTGGTGCGCCTGATCGCGTCCACGACAGGGTTCAGGCTGTCGCCCACGACTCCGTACATGCGGCGCACACCGGCGCGGTGGAGGATGTCGACGAACTGTTCGGCGACGTTCTGCTTGGCCATGGCTTCACGAACCCTTCAGTCCCCTTGACTCTCTTGGGTCCATGAATTCACAGGGCGGGCGCTCACGCCTCCCAAACGGCGGCCGCCGTCCGGTCGTCCGCGTACCCCTTGACCCTGACCTGGATGTCCGCGAGGAAGGTCGCGAGGCCCGGTGGGCCGCTCTTCGCCCACCGCTGGGTGAGGTGGGCGGCCAGTTCGGGTTCGCCGCGCAGGGGCTCGGCGAGGCCGCCGCTGCAGAGCATCAGGGCGTCACCCGGGCGGGCTACGGAGGCCCGGAAGCGGAAGGGTTCGCGGGGCGGCGGCTCGGGGGCGGGCTCGTACGGACTCGGGGGCGTGATGATGCCCATGTCCATGGTGAGCCGGTCGCCGTCGGGGGTTTCCGGCGGCACCGACCCGAACCCGACCACGGGCGGGCCCGGGTCCGCGGCGGCGTCGCTGACGTGGGGCTCGATGTCCTGCCAGGCGCCGTCCCTGAGCCGGAAGAGTCCGCCGCCGCCGACACCGAAGAAGACGCGGGTACGGCATTCGGGGTCGGCCGTCAGCAGGAGGCAGCGCAGGGACGCCGCGTACTCCTCGGGCTCGATGCCGAGATCGACGGCGTGCGCGCGGAGCTTGCCGAGGCTGCGGTCCGTGAGCCGGTGCAGGCCGCTCTTGAGGTCACCGCGCCGGGCGGCCCTGATGTCCTCGGACAGCCGCTGATGGCTGCGGCCCACGGCCCGCCCGATCCAGGCGCAGGCCTCGGCGGCGGCGCGGTGAGCGCCGGGCGTGGCCCGCGCGCCGGTGGCCATGGCGACCAGGACGAGAGCGCCGTCCCCCGTCCCGAACCGCGCGGTGAGCAGCGAGTCCCGCCGCGGCTCGCCCCGGTACCGCGCGGAGTCCCCGCGCACGGAGACGGCCCGCAGGGTGGAGGTGCCGTACCGGGCGCCGTCGAGCACGGTGTCGGCGACCAGATCGCCCAGGTCGTCGGGGTCGGCGACGGGCAGGACGGTGGGCTCGGCGTCATAGGTGGGCGGCCCGTCGCCCACGTACGGGACGGCGGCCGGGGGTACCGCCGACACGGACGGCTGCGGTTCGACCGGTGCGGGTGGCTGCGGGTCCGGGACCGCGGACGCCTCGGGCGCGCGGGGCGTGGGGACGGCGGTGGTGCGGCTCGGGTCGCCGGGAGGCTTGGGCGGCCCCGCCGGGAAGGTGACGGGACCCGTGGGCGCGGCGGGCGGCTCCCAGGGGGCGGCGCCCGGGTGGATGCGGGCTGCGGGCGGGGGCAGAGGTGGGGGCGGAGGCGGCTCGTACGACGGCGCCGATGCGGGCGGCGGTGACGGCTCGCGGGGCGTGAAGGGCTCGCGGGGCGTGAACTGCTCGCCCGGTGCGGCTCCGGAGCCGCGGCCGGGTGGCTCCCCCGCGGGCTCCAGGTCCGGCGGCAGCCGAGGAGCCGGGTCCGGGGCTGAGGCCGGTGCACCGCGCCGGTCCGGGAAATCCGGGGGCGGTGGCTCCGGGGCGGAGAAGCGGCCGGGGCGCGGCAGTGCTCCTTCCGTGCCCTCGCCCTCGGGGGCACCATCGGCCACCCCCTCGCCCGCCGCGGAGACCGCCGAGGCGAACCTGTCGTCGAGGGTGTCGGCCGCCTCGGCCGGACCCGTGTCATGAGCGGAGTCGTCGTAGAGCTGACCCCACCAGTCGTCCTCCTGGCCGGAAGCTCCGTCGTGCCTCTCCCCCTGCTGGCTCATGCCCCTATTGTCCACCGCGGAGGCCGTACGAAAACGGTGCATCCGGAAAATCCGGCCACCGGAAGGGTGATGAGGGCCGCCGGGCGGGCCCACCCCCCACGGGAGGACCGCCCGGCGGTGTCTGTGTGTTTATCGCACGTCGTAGGCGCGGGCCACTGTCTGAGTGACGGAACTTCCGTTCGTATCCGTCAGTTCGGTCCTGAGCCACACCTGCTTCCCCGAGGCGCCGGCGTGGTCCACGGTGGCGGTCCACTTGCCGCCGGAAGCGGACGTCTCGGCCTCGGTCCAGGTCTCGCCCTCGTCGTACGAGTAGGACAGGGCCGCCGATGTGAGCACCCCCGGCTCGTAGCCCGCGTGCCCTGTCACGGCGAGCTCAATCCGCCGGCCGTCTTTTGCCGCCACGGTCTTCATGCCGTCCTCCGGCAGCCGGTAGCGCGGGAACAGCATCGGGATGCCCTGCGAGTGGACCTTCTCGTCGAGGTGCGAGCGGAACGCCCACGTGGTCCGCGTGCCCGTGGACCGCTTCCAGACCTGCGAGCCGATCTTCTGGGTGGTGAGCGTGAGTTCGTACGCGGAGTCCTCGGCCGGGACCGTGAACACCCCGGACGGCCAGCCCGACTGCCCCACGACCTCACCGTCGCGCTTCAGCTCCACGCTGCCGATGTCACCGAACCCGCCCTGGATTCCCGCGTGTTCACTGTCGGCCCAGAATCCGGGCGCGACACCGATCAGGTTGCCCTGCCGCTCCCCCGCAAGGCCGGGGCCGCCGCCGGCGTCGCGTGGCGCGGCGGGGGTGAGCACTCCCTCGTACCAGCTCTCGCTGCGCCGCTCCCCCTTCTCGTACGTCCGCACCGGGTCGATCATGAACTCGCCGAACGGGAAGCTGCTGGAGACCTGGTGACCCCAGCCGGTCGTGCCCGCCGAGTAGTACTCGGTGCGCTTGCCGGGGGCCGGGACCGACTCGATGTCGGCGAAGTACACCTCGAGGCCCGAGGGGCGGACGGCGGACGGCAGGTCCACGTAGTCCGTGGCCGTGCCCATCGCGCGATGGGTGGCCTCGTTCGCGGCGAGGTCCTTGTCGCGTACGCGGTAGGTGCGGTCGTCGCGGATCTGACCGGTCTCGGGGAAGGCGAGGTTGTAGACGTAGGGGCTCTTGGCCGTTCCCTTCCACTTCAATTCGACGGGACTGTCGGAGAGTTGGGCGAGGAGGGTGGCCGCCTCGCCCGTCTGCAGGCCGAGGACCGGGAGCGGGGAGCCGCTGAGACCGACCGAGGGGTACCAGCGGCCCGGAGCCGTGCGGTGGGCGATGACCGCGAGTGCGCCGGCCGCCTTCGCGTGCTTCGCAACGGCGGAGGCGGCACCGCTGTCCGGCACCTTGACGAGGGCGATCTTGCCCTTGACCCCGGCGGTCTCCAGCTCCTGCGGCGTACCGGACCCGGCGTCCACGAGGGACGCCCTGCCCTTGCCGTCGAGGTTGGCCGATCCGGTGGAGGCGGTCACCGGGTGCAGTGTCCTGCCGCCCGCCACGGCGAGTTCGGGGAGCAGGGGCGCGGCGGCGCGCCAGTAGCTGCCGGACTCGAAGGTGCCGTCGGTGGCCTTGCCCTCCACCGACTGGTAGAAGCCGCGGATGCTGCGCGGTCCGGCCGCGGTGCCCGCGTGCAGCCAGTTGTCGGTGCCCCACGTCCGGGCGAATCCGAGGGTGGCGCCGCGCACCTCGGACTCCTTGTCCGTCTTGACGGTGAGGCGGTGCGCCTTGCGGGCGTCGAGTGTGACGGTCATGTCCTTCTTCACCTCAACCTGGGGCCGGGCGATGTGGGTGAGCGAGTCGGTCAGGGTGCCGCCGTCCGCGTCCGGTGTGGCGATGAATCCGGTCAAGAAGTAGGCGCCGGGGCGGACTTGGTACGTCTGGTCGTTCGCGCCCTCGTTGAACCGCCGCTCGCCGGTGGCGTCGTCGGTGCCGATGAGGTCCAGGGACGACGGGCCCGCGGCGGGCTCGCCGTCGCGGTCGACGAGCTTCACGCGGAGGCTGACCGTCTCCGGCTGTACGTAGAGGGAGAAGGGCGTGGAGACCGCGGCGGCGCCGGACTTCGCCAGGACGCGGCCGGTCACGTCGCCGTACTGGGAGCGCTTGAGGTGCGCGTCGGGGTCGAGCTTCAGCGGGACGTTGACCGTCGCTCCGGCGGCGACCTTCACGGAGCGCGCGCCGAGCTCGGCGATGTCCGACCTCACCGGTGAGCCGTCGTTGCCCGTGACGCCCTGCACGGACAGCTTCAACTCCACCGGTCCGTCAGTGGTGTTGGTGTACGGGACGTCGACCGTCGTGCGGTCCGAGTTGTCCTGGGGCCAGCCGAAGGTGCCGCCCTGCACCGCGGGTGAGCCGAGCACCTTCTGGTCGACGGCGGCCTTCACGTCGAGCCGTCCGCCACCGGTCTCGGTCACGTCGCCGGGAAGGGCGCTGTCCGCGGACGACACCAGGGCCGACTTGATCTGCCCTGCGCTCCATTTTGGGTGGCGCTGCTTGACCAGGGCTGCGGCGCCCGCGACGTGCGGGGCGGCCATCGACGTACCGCTCATGGACTGGTAGGCGTAGACGCCTCTGCCGCCCGCGGCGGCCGCGGAGATGTCGACACCGGGCGCGGCGATCTCCGGCTTGAGGGTGTGCGAGCCGTACGCGGGCCCGCGGCTGGAGAAGGAGGCCGTCGAGTCGTCGCGGTCGACGGCGCCGACGGTCAGGACGCTCGGCGCGCAGCCGGGCGAGGAGACGGAGTTGAGGCTCGGCCCCGTGTTGCCCGCGGCGAGGACGAAGAGGGTGTCCTTGCTCGACTGCGCGAGTTCCTCCGTGGCGGTGCTCATGGGGTCGGTGCAGTCGGTCCGCGCCGGGTTGCCGAGGCTCATGGAGACGACGTCGGCCTTCTCGTCGACGGCCCACTGCATGCCCGCGATGATCCACGAGGTGGCGCCGGAGCCGCTGTCGTCGAGCACCTTGCCGTGCAGCAGCTCGGTGCCGGGGGCGACGCCCTTCTTCTTGCCGTCGCTCGCCGCGCCGCTGCCGCCGACGGTGGAGGTGGTGTGGGTGCCGTGGCCCTGGCGGTCCTCGTTGTCCGGCGATTCGGTGAAGTTCTTCGTCGCGCCGATCCGGCCCTTCAGGTCGGGGTGCTCCGCGTCGGCGCCGGTGTCGAGGACGGCGACCTTGGTGCCCTTGCCGTCGTAGCCCGCGGCCCACGCCTCGGGGGCGTGCACCTGCTTCGTCGACTTGTCGAGAGTGGCCTCGACCTTGGCGTCGAGCCAGAGCTTCTTCAGGTCGGACGCGGCACGGGACTTCGGTGACGTGATGTCCGCCCAGAAGTCCGCGGCCTTCTTCTTGTCCGCCTTCATCGCGACCCCGTCGACGGGGTCGAGGACGAGGCCGCGTTCGGCGCCGCGCGGAGTGGCGGGCACCGCGCGCGTGACGTCGACGGACGTGTCGTACACGGCGATCAGCGGGAGCTGCTCGGCGTGCGCGTCGTCGTAGCCCTGGCGGACGAGGCCGGTGACGTTGAAGAGTTCCTCGTCGACCGTGCCCTCGGCGATCGCGTGGACGGCGCCCTCGGGGTAGACGTACAGGTCCTTGCCGGACTGCCTGGTCTGGATGAGGGGCACCGTGCCGTCGGCGGCGGGCAGCGCGCTCGCACCCGCGCGGCCCTTGCCGTCGGACGACACCAGCACGCGGTCGCCGGTGACGAGGGTGACGACGGAACTTCCGTCGCCGCGTGGCCCGCTCCCCACCGGCGGAGTCGTGTGCGCCGTGGCCGCGCGTGGCTCGGCCACGGACGGTACGGCCGCGGTGACGGCGAGGACGACGGCGGACGCCGCCCCCAAGGCCGTACGCGATATCGGGCGCATCGCTCTCCCCAGGGTTGATGGGCATGCGGAACCACAGCCGAAAAGGGACCAAAGGCCCTAATCCCGGCTGCCGTTGGTGCTGCGGTGGCGTCACCTTGGCAGAGAGGCCGGGGGTGCGGGGATGATGTCCTGGGGCGGGTTTACGCCGTGGCTGTTTCCCGCCAGGGCGCCGTCGGAACGGATCTCTGGGGAGGGCGCGCCGCATGCTGGCTGCGATAGGTCTGGACGAGCTGCACGAATCGGCGTACCGCGCGCTGGTCGCGGTGGGCGCCGCCGACGTGCCCGATCTCGCGCGGCGGCTGTCGCTCGGCGAGCCGGATACGGTCCGTGCGCTGCGCCGCCTCGAACTGCACGGCCTCGCGGCCCAGGCGTCCGGCAAGGCGGGCCGGTGGGTGGCGGCCCCGCCCGGCGTCGCGCTCGGCGCTCTCCTGACCCAGCAGCGGCACGAGCTGGAGAAGGCGGAGCTCGCGGCGAAGCTGCTCGCCGAGGAGTACCGCGCGCAGGCCGCCGAGCCCGCGGTGCACGACCTGGTCGAGGTGGTCACCGGCGCGGGCGCGGTCTCGCAGCGCTTCCTCCAGCTCCAGCTGGGGGCGAGCGACGAGGTGTGCGCCCTGGTGACCGGCAACCCCGTGGCGATCACCGGCACGGAGAACGACGCGGAGGCGCAGGCCGCGGGCCGCGGCGTGACGTACCGCGTGGTGGTCGAGCGCTCCGTCCTCGCCCTGCCCACCGGCCTGATCGAACTGTCGACGGCGATCGGCCGCGACGAACAGGTGCGCGTCGTGGACCGCGTCCCGACGAAGCTGGTGATCGCCGACGGCTCCCTCGCGATGGTGCCGCTGACCTCGCGCAGGGCGGAGCCCGCCGCGCTCGTGGTGCACGCCAGCGGCCTGCTCGAATCCCTGACGGGACTCTTCGAGGCGGTGTGGCGGGACGCGCTGCCGCTGCGGCTCGGCGAGGCCGGGCACTCGGTCACCGAGGACGCCCCCGAGGGCCCCGACGGCGCGGATCTGGAGATCCTGTCGCTGCTGCTCGCGGGGCTGACGGACGCGAGCGTCGCCAAGCAGCTCGACCTGGGCCTGCGGACGGTGCAGCGGCGGGTGAAGCGCCTGATGGAGCTGACGGGCGTGACGACGCGGCTGCAACTGGGCTGGCACGCGTACGAGCGGGGCTGGGTGGCGCGCTAGGACCGGCTCCCCGGTCCGCGAGGGCTCGCGCGACCTGCGGTTTTCTCCTTTCTCCTGCACGCTTGACAGATGGGAGCCTGGGAACTCCTGCTGGTCGGAGTCGTGCTGCTGCTCGGGATCGGCGGAGTGCTTGTGCCCGGCGTGCCGGGACCGTGGCTGGTGTGGGCCGCGGTGCTGTGGTGGGCGCTGAAGGACCCGGAGCCGGTCGCCTGGTGGGTCCTGGTCGGCGCGTCCGTCGTGCTTCTCGTCGCGCAGGGCATCCGATGGCTGCTGCCGCCGCGGCGCTTCCGGCAGAGCGGCGCCACGCGCAGGACCGCCGTGTACGCGGGGGCCGGGGCCCTTGTCGGGTTCTGTGTGGTGCCGGTGATCGGATCGCTGCCGGGGTTCATCGGCGGGATCTACGTGAGTGAGCGGCTGCGGCTCGGCGGCCACGGGCAGGCGGCGACGGCGACGAGGACGGCCATGCGGGCGGGCGGCTGGAGCGTGCTTACCGAGTTGTTCGCGTGCCTGCTCATCGCGGGGGCGTGGCTGGGGGCCGTGATCTGGGGCTGAACCGGATCCCGCGGAACGCCCCGGTGGAGCGGATCGCCCCGGGGGAACCGACCGAGGAGGCCCCGCGCCGGGCCCTGCCCGCGGCTTAGGCTCGCGCCATGACCGAATTCAGCGAGGCCGAGCGGGCGTACCTCAAGTCACAGCGTCTGGGCCGGATGGCCAGCGTGGACGCGACGGGGCAGCCGCAGGCCAATCCTGTCGGGTTCTTCCCGCAGGACGACGGGACGATCCTGATCGGTGGTTACGCGCTGGGGACGACCAAGAAGTGGCGCAACCTCCAGAAGAACCCGAAGGTGTCGCTGGTCGTGGACGACGTCGTGAGTGAGCGGCCGTGGAAGGTGCGGGGGGTCGACATCCGGGGTGACGCGGAACTCCTCACGGGGCCGCATGAGTTGGGCCCTCACTTCAGCGAGGAGTTGATCCGGATTCACCCTCGCAGGATCCATAGCTGGGGGCTGGAGCAGTAAACAGTCCCCAACCCCGCCCCTTCCCGAAAACCCGCTCCGGCACGGGGGCCTTGCGTGCCGTCAGCGCCGGCTGCGCCGAGCTCGTCCTCAAACGCCGGACGGGCTGAAATTCAGCCCGTCCGGCGTTTGAGGACCTCTTGTTCGGGGTCTGGGGCGGAGCC
>NZ_JBSGYY010000043.1:0-82432 GCF_053610705.1 Streptomyces sp. NPDC054872 | reverse complement strand
ACGCCACAGCAGGCGTCGGCGTCCTGAAGACACTCCTGGAGACACGGCTGACCGGCCTGAGTCAGGACGAGTTCGCCCGCGACGTCTGGGCGCGCACAGCGCTGCTCACACGCGGTGCGAGCGACTTCTCCGATCTGTTCTCCGCCGAAGCCGTGGACGAACTGATCTCGCGTCGCGGGCTGCGTACCCCCTTTCTCCGGGTGGCCAAGGACGGCTCCACGCTCCCTGAGTCCTCCTTCACCTCATCCGCCGGTGTGGGTGCCACCATCGGGGACCAACTGGACGACACCGCTCTGTGGCGCATGTTCGCCGACGGCGCCACCCTGGTCCTGCAGGCTCTGCAGCGGACATGGGCGCCGGTCGCGGACTTCGGCGCACGCCTGAGCACGGAGCTGGGCCATCCGGTGCAGGCCAACGCCTACGTCACTCCGCCGCAGAACCGCGGGTTCGACGACCACTACGACGTACACGACGTGTTCGTCCTTCAGATCGAGGGCACCAAGCGCTGGCTGGTCCGGGAGCCGGTCCATCCCGACCCACTGCGCGATCAGCCCTGGACCGACCGCCGCAGCGCCGTCGCCGAGGCGGCGAAGGGCGAGGCCCGCATCGACACCGTTCTGGAGCCCGGGGACGTCCTCTACCTGCCGCGGGGCTGGCTGCACGCCGCGCAGGCGCAGGGTGAGGTCTCGATCCACCTGACACTGGGAATCCACACCTGGACGCGTCACGCCCTGGCCGAACAACTCGCCCAGGCCGCACTGGCGGTGCTGCGCGACGACCCCTACATGCGTGGCACCTTGCCGCTGGGCGTGAGCGGGCCGGACGGCGAGATCGACAGCGTCCGTGAAAGCCTCGTCGCCGCCATCGCCAAGGCCGATCCCGCCCCGCTCTTCCACCGCGCACGCCGAGGCCATGGACGACCCGCAGCACTGGGACCGCTGGCCCAGCTCAACGCCGTCGACGGCCTCGGACCCCACTCCCGGGTGAGGCTTCGCGGGGAGCTGGAAGCGCGGCTGGAGGGCCGGCGCCTGGCCACGCGCGTGGGCTGGCTGGACTTCCCGGAAAGCGATCTGCCGTCGGTGGCCCGCATGCTCGACGGCGAGGTCCGCACCGCCGGCGAACTCGGCGTCGAACTCGTCGAGAGACTGCTGCGCGCGGGCGTACTGGTGCCCGCGGAACAGTGACGTGGCCCCGTTGACAGCGGCAGAGCGCTTCTTCTGCGCTGACGCCGCGCGCAGACGTGCCGACTCACTCGCGGGCACGGCACCGTACGGCTCCGTCTGGGTCCTCATCGAATACCGGGGCGGCTGGCCCCCCAACGGCTTCGACGGCCTCGACCTCGACCCCGCCACCAAGAAGCGCGTGTTCGCCGCCGCCCAGGCGGTGCGGGCACGCGTACTGCTCATCAGACGGCCCGGACGCCGCAACCACGACGGCGCGAAACGCTGGGCCGTGCTGCGCCACGCAAGCTCCGGCGCCCACCGCCAGCGATGGGGCACATGGAGCCGCGACCAGGATCTGTCGGCAATCGCCGACGCCCTCAACACCCCCGGAGAACTCGGCTGCCCACCCGTCGTCCTCGTCTGCACCCACGGCCAGCACGACACCTGCTGCGCCGTGCGCGGCCGCCCCGTGGGCGCTGCTCTCGGCGAGCGATGGCCGCACCTGGTGTGGGAATGCACCCACGTCGGCGGCGACAGGTTCGCGGCCAACGTCGTCGTCGCTCCCGACGGCGTCTACTACGGCAATCTCGACGCCGCCTCATCGGTGGCCGTGATCGAGGAGCACATGGCCGACCGCATCGGCGCGAAGCATCTGCGCGGCTACACGGACCTCTTCCCGCCGCAGCAGGCTGCTCTCTCAGCCGTACTCGAACGCTTCGGCCCGGCAGGCCGACACACCTACGAGATCGTCGACACGGCCCGCGAGGACAACCACTGGCGCATCCGCTTCTCCGGCCGCCCGCCCCACCCGACGGCCATCGACGTCGAGGTGCACTCCCACCGCACACCACCGTGCCAGCTCACGTGCCGCGGTCTGTCCATGAGCTCGGCCGCCGTCTACGAGGTCACCTCGATCGGCGTCGGCTGAGCCGACTCCTGCCACCGACACGCCCCCGTTGAGCCGTTGGTGTGGCGTGATGGGGCGCAGGGGTAGGGAGGTGAAGCGAAGCGGAGGTACGGCGGTGGGAGTTTCCTGGTGGATATTGCGGCCCTGATCGTGTCGTTGCTGGCGTTCGGGGTGTCGGGCCTGGTGTCCCTACGGCAACTGAGGCTGTCCCAGCACGCCAACGCACTGCCCGTGATCGTGGACTTGTTCCGGGAGCATCGCAGCCTGCGGCTGGCACGAGCGCGGAGCTTCGTACATGAGGAGCTGCCCGCCTACGACCTCTCCCTTGGCTTGGCCGGGCTTCCGCAGGAAGGCCGTGATCTGGTGCGCGAGCTGGGCTGGTACTACGACAACCTCGGCGCCCTTGTCACCCACGGGGTAGTGGCCATAGAGCCGGTCTCCGGCTACCTGGGAGGATCGGTGCTCTCGGTATGGGAGCACATGGAGCCACTGGTGAAGGCAGAACGGGCCCGGCGTGCACGGAGTGCGCTGCCAGATCCCCACCGGTGGCAGGCGTATTTCGAGAACCTCTATCACCTGGTCCGCGAGATGCCTGCGGAACGAGCCAGATCACAGGCTCCGTTGTGGCGCCCGCCCAGCTGACCGCAGACAAAAAAGCGAGCGCGCCACCGAAAAGGAGGGTCGGTGGCACGCTCGCTCGGGCCGTGTCGAGCCGGTGGGCTCTTACGGTGTTATGCGGCTGGTCAGCGGTTGACGCAGGTGTTGCCGAACGCCGGGTTGAGCAGGCCGATGACGTCGACGGTGTTGCCGCACACGTTGACCGGGATGTGGACCGGGACCTGAGCCTGGTTGCCCGAGAGCACGCCCGGCGAGCCCACGGCAGCACCCTGGGCACCGGCGTCAGCGGATGCCAGGCCAGCAGCGCCCATCACGAGGCCACCGGTGGCCAGCACCACGCTCATCGTCTTCTTCATGGCAGACATACTTCTTTCTCCTTGGGTTCGATCAAGCGGAAGGCGCCAAGCCAGCCTCAACAGACGTCGCGCGGCCGGAGCACCCCGCTTCTTTGGCGCCTGCGCTGGTCAACGCCCTGATCGGACTGCAGACACGCTGATTCCCCCGAATGCCGACCCCAGGATGAATCGTTCGTCAGTTCTCCTTGTCCGGGCGGAGGATGACCGGCAGTTCCCGGTGGCCGTTGGAGATGAATGACTCTCCGGGGCGCAGCGTGGACGCGGGGGCGGCCAAGGCGAGATCGGGGTAGCGGGTGAACAGCGCCCGCAGCGCGGTCTCTGCCTCCATGCGCGCCAGGGCGGCACCGAGGCAGACGTGGACGCCGTGGCCGAAGGCGAGGTGGTTCTTGCTGACCCGGGTCAGGTCGAAGGTGTCGGCGCTCGGACCGTGGAGGTCGGGGTGCCGGCCCGCCGCCGCGTAGGAGGCGAGGATGGCGTCGCCCTGGCGGATCGTGAGGTCCTGGCCCAGCGAGATGTCCTCGACCGCGAACCGCATGGGCAGGTGGGCGACGGGCGCCTCATAGCGCAGCGTCTCCTCGACGACGTCCGTCCACGTGCTCTTGCCCTCGCGGATCAGGGCGAGCTGTTCGGGGTGGCTCAGGAGCGCCGCGATGGCCTGGTCCAGCAGGTTGACGGTGGTCTCGTAGCCCGCACTGATCACGAGGAGGAGAGTGTCGAGGAGTTCCTGCTCGGTCAGCGCGGAACCGTCGCCGTCCTCGGCGTCGTCCCGGGTGGAGATGAGTACGGAGGTCATGTCCTCGCCGGGCTCGGCGCGCTTGGCCGCGACCATGTCGGCCAGGATCGCGTACAGCTCCTTGGTGTTGTCGGCGGCCTGCTCGGGGCTGAGCGTGGTGTCGAAGACTCCGTCGACGGTACGGCGGAAGTCCGGCTGGGAGTGGTCGGGGAGCCCCATGAGTTCGCTGATGACCCGGATGGGGAGCGGATAGGCGAAGCGGTCGCGCAGGTCGGTGGGTTCTCCGGCGGGGATGGTGGCGAACTCGTCGAGCAGTGCGTGGGATATCGCCTCGATGCGCGGCTGCAGGGCGGCGATGCGGCGTGCGGTGAAGGCCGGGCTGACCAGACGCCGCAGGCGTCGGTGGTCACCTCCGAAGGCGGTGAACATGTTGTCGACGGCCACCCACAACGCGAGTGGCCAGGTGCCGACGACCTTGTCGGGGAACAGCGGCCAGTGCTGCCGGGGGTCCTTGGAGACCCGCGGATCGGTGAGGAGCTGTTTGAGCAGGGCCGGGTCGGTCACGGCCCATGCCTCGACCCCCAGGACGTCGACGCGGGCGGCCGGGCCGCGCGAGCGTAACTCGGCGTCTTCCGCGTGCCGGTCGCTGCCGGTGGCGTCCAGGACGAGGATCTGGTGCTGGTCCATGCGGGAGCTCCTCAAGGTGTGGGGGATGCGATGGTGCGCGGCGGTCGGCGGCAAGGGGTGGCAGGCCTCATCTCGGCAGGTACATCGCGGAGTTGCTCAACGGAGGCGGCCTGACGGATCAGCGGCCGGTCGGTGGTCTGGGCCGGGCAGGAGACACAGTAGTTGTCCATCTGCGGGCGGGTGAAGGCCACTTCGGGGCGGGTGAATCGGGTGAATCGGGTGACTCGGATGACTCGGGTGGTGAGGGTGCTGCGGCGATCCCGTGGCCGCGCGGGCCGATGGCTCCGCCGGAGCGGCCGAATGGCTGCGTCCCGCACGTCGGTCGTGCAAGAGATCGAATCGCTGCGGCGCGTTGACCGTGGAGGGCACACGCCGCCGGTGGATCATCGGAATGTACGGCGCATGCTCGAGCCCCCTGGTCGCCCGGGAGGCGCTGCTGGAAGAGCGCCACGAGAGGGAACAGGAAGAGAGCTGCGAGCGCGCCGAGCGCGACCGTCGCCGCGCGGAGGAAAGAGACTGCAATGACCGACGCCATCGTCCTGCTCGGAGTGGTCATCGGGCTGTCTGTGCAGATCCAAGCGGTGTGGGACCTGAGCCGTGCCCCGCGCGAGGGGGAGGACGCGGACGCCGTGCAGGCTCAGGCGATCCTCCTGGCCATGGCGGGAGCCCTGTGCGCTGTCGTGGCCCTCGGCGTGGCGCTCTTCGTCCCCGCTTACTGAGCGGATTGCGCTTCTTTCCCGCGTGCTGCAGGCCGCGTGCCGCGGCTGTCGCGTGACGGAGCGCACCTCACTACTACCCGTGGGTAACTTCACGTAGGGTGCTGGTCGCGGGCAGCCGGCCCGCCGGCTGTGCAACAGGCAGCCACCGCACGGCAGACGGGCTGCCGCACCACGCAGCCCGGGCAACAGAAAGGACCCGTCCTCATGGCCGCATCACGTCGGCTTCGCGCCGCAGTGCTCCCGCTGGCCCTGGTCGTCTCCGCAGCCGCCTTGGGCACCGGAGCCGCCATGGCCGCACCGGGGGACGAGACCTCCCATGCCGCACCGAACACGGCCGAGCAACGCCCGACCTGGGCCATCGCGCACCGGGTACTGACCACGGGCGGGGTGACCACGGCGCTCTCGAACGGGGCCAACGCACTGGAGATCGACGCCACGGCCTGGCGCAAGGGCTGGTGGGCGGACCACGACGGCACCCTCACCAGCGCCGGTGACACCATGTCGGACATGTTCGACCAGGTGGCGAAGGAGCACGAGGGCGGACGTCGCGTCTCCTTCGTCTGGCTCGACATGAAGAACCCCGACTGGTGCGACAGCACTGACCCCGAGTGGCGCCACTGCTCCGTGGCCGCACTGCGGGACATGGCGCGCGAGAAGCTGGAGAGCAAGGGGATCCGCGTCCTCTACGGCTTCTACGGCACGGAGGGCGGCAGCGGTTGGAAGAGCCTCCTCAGCGACCTGAAGCCCAAGGAAGCGGTCAGCTACAGCGGCGACTACGCGCAGGTCAGGGACGGCTTCGCCGAGCACGGGCCCGATGTCCCCGGCTCCCAGCGGGTGATGGACAACGGACTGTTCAACATGGCGCTGAAGTTCGACGGCATTCGCAAGGAACTCGAGGCAGGCAGGCAGCCCCGGGACGCCGGAGACCTCGCGCAGACCGTCGGCTGGACGGTGGGCAAGGGGGACGGCGAGCGCGCCGCCACACTGCTCGACTCCGCCGACGGGGGTGCCGCCGTGGACAGCCTGATCTACGGCAACCGGATGTCGTGCTACCCCGACGGCGTCAACGGCCCGAAGGGCTGCGGCACCGACGACAGCGGGGTACGGGAATCGCTCTCGTACATCACGGACTACGTCAAGGCCCACCCCGACACCCGCCGTATGGCCACCCCGAAGGACATCCCCTTCGGCAGCTGACAGCGACGGAGCTGCGCGGGGCGTGGAGGCGGTGGCGCCCCGCGCGGCCGAAGGACCGGCCGAGGTGATGCTCGGCCCACCAATCCCTTGGACGGTCTCCCGGGGCAGAGATCATCATGTGGGGATGTCTGAGAACAACGGAACCTCGTCAGCGCCGATCACAGTGCGGCTTGCTCGGTACACGAGGACGGAGCAGAGCGAGATCCTCGGTGGCGGGGACGACCCCTTCGGCGTTGCCGAGACCGGCCTGACCTGGCTGCCCAAGGAAGAACACTTCGGAGTCAGGCTCGGCGAACGGCTGGTGGCACACGCGGGCCTGCTGCGGCTGCCGGTCGCGGTCGGCGACGTCCGCACGGACGTGGTGGGTGTCGGTGGCGTGGCCGTCGCGCCGGACCTGCGGGGCCAGGGCCTTGCTCGGATCGTCGTCGACGCGGCGCTCGACCACGCGCGCACCATGGGGCCGCGGCACGCGCTCCTCTTCTGCCGGCCTCCCCTCCTGCCGCTGTACCAGCGGCTCGGGTGGCATCCGATCGAGCAGGACGTCCTCGTCGAACAGCCCGAAGGCCGCCTGGTGACCATGCCGCTGCGGACCATGGTGACGCCCCTGCGCGAGGACGCGTCCTGGCCATCGGATGCAGTGCGGCTGTTCTCTCTGCCCATGTGACGCGCGGGACTCGGGCGGCCGCGGATCGGAGGATCGGGGGCCGCCGTCGTGCTTGCCCACACTTGGAGGCACGTCTACTTTTAGAGACGTCTCTAAGTTTGAGTGGCCTTGAGTGGTGGGGGTGGGCGAATGCCGGGGAACGATGGGGGACTTCGGGAGCGGCACAAGGCACGGCGGCGCGCACGGATCGTCGAGGCGGTGCGTGAACTCCTGCGCGAGGGGCCGGAGTCGGCGGTCAGCGTCGAGCGGATCGCCGAGCGCGCGGAGGTGGCTCCGGCGACCGTCTACAACCTGATCGGGCCGCGCGAAAGGATCTGGGAGGCGCTCGCAGCCGGGTTCATGGAGGAGTTGGAGCACCGCCTGGCGGGGCGGGGGACCGGTGACCCGCATGGGGTCGTCCGTACGACGGTGCAGCTCTTCGTGGCCGATCCGGTGGTGTCACGCCGTATGGTGCGCGCGTGGGAGGCGAGCGGTCTGGTGCTCGACCGCAGCCCGCTCACCCGACTCCGTGAAGCGATGGACGAAGCGCGGGCCCAGGGCCTGTTGCGCGCCGATGTCGACATCGACGCGCTGGCCGCGATGGTGGCCGCCGCATGCGTGGGCGCGCTGCATCAGTGGGTGGCCGCCCTCATCGACGACGAACGCTTCCTGTCACGTGCACTGTTCGCAGTGGATGTCGCCCTGGCCGCGGCGGCAGCGGACCCCTGCCGCGAGGAACTGCTGGAGCCGCTGCGCCGCCGGAGGACGGGATGACGGCGGGTGCGCGGCCGAGGCCACGCAGCTTTGTGGGCGGCGGCGGACTCGTCCTTGCGGCGGATGTGTGGGGTGCGGAGTCACGGCCGCCTCTGGTCCTGCTGCACGGTGGTGGTCAGACGCGGCACGCCTGGGGCCGGACCGGTCCCCGGCTGGCCGCGCTGGGGTGGCGGGTCATCGCCCCGGATCTGCGTGGGCACGGGAACAGCGGATGGTCGGCCGACGGTGACTACGATCTGAGCCTGTTCGCGCAGGACGTACGGGCGTTGGTCGCTGAGATCGGTGGCCGGCCGGTGCTCGTCGGCGCCTCGCTCGGCGGCCTGAGCGCGCTGCTCGCCGCCGGGGAGGCACCCAGGGCGGCGGTGCGCGCTCTGGTGCTCGTCGATGTCGCCCACCGCCCCGATCCCCGCGGCTTTCGCCGCATCGTGCAGTTCATGCGCGCCGCCCCGGAGGGCTTTTCCAGCGTGGAAGAGGCGGTCGCGGCGGTCGGTGCCCATCTGCCCCAACGCCCGCGCCCGGTGGGCCGCCCCGGCCTGAGGAACAACTTGCGACGCCAGGGCGATCGGTGGATCTGGCACTGGGATCCGAGGATGCTGGACAGCTTCGAGGGCCGGATGGACCCGCCGGGCATGGCAGAGCGCCTGCTGTCCGCCGGACGCCACGCCGGTGTGCCGCTCCTGCTCGTCCGGGGCCAGGTCAGCGATGTCGTACGCGAAGACATCGCCGAGCAGTTCTGCGACCAGGTCCCCGGCGCGCGGCGCGTGGAGGTGGCAGGCGCGGGACACATGGTGGCCGGCGACCGGAACGAACACTTCCTCGACGCGATCATCCCGTTTCTCGACGGCATCGGGTGAGCGTGCGGCTGGGGCGGTTGGTTCATGTGGCGCCCGGCGGGGGCATGGGCGGCGTCGCCGTGGCGGCAGGGGACGGCCGGTGCGCGGGGCCGGGCTGCTCTGCCGGTGCCGTGCCCGACTGCGGCGGAGTGCCGGCCTCGTAACCGCCCTCGTGGACCGGCCCTGCGAACGGCTCGTGGTCAGGCGACCTGCTCGGCTCGAAAAGAGCACGAATGCCGGTCAGCTCGAACACCCGGTCCGTCGCGGGGCTGCTGGAGAGCACCGACACGGTCTTGCCGTCCCGCAGCGCCAATCGGCGCAGGTCGAGCATGAGGTTGGTCCCCGAGCAGTCGCAGAACGTCACTTCCCGCAGATGCAGGTCGATGCCTTGGGCCGAGCGGCTCAGGGCGCCGAGCAGGTCCGGCCGCAGCTGTTGGCAGGTATCGAGGTCGAGCTCTCCGCGCATGATCACGCTCACCCGGGCGCCGTCCGGCACGGTGTCGACCGTGGCCGCCAGCTGAAGCCGGGGCAGCAATGGGTGGGTGTCCCATGCGTGCTCAGCAGTCTCCCCGCCGGGGGGCTGCTCTGAGTGTGCAGGCTCCGGCATGGCCTCTCCCTCTCGTCTTGCCCTGTGCCGCTCCTAGGCTGCACTCCACCGGCCAAGCACGTCAACTAATACCTGAAAAGGAGTACGTGTTTTTGAAAACGTGTACACAGGATCGCTAGAGTCGGCACATGGATGAAGTGCCCGAGCCTCACACCGGATGGACGTTCCTCACCAACCACGCGCGGGTCCTGGCGGCCATCGCCGACAACCGCAACGCCCGTATCCGTGACATCGCCGCGCGCTGCCGGCTCACCGAACGAGCCGTCCAGAAGATCATTTCCGACCTCGAGCAGGACGGATACCTCTCCCACGTCCGGCAGGGACGCAGCAACGCCTACCGGATCGCGCCCAGCGAGGTGCTGCGCCACCCGGCCGAGTCCGGACTGGCCGTGGCCTCGCTCCTGTCTCTGCTGCTACGGGACGAAACCGGCCGCGCCACGGCTTCGGGCGCCGAGGGTCGGCACGAGAGCCGACCTCACGCCGACGGGTGACGCGGGCGACGAGCGTCGAGCGACCGAGCATCACGGGCTCCGCTTATCCGGTCCTGAGACGGCGATCAACGCAACCTTAAGGATCACGGTCCGGGGCCGTCAGCGACGGATCCGCGGCGCGCTGACGTCTACGTTCGGTGGGGTGAGTTCCGAAGCAACCGTCCCAGACCCGTCCATGTACCCGGCGCTTTCCGCCTACCTGACGCGGAGGCCAGACCGCCGACCGCGTACGGCGTTCGGGGTCCCGCGCCCGATGGACGGGCCAACGTACACAGCGCCCTCCAGTGCATCGCCCCTTCACGGCAAGGAATCGCCCCCTCGCGGCAAAGAGAGAAAAGGGCGCCATCGTGCGGCCGCCGCCACGCGCCGACAGCCGCGCCCGCGTACCTCAGGCCATGGCGCGCCCAGATCCCGCCGGGGCATCCCACCACTCTCGTACGGCTACGCGTCCGCGGCCCTCCTGACCCTCACCGCCGCGCTCCTGGGCCAGACCCACGGCCCTGCCCCCGTCAGACCGCACGCCGCGCCTCCCGCGGAGCAACCGGAGGCACCGCGCCACCAGTCTCCAACCGCGCCCGACAAGGCGCCCACGCCGCCCGCCCCGCCCGGCAAGCCCACACCGCACCCGAGTCCCCCGGCGCACACCGACGCCGCGCCCGAGGACGCAAGGGCATCGGCCAGCAACGCATCCAGCGTGCTGCGCATGGGCAACAGGGGCGGCTCCGTACGTCAGTTGCAGGAGCAGCTGCAACAACTCCGGCTCTACACGGGCCCCGTGGACGGCTACTACAGCCACGACGTCGCAGCCGCGGTCGCACGCATGCAACAGGCGCGCGCCATCCCCGAACCGCTCGGCGTCTACGGCCCAGGCACCCGCACCGCCATCAGGACCGCGGCCATGTAAGGCCGCGCGGCGCGCGGGCATCGGACCCGGTGTCGTGGTGTGGCCGGATGACGCATCATGGGCCTCAGGAGGACGACATCGCCTTGCGGGAGCGCCGGGACGGCGCGGTGGGGGAGGAGGAACGGTGGACGTATATCGGTGGGAGGCGGCGGCCGCGGAGGTGCGGGAGGCCGTTCGTGAGCAGCTGCGCGTACTGGAACCGGAACAGGTGCGGGTGCTGCGCGCCGCGCCTTCCCGCCTGGACGCCCCCGAGCTGCGGGAGTGGACGTATCTGCCGGGCACGCGCCCCGGATTGTCCACCGAGAACCTGGACAGTCACCAGCGCGCGGCCGTCGATGCCGTGCTGACCGCGGCGCACAGCGCCGCCGGGGCGGAGCTGGCTCGCGGGGCGATCGAAGTGGAGCGGTATCGCCGCGCGTCGGTCGGCGGCACGGGTGGCGACCGCTATTGGGTGCGTTTGCTGGGTGACCCGGGCGACGGCACCCCCTGGGGCTGGCGGATGAACGGCCATCATCTCGCCGTACACGTAACGATCACGGCGACCGGCATGCGGGTGACACCGCACTTCATCGGTTCGGAACCGGCGCGCGTCCCGGACGGCCCGCAGGCCGGCCGCCGTCTGCTGGGTCCGGAGGAGGACCTGGCCCGGCAGCTGGTCACGGACCTTGACGACGGACGGCGGGGCAAAGCCGTCTTCGCCGCCGCACCGCCGGACGACATCTTGACCCGCGACGATCCCTTCGCCGATCCGGACCGGCTGCCGACCGGCCTGACGTACGGCGACATGACCACCGGGCAACAGGACATGCTCGAACGCCTGGTGCGCCGCTACCTGGACCGCGCGCCCGCCGCGTATGCACGGGAGTGCTGGTCCGACACCGTGGCGCAGGGACTGGACGCGCTCTCGTTCGCCTGGGCCGGTGGCCGCGAGCCAGGGGAACAGCACTACTACTGCGTGCGGGCCCCGGACTTCCTCATCGAGTACGACAACACCCAGGACGACGGCAACCACGCCCACTCGGTCTGGCGGCACATCCGCCACGACTGGGGCGCCGACCTGCTCCGCGCGCACTACACGGAGCAGCACGGACCCTGACCGGAGCCGCCGGTCCGTCTACTGCACGGAGCGTAGAAAGATCCACCGTATGCGTGGGGTGTCATGCACGGGGCACCTGGGCGCAGACCTGACACAGGCTCAGTACTTGTAAGGGGTGGATTCGATGTTCAACGCTACGTCCCGCGCTTCCCGTCTGGCGATCCTCGGCTCGGCCGGTCTGCTGGGGGCCACCGCTCTGACGGGCTGTGGTTCCGGGGATGACGGCGGCCAAGATTCCCGATCGGCGGGTGAAGACGAGTCGAAGTCCCCGGCGCAGGTGGTGCAGGCCACCAACGACAAGACATCGCAGGCGGGTTCGGCCCAGGTGAAGGTGGTGACGACGGCCAGTTCGGGTGGCCGCAGCGAAACCGTCGAGGGGGCCGGCGTGATGGACTTCGGCGACGGGAAGAGCCGGGTCGAGCTGGGTCAGGAAGGCCGGCGGATCGAGCAGCGGATCGTGGACAAGGTCCTGTACCAGAAGCCCCCCAAGGGCAGCGGTGGGCTGCCCGGGGGCAAGGCATGGATGAAGATCGACCTCAAGCGGCTGCAGGCCGCGGGCGGGGCGGGCGGGGCCGAGGTCAACGATCCCGCGGACTCGTTCGCCTACACCAAGTCGCTGTCCGAGAAGGACGTGAAGAAGGTCGGCCAAGAGCGGGTCGGCGGCGTGAAGACCACGCACTACCGGGTCGCGGTCGACGTGGACAAGCTGGCCAAGGGCAGCCCGGAGCAGGAGAAGAGGCTCCGTCAGCAACTCGGCGACACCCTCCCGATGGACCTGTGGATCGACGGCAAGGGCCTGACGAGGCGTCAGCAGATGGAGCTGTCGATGCCCGGTGAGGGCGGAGGCGGCACATCGAAGGCGTCCTCGGGCGGGAAGGTCAAGGCGAAGGTGGTCATGGACTTCAGCGACTTCGGCACCGACGTCGCCGTGGAGGCGCCCAAGGCCGCCGACACGGTGGACGTGACCAGCAAGCTCATCAAGCAGGGGAAGCAGAAGGCCTGACCGTCCGGGGGCCGGCGGCGACGCGATGGGGTGCGACGCGGCGAGGCCGGGGTCAGTTCTGGTTCACCGGCCAGACCGCGGCCGGATCGCAGTGGCCCGGGCACGCCAGCAGGTAGATCTCGTTGCCCAGGAACAGGGCGTCCGTGTCGCCGCCGAATTCCATGCCTTCGGGCACCTGGCAGACGTACGCGAGCTCAGTCCCGCACGCACACGTGTAGTGCTCGGGTTCCTGCGCCCAGGACGGCGTACCGCCGACCTTGAACGTCTGGGATCCGAGCCCCCGCCGGTCAGGGGTGTCCACGAAGGCCTTGAGTGTCAGGGGCAGCGGGCTCAGTGATGGTTCCGTCTCGGACACCGGCTCGGCGGCACGCTGGAGCAGCACGCGCCAGAACGGACGGGGGTGGGGCGGCTGCGGGGCATCCCAGTACCGGGGCACGAGCCGACCTGCGGACAGCTGGGGGTCGGACGCGTCGTTGTGCGTACGGCAGTGGAAGACCAGCAGGTGGTCTCCGCCGAAGTGCTCCACATCCAGGGGTATGTCGAGCTGGAAGAACAGGGCCATCCGCTCGCCGCAGAAGCACTCGGGCCATGGCTGTGCCTCGTCGAGGAACGGCCGGCCGCCCACCGAGTTCCGTGCCGGCCGGTCCAGCGGCTCGGCGCCGACCTCGATCGCGTGGGCGGGCAGGACTGTCGGCAAGGTCTTCGCGTCACTTTCGGCCATGGGGACACCCTAGAGCGAGGCGCGCGTCGTGTTCCGGGCGGCCGGTGACCCAGGAGGGAGCGTGTCAGGATGCTCCGTATGCCGGATCGCGCACTGAGCTTCGGATCGACCGCGGAGACGTACGAGCGGTTCCGGCCGGGCTACCCCGTGGAGCTGTTCGACAGGGTGATGGCGTACGCGGGCCGGCCGGTTCGCACCGCCCTTGAGATCGGCGCGGGGACAGGCAAGGCAACCCGCCTGTTCGCCCGGCGGGGCGTCGCGGTCACCGCGACCGACCCCGATGGGGAGATGCTCGCCGAACTGCGCAAGCACGTCCCGGCACGTGTCCGGACGGTGCAGGCCGCGTTCGAGGGCCTGCGAGCCGGCGACAAGTACGGGCTGGTGTATGCGGCAGCAGCCCTGCACTGGACGAAACCGGAGGGTCGCTGGTCACGCGTGGCCGCGCTCCTGGAGCCGGGGGGCGTGTTCGCCTCGTTCGGCGGGCCGATCCAACTGGCGGACCCAGCCGTGCGGGAAGCCGTACGGGTGGCGCGCGCGCCGTTCCTGGAGAGTGACCAGATTGCGTCCCCGGACGGGACGCCTCCGGAGCAGGACATGCAGTGGCCGGGTACGGAGCTCCAACACACCGCGCTGTTCACCGACGTCCGACAGGCCATGATCCGCAGACGCCTGACGATGAGCGCTCGCGACTACGTCGGCCACCTCTCCACCATCTCGGCCTATCTGATGCTGCCGCCCCCGGAGCGCAAGCAGGTGCTGCGGCACATCGCGCGGGTCCTGCCGGAGACGGTCGAGGTCGCCGCCGACATCACTGTTCACCTCGCCCGTCGGTGCGAACGCTGACCTCTGCACGCACCTGCCGACGGCTCGAAGACGAGGAAGAAGAACCGTGCTCCGGGGGAGGCGTCGGGCTGAGCCGTGCACATCGTCACGTTGCCCAGCTGTGAGGGAGCGTGCCGGTCGCAGCAGAGGTCCCGCAGGTCGGGGGCGCCCTCCGGGGCGGCGAAACCGGCGTCCCGCATGGGCCGTTCGTCCCCGTCGGGCTGCACGTAGGCGATGTCGGGGTCGTGGTAGATCGGCCCCGCGACCGGGTCGTCGCTGACCTCCTGGGCAAGGAGCCGGAGGTCTTCGTTCCCCGGGTGTGCGGCCACCGTCGTCCGCAGCTTCGCGGCCACCGGTTTGGCCCACCGCTCCTCCCAGTCCACCAAGTGGTGCTCGCGGGCTTCCTCCCGAAGCAGCATCCACCGCATGAGGTTCTGTTCCGGCAGGCGGGGCGGCTTGCCGGGTGTCTGCGGGAACATCCGGATGAAATCGTCGTTGGCCGCCAGAATGTTCCACGCGACGTCGTTGATGTAGCAGGGCTGCCCGGTCACCTTGCGCACCGCCTTCTGCCAGGCGCTCGGCACGTTCGTGCCCGCTGCGGGATCCATGGGTGTCGGCGGCTCGTGCCCCAGGGCGTAGACGTAGAGGGCCGACCGCTCGTGGTCCTCCATGCGCAGCAATCGCGCCACGGAGTCCAGGAGATCCGGGGTGGGCGAGGCGATGGTGCCGCGTTCGAGAGCCGCGTACGTACGCTCCGACACGTGCAGGGCCTGCGCGACCTGAACCTGTGAGAGGCCTTTGGCGCGGCGCCCCCGTCCGGCACGCTGGGGCCAGCCGAGCTCGACCGGGTCTATCGCCTCACGTTTGCGACGCAGCAGGTACTGCTGGGCCTCTCTGTTGTTCACTGTGAACCCTTCCCCCATGATGTCGTGCGGCAAGTGGCCCATCTCGCGGCGCCGACAGACCGCCCCAGGGCACGCCCGCGAGTGGCCCAGGGCGCCGAAAGGTCCAGAAAGCGTATAACCACGCGCACCCGATTTCCTAGATCTTTTGTGCTGCGGAGTGCTCGGTGGCACCACGGCAAAGACCGTTCTCAGGGGCCGGACCACCGCTGCCATCAGGCGTTATGCGCCGGCCGCGGTGGCTTCGGCGTAGTCGCGGGCGGCAAGGTCGGCGACGCCGCGCCGTGCACATCTCTGGCCGTATTACTGACGGGTCAGTACGGTGCTGGCCAACCCCCCTTGCCCACAGGAGAGTTGGGAGAGCTGCATGATGTCAGCCCTACGCAGACGACCGGTGGCCGCGAGTGCCGTCCTCGCGGTGGCGGTGCTCGGGCTCCCCGGGTCCGCCGCCGCGCAGAGCACGCACGCGCCGGCCGGTGCCCCGGAGGCCGCCACCGCCGCCGACTCGGCGACGCGGGCCGCCGGGAAGGCCCTCGGCGCCGCGAAGTACGGCAAGGACAAGCACCACGGCCACGGTCAGGCCAGGAAGCACCCCGGCAAGAAGAAGACCCCCGGCAGGATTCTGAGCTCGAAGCCGTCCTCGTTCCAGTACACACCGGGCGTCCCCACCCCCACCAAGGCCTGGAAGATCACCTACAGGTCGACCACCGCCGACGGACGGCCCAACACGGTCTCCGGCACCGTGATCGTCCCCGACGACGGCAAGACCGGCCCGCGCCCATTGATCACCTACGCCGTCGGCACGGTCGGCCTCGGCGACAAGTGCGCGCCCTCCGCCGGTTTCCCGGGCGGTACGACGGCTGAGGCGCCGCTCGTGAACGCCGCGCTGGTCCGCGGTTACGCCGTCGCCGTCACCGACTACGAAGGCCTCGGCACCCCCGGGGACCACACCTACATGGTCGCCAAGGCCCAGGGCAGCGCCGTCCTCGACGCGGCGCGCGCGGCGCAGCGGCACCCGGAGGCGGCGAAGTACGGCGTCTCCGCGGGCGCGCCCGTCGGGATCATGGGCTACTCGCAGGGCGGCGGCGCCAGCGCGAAGGCCGCCGAGATGGCCGCGACGTACGCTCCCGAGCTGAAGGTCAAGGGAACGGCGAGCGGTGGCGTGCCCGCCGATCTCGCCAAGGTCGCCGAATCGCTCGAAGGCGGGGACAGCGCCGGCTATCTGTTGATGTCCGCCGTCGGTCAGAACGCAGCCGACCCGTCCCTGGCACTCGACAAGTACCTCACCAAAGAGGGCCGCAGGCTCGCCAAGGTGGTGCGCAACGAGTGTGTCGGCACGGTCCTGGAGGCAGGGCGCGGCAAGACCATCGAGGACGTCACCACATCCAACCCGCTGGACCAGCCGAAGTGGAAGAAGGCCATCGCCAGGCAACTGATCGGTGACAAGCGCCCGTCGGCGCCGACCTTCGTCTACCACGGCGACGCGGACGAGACGATCCCCTACGCGGTCGGGCAGAAGCTGCGGGCCGACTGGTGCGCGAAGGGCAACGCCGTGGAGTGGAAGTCCTTCGCCGGGCAGTCCCATGTGGGAACGGCAATCCAGGGCAACGGCCCGGCACTTGAATGGCTGGGCCGCCGCTTCGCCGGCGAGCCGGCATCGGGGAACTGCGGAACCTGAGCCGGCAGTGCACTCCCGCCGCCTCTTCGCCGCCGTCCACGGACTGTGGGGGAGAGGCGGCGGCGGTGACGACAGCCAGGAAGCTGCCGCCGATTCCCGCGGGCCAAGACGCCTGCCGAGGTGCGCGGCCGGGCTCGCGCTCCGGGCTGATGGAACCGCCCGACCCGCCGAGCCCGTTGCAGCGGGCGGCCCGCGTTCGGCAATAGGCCATCGCTCGGCGGGAGTTGGGCCGTTTCCTGCGGAACGTCGCTTCGTTGGCCAGGTGTGTCGCCGAGCAATCAGCATTGCGTGGTGCGGGCAGCGCACATCGCCCTGGCGGAAGCCTCGCCCCTCTCCACGGGCTGCACCTGCCCTGCCGTCCCGGCGCGAGACGCACCCCCGCCTCAGATGCAGAGATCCTCATGATGAACTCCTGGACCACGCCTGACCGTCCCGGTGAACCGCTCGCCGACCGCTACGCCCGCCGCAGCAGTACGCTCCGGGGTGCTGTCCGACATCAGCTCGTCGATCGCGCTCTGGTCGAGCACCTGCCGGACGCGCCGCCGCAGCAGGTGCTCGATGTCGGCGGCGGCACCGGCGTCCAGGCCCGGATGCTGGCCCGGCGCGGTCACCACGTCACCGTGCTCGACCCCGACGAAGCCATGCTGGCCAGAGCTCGCTCCTCCTGGCTGCCGCACGCCCACGACGCGCCGGGCAGCATCACCTTCCGTCGCGGCTTCGGCGAGCAAGCCCCGCGGCTGGTCGGCACCGGGTGGGACGCGGTGCTGTGCCACGGCGTACTGATGTACCTCGAGGACCCGGCTCCGCTGCTGCGCGTGCTGGCACAGTGTCTGCGACCCGGCGGCATCATCTCCGTCCTCGCCTATCAGGCCGACGCCCTGGCCATACGACGAGGACTGGCCCGCGACTGGAGCGGCGCGCTGGAAGCGCTGCACAGCCCCGTCGAGGACAACAGCATCGGCACGGTCAGTCGCGGCGTGGACCGAGCGACGGTCCTGCGGATCTTCGCCGAACACGACCTGGAACTGCTGCAGTGGTACGGGGTGCGGGTGTTCACCGACCACCTCGAGGACGAGAGCTCCGGTGACGACTTCGCCCAGGTGCTGCAGGCTGAGTGGGAAGCAGGCCGGATCGACCCCTATCGGCGTATCGCCCGCCACTTCCACCTCATCTCCCGTGCCGGGCGGATCCAGACGGCGACGTGACCGGCGCAGACCGCTACCACACAGCCCTACGCCACATCACTACGACACATCACCACGGCACTTCACTACGACACAGCGTTCAGGGCGGTGAGCACGGCCAGCGGTGTTGCCGCGGCCCACGCCTGCGGAGAGCAGGAGTGGGGGTAGGGGACGGGCTGCTGGTGCTGCGTGCGGTCGTAACCTGCCATGACCTCCGGCAGCCGGTGGTTCTGGTGTGTGGACGCGGCCACAAGGCCGTGGGCGATGCTGCGTGCCTCGCGGGTGAGGCCGCAGCGGGCGAGGCCGAGCAGGATCACCGCATTGTCGTGGGGCCAACAGGTGCCGCGGTGGTAGGAGAGCGGGTGGTATGCGGGCTGCCCCGAGGCCAGCGTCCGGATGGCCCAGCCGGTGAAGAAGTCGGGCTCCAGCAGGCGTTGGCCCACACGGCGGGCCTGCGATGCGTCCAGAATGCCGGACCACAGGAGGTGACCGGCGTCCGAAGCCAGGGAGTCGACGTGCCTGCCCTCGCCGTCCAGCGCGAGAGCCGGGAAGTCGGGTCCTGCCATCCAGAAGTCGCGTGCGAAGCGCTCTCGCAGCTGGGCCGCTGCTTCGTCGAGCCGGTCGGCGTAGGGGGCGTCGTCCCACAGTGATCGGGCGAGCCGCGCGGTCCGTACGAGCGCGTCGTAGGCGTAGCCCTGAGCTTCGGCGACCGCGATCGGCCCTTCGGCCTGTGTGCCGTCAAGGAAGCAGATCGCCCCCGCGGAGTCCTTCCAGTTCTGGTTGACCAGACCCCGGGGATCGGGCGAGTAGACCAGGTAGCCGCGATCGTCCAGACCGCCGTCACCGAACATCCAGGCCACGGCGGCCCGTGCCTGCTTCTCCAGGCGCAGGGCGAGGCCGTGGTCGCCGGTCGCCTGCGTGTAGCTGTCCAGGAGCACCAGGAAGAGCGGGGTGGAGTCCACCGAGCCGTAGTAACGGCCGTAGGGCACCTGGTGGAAGTGGGCCAGCTCGCCGTGCCGGATCTCGTGGACGATGCGGCCCGGCTGCTCGTTGCGGAAGGCGTCGTACTCGGTGCCCTGCGTCGCGGCCAGAGCGCTGAGCGTGCCCGCCGCCAGCTGAGGCCGGTAGGGCAGCGCGAAGAGGGAAGTGAGCAGCGAGTCCCGCCCGTAGAGCGACAGGAACCAAGGGACTCCGGCGCCCGGCACGCGCACGCTCTCTCCGTCCGGGCCGGGCGCGGAGACCCGCAGCGACGCCAGGTCGCTCAGCCCTCGCGCGCACGCGGCGGCCAGTCCGTCGGGGGCGTCCGGTGGCATCGGCAGCGGTGCGCCGACGAAGTCCGCCCGGTCGGCGGCCAGTTCGGTGGCGGCCTGGGACGGCGTGCCGACCGTGGCGGTCACCGGTGCGCCGGGGGCCTGTGCCGTGGCCGTCAGCAGCAGTTGGGCGGTGCCGTGTGCGGGCAACTCGACGCGCCACTCCAGCCGGTGGGCGGTGTTTTCCGGCGTCCCCGTGGTCCCCTCCGCCCCCATGGTCCCCTCCGTCCCCACGGCCTCCACGTTCGTCGGGGCGGGGGCAGCCGACACCGTGGTGCGCGCGAGCCAGTCGTCGCGCTCGTAGGTGAAGGTGACGCCGTCGGATCGGACAGTCGCGGTGCGCCGGGCGCCGTCCTTGGCGTAGTGCCGCTTGTCGGAGCGGAGTTCGAGCTGATCGGCGAAGTCGGCGTCCACGATCAGACCAAGAACGGTGGTGACCGGGGACGGGCGGTTGTTGACCAGCTGGATGGATTCCGTCAAGGCCCCTTCCGCGAGGGCCTGTTCGCGAAAGACCGTGTAGGCCGGGGGCTCGTCGCGGGTGCCCGGCGGGGTGAGCGCACATTGGGCGGACACCTCGCCGGCGGAGGGGACGAGCACGAGGGGCGCGGTGCCGTCGACCGTCAGGGTCCAGCGGCTGACATGGCGTGCGTCGCGGTGAAACAGGCCGTCGGGTGCGGAGCCGCCGCGGCCGGTCAGTCCTCCGTCGGCGCCCAGGACGGCGAAGGTGCCGCCGTGGATCAGGGTGGTGTCCGCTGCACCGTTCACGTACGCGCTCCGTTCGAGGGGCTTGAGTGGCCGGGATCCGCCGGCCGCTGACCGGCCAGCAGATCGAGGGTGAGGGCCGCTGTCCAGCCGAAGTCGCGGGTGCCGCGGGCCCGGGCGGTGACCGGGTCCACGTACTCGGCGAAACCGCTGGCGCCCGCGGCTCCGAGCATGGCCGTGCGCAGCGCGTCCGCCGTGCGGGGCTGCCCGTACTGGCGCAGGCCGCGTTCCAGGAGCCAGTTGGTGTTGAACCAGGCCGGCCCGCGCCAGTAGCGGGAAGGGTCGAAGGCGGGCCCGTCGAAGGCGTAGCTGGGCACCATGGGCACCGAGCCGAGCCGGAAGCCGGGTCCTGCCGCTGTGGTGAGCAGGGTTTCGACGACGGCCTGGGGGAGTGCGGGGACGATCAGCGGCACCAGGCCCGCGATGCTGCGTTCGGCGATGAGTTCGCCGCTGATCAGGTCGCGGTTGAGGAACATGCCGTCGGCCGGCGACCAGAGGCGCTCGACCAGCGCGCTCGTCAGGCGGGCGGCCCGCTCTTCGTGCGGGGCCGGATTCGCGCCGATCTCGGCGGCGATCTTGGCGAGGGCGTGTTCGGAGACGATCAGCAGGGCGTTGACGCAAGGGTCCTCGACGGCGAAGGCGTGGTTATCGCCCCCGTCCGCGTAGCCGCTGTCGCGGTAGTCGGTGGCCAGCCGCACATAGCGTCCGTAGTCCAGGTCGGTGGGGCGTTCGGCGGGCTGCCCGTGGTCGAGGTCGGCTCGTCGGTAGGAGCCGGGGGCCACGGGGTCGATGCGCGCCAACGGGCCGTCCCAGCAAGGGCTGTTGTCCATACCGGGCTCCCATGGATGCACCATGGCGGCGAGCCCCCCGCGGCCGAGGTCGCGCGGGCCGGTGAGGTAGTCGTGCCAGGCGGCGAGCCGGCCGTACAGGCGGGGCAGGAAGCGCCGGCGGCGCGAGGCCCGCGGGTCGGCCTCGTGCACGAGCCAGGCGGCCAGAGCGTGGACAGGCGGTTGCACGATGCCGGAGGTCTCGGTGTGCGCGGGTGCTCCGGCGGCGGCGCCGGCCGTGGAGGAGCGCCAGAAGTCGGGGCTGGGGAAGTAGGCGTCCAGCGGTACCAGCGGGTTGAAGACGATGTGGGGAACGCGTCCGTCGTCCCACTGGGCGCCCAGCAGACTCTCCAGCTCGCGCTGGGCCCTGCGTACGGAGAGGTGGCGCAGGCCGATCGCGATGAAGGCCGAGTCCCAGCTCCACTGGTGCGGGTACAGGCCGCGGGAGGGAACGGTGGAGATGCCGGTCCAGTTGCGGAGCAGGACCCGTGCCGCGCCGCGCCGAAGGGTCAGGTCATCGGCTGCGGCGGGCACGGGGGTTTCGAGCAGCGAGGTCACGCGCCGGACCTCCGCAGGAACGCGGGGACGGAGCGCACCGCCTCGACGGGGTCGCCGGTCAGCCGGCATTCGGCGGCGAGGTAACCCTCGAAGCCGATGGTGTGCAGGGCGCCGAGCCAGGCTGGCCAGTCGAGGTGACCGGCTCCCGGCTGGAACCGGTTGGAGTCGCTGACCTGGGCGTGCCCGATGTAGGGGGCGGCGGCGAGGATGGCGGCGGCCGGGTCGGATTCCTCGATGTTCATGTGGTAGCTGTCGATGCCGATGCGCACGGAGTCGAGGCCCACGGTGCGGATCAAGTCGGCGGCCTGGTCAAGGCGGTTGACCATGTGGTCCTCGTAGCGGTTGAGCGGCTCCAGGTAGAGGGTGACGCCTTCGGCGCGGGCGTGCTCGCCGAGTTCGGCCAGTCCGGCAAGGAGCACCTCGCGATCCTGCTGCTCGGAGCGCGGCGGCTCGAAGGGCGGCAGCCTGCGCGAGAACATGCCGTACGAGGCCGGGGTCTGCACGCCGAGCGCGCCGATCTCGGCCGCCACGCTGAGCTGTGACTTCATCTGCTCCAACGCGTCGCGGCGCAGGTCGTCGTCGAACGCGGCGAAGAAGTGCAGCATGTCGACGCAGACGGTCGGCATGACCACGCCCTCGGCGGCGGCCTGCTTCAGCTCGGGAAGGCGTGCGCGGAAGTGGAAGTCGCCCTTGGAGCGCAGCTCGACGGCGTCGTAGCCGGCGTCCTGCGCGAACGCCCACTTCTCCTGGAGCGTGTCGCCCGGGAGGAGCTGTTCCTGGCAGGCGGTTTTCAGCATGGTGAAGCCTTTCAGCGCTGACGGTCAGCGATCTGGTGTGTCTGGGTGACTGCTCGTGTGCCGAACGAGGGGGCGGGGCTCAGAACTCCAACACGATCTGCAGGGCGTCGGCAGGGCGTTCGTCGAGCAGCACGTAGGCATCGGCGGCGTCCGCCACCGGGACGACATGGCTGACCAGGGACTTCACGTCGACCTGGCCTTCGGCCACCAGCGACAGGAAGGTCTGCTGCAGTCGCTCGACGGTCCACCGTCCGGCCAGCTGCGGGGGGACCCCGCCGATCTGGGAGCAGATCAGCTGCACCCGGTTGTGGTGGAACTCGTCGCCCAGGCGCAGGCCGGCGCCGTCGCCCTGGTAGAAGCCGGAAGCCACCACGCGGCCGCCGACGGTGACCGACCGCAGTGCCTCGTGCAGGGCCGGGTAGACGCCGCTGATCTCAATGGCGACGTCGGCGCCCGTGCCACCGGTGGCCTCGCGGATGCGTTCGGCGACGGTGTCGGTGCGGGCGTTGAGAGTGTGCCGCGCGCCGTACTCACGGGCCGTGGCGAGCCGTCCGTCCAGGGCGTCGACCGCGGTGACGCGCGCGCCGTTGAGCTGGGCGAGGCGGGTGGTGAGCAGACCGATGACGCCCTGGCCGAAGACCGCCACGTCCTCGCCGAGGTGGATGTCGGCGGCGAGCACCGCGTTGTACGCGATGGCGCCGACCCGGGCGAAGGCCCCGGCCAGTGGTTCGAGGCCGGAGGGCAGGGTGTGGCCGATCATGCGCTCGGCCGGGACGATGCCCTCGCTGCGGTGGCCCCAGATGCCCCAGACCAGGTCGCCGCGGGCCGGCATGCCCGGCGTCCCCAGGAGTTCGGGGGAGACCTCGGTGACCTCGCCGACCTCGGAGTAGCCCCACCCGGCGACCGGGTACTCGATGCCCGCCGCGCCGTCCCGGAAGATCCGCGCCTCGGCGTCCCAGGTCCGCGTCAGATAGGGGTTCGTGCCCCGGTAGGCGGTGAGTTCGGTGCCCGCGGAGATGCCGGAGTAGCGGGTGCGCACCCGCAGATGTCCGGTGGGCAGCGCGGCACTCTCGTGCTCGGCTACTTCGACCTGGCGGGGGCCGGTGAACTGGACGACGCGTTCCACGGGAGCTCCGGTGCTGCTGGGAATGGGTGTATCTCGATGACTTACGTCGAAGATATCTCAGAGTTATGTCTTGTCAACACGCAAAAGTGATGCTGAGATGCTCGGGAAAAGTGCGTGAGTGGCGTGAGGACACAGCATGTTGATGAAAACCCGGCGGTCGAGGGCGGCCCGCCTAGGGCTCGCCGCGACCTTGGCCGCTGGCCTGCTCGCCGGCTGCTCCGGCAGTTCCACCGCCGAACGGCAGGCCGACAACACGATCACGGTGTGGTCGCAGGAGAACCTGCCTCCCCGGATGGCGGCGACCGAGAAGATCGTCAGCCGTTTCGAGAAGGAGACGGGAGTCAAGGTCGACCTGGTCGGCGTGGACGAGGCGCAGCTACCGCAGTTGATCATGTCGGCGGCCGCGTCCGGCAAGCTCCCCGACGTCATCGGCGCCGTCCCCATGGGGCAGGTCTGGCAGATGTACGGCAACGGCCTGCTGAACACCAAGGTCGCCGACCAGATCGTCCAGGACCTGGACCCGGGCACCTTCAACGCCAACGCCCTGTCCCTCACCGAGGACCACGGCACCCGCCTCGGCGTCCCCTCCGACGCCTGGCTCCAACTGCTGGTCTACCGCAAGGACCTCTTCGCCGAGGCGGGCCTGAAGGCGCCCGACAGCTACGCGACCGCCATGAAGGCCGCCGCCGCCCTCGACAAGGACGGCAGGGCGGGCATGTCCGCCGCCACCGACCCCTCGGACGTCTTCACGCAGCAGAGCTTCGAAGACCTCGCCCTGGCCAACGACTGCCGACTTGTCGACCCGGCGGGCACACCCGCCCTCGACTCACGCCAGTGCCGCAAGGCCTTCGCCGCGTACGACGACCTCGCGCGCGAACACGGCGCCTCCGGCACCCAGAGCGTGGACACCACCCGCGCCACCTACTTCGCCGGCAAGTCCTCGATGATGATCTGGTCGTCCTTCCTGCTCGACGAGATGGCCGGCCTGCGCTCGGACGCGCTGCCCAGCTGCCCGCAGTGCAAGAAGGACCCCGAGTTCCTGGCCCGCAACACCAAGGTGATCACCGCCCTGCAGGGCCCCGACGGCAAGGAACCCGCCCAGTTCGGCGAGATCACCTCCTGGGCCGTCACCAAGACCGCCGAGAGCGGCGCCTCGCGCAAGTTCATCGAGTACATGATGAGCAAGGGCTACGAGGACTGGTTCGGCATGGCACCCGAGGGCAAGATCCCGGTCCGTACCGGCACGAAGAGCGAGCCCGGCACCTTCGACCGGGCCTGGCGCTCCAGCGTCAGGGGCGTCGACCGCCGCGCCTCCATGCAGAAGGCCTATCCGCCGGAGCTCCTGGACCGGCTCGTCGCGGGCGTGGGCAACATGAAGCGCTGGGGCCTCACCGAGGGACAGGGCGCACTGGTGGGCGCGACCAACGGAGAGCTGCCCGTCGCCAAGGCCATCGGCGCGATGACCAGCGGTCAGATCTCGCCGGACGAAGCCGCCAAGGAGGCCAACGACGAGGTGGCCGCGCTCCAGAAGTCCCTCCAGTAGCCAGCCGCAAGCGCCCCTCTCCGCGCTCCTCCAGGCGCTCCTTCTTCGAGGTAACCCATCCATGAGCACACTCCAGAGCGGCGCGAAGAAGCGCCGCGACCACCGACCCCAGTCCTCCAGCACGCGTGAGAACCGCGCCGGACTCGCCTTCGTGACCCCCACCTTCCTGGTGGTCCTGGTCGTGGTGATCCTGCCGATCCTGTGGACCGTCCTGCTCGCCTTCCAGCACGCCAAGCTCGTCAACATCCAGGACAACGGCCTCTTCGGACGCTGGACCCTGGACAACTTCGAGCAGGTCTTCGGCTCACCCGGCTTCTGGAGCAGCCTGGGCACCACGCTGGTCTACACCGTCGGCGCCACCGCGGGCTCCGTCGTCCTCGGCCTGATCGCGGCCCTCGCCCTGCGCAAGCCGTTCCGCGGCCGGGGCATCCTGCGCGCCGCGATGCTCCTGCCGTACGTCGCGCCCGTGGTCGCCGTCGCCTTCGTCTGGGAAGTGGCGCTCAGCCCCCAGTTCGGCATCGTCAACGAATGGGGCCACAAGCTCTTCGGCTGGGACGACCCGATCGCCTTCCTCTCCACCCGCTCCTACGAAGTGGGCGTGTTCGGCTTCCACTTCGACATCCCCCTGGCGCTGCTCACCGTCATCGCCTTCGAGACCTGGCGCTACTTCCCCTTCGCCTTCCTCTTCATGCTCGCCCGCCTCCAGGCCGTGCCCAGCAGCCTGGAAGAGGCCGCGGAGGTCGACGGCGCCACCCTCACCCAGCGCTTCCGCCACATCCTGCTGCCGCAACTGATGCCCGTCATCGCGCTGCTCTCCGTCCTGCGCTTCATCATGACGTTCAACAAGTTCGACGACATCTACCTGCTCACCGGCGGCGGCTCCGGCACGGACGTCGTGGCCGTACGCGTCTACGACTTCCTCACCTCACGCTTCGACGTCGGCGCCGCATCCGCACAGGCACTGGTCCTGGCCGTCGCCCTCATGGCCCTCCTGGGCATCTACTTCAAGTTCTTCGGCAAGAAGGTGCAGGAGGAATCGGCATGACCCGGACCCAGACGATCACCCGTGAACGGACCGAGCGGCCGGAGCGCCCCCTGCCCCCACCGCGGCGCGGTTCAACCCGCCTGACCCGCGCACAATTCGAGGAGCGCCTCTTCGGAGTCCTGCGCTGGTTCGTGATCGCGTTCCTGGCCGCGATCACGATCGTGCCCTTCTACTACATGCTCATGCTGTCGGTGAAGCCCATCGACGCGCTGCTGCTCGACCCGGGCAACCTCTGGGTCTCGGCCAAGGACTTCACCCTGAGCACCTACGAGAACGTGCTCAAGCCGTCCTCCGAAGGCGGCCAGGGATTCCTCGGCATGCTGCTCAACTCGGCACTCGTCGCCATCGCCACGGTCCTGCTCACCCTGGCCGCCGCGGTGCCCGGCGCCTACGCGGTCAGCCGGCTGAAGTTCTTCGGCAACCGTCACATCAGCGCCGTCTTCCTGGCCGTCTACCTGTTCCCCGCGACACTGCTCGCCGTGCCGCTCTTCGTCATGTTCGCCAAGATGGGGCTCTCCGGCAGCCTGGTCGGTCTGGCCATCGTCTACATCGCCCAGACCGTCCCCGTCTCGATCTACATGCTCAAGAACTACTTCGTCACCATCCCGTACAGCATCGAGGAAGCGGCGGCCATCGACGGGGCCTCACGGCTGCAGACCGTCCGCAAGATCATCCTGCCGCTCGCCACACCGACCCTGATGGCCACCGGGCTCTACGTATTCATGATCGCCTGGAACGAATTCCTCTTCGCCCTCCTCTTCCTGGCCGCCGAGCCCGACAAGTGGACGGTCTCGCTGGGACTGCAGCAGCTGGCCAACGGCATCGAGGTGTCCAAGACCGTACTGATGGCCGGGTCGGTCATCCTCACCATCCCCGTGGTACTCCTGTTCTTCGCCGCCGAACGGCTCCTCACCGAGGGCCTGACCAGTGGCGCCGACAAGGGCTGACACCGGCTCAGCACGGCGGCAGCAGACAGCCGTACGGCTCGACCGGCCGACGGCACGCACCACACGCACCACACGCACCACACGCACGGATCCAACAGGACAGGACGGGGACAGCGGGCATGGCAGGAAACCAGGCCAGCGCAGGGCACCTGCTGCAGCTCATCCGCAGCGGCGAGGCCACCACGCGCGGAGCGCTCCAGCAAGCAACCGGGCTCTCCCGCTCCACGGTGGGCCACCGGCTCGATCAGCTCTTCGCGGCCGGCTGGCTGCGCGACGCGACGGGCGCCTCCACCGGCGGACGGCCCTCCGTACGCCTGGAGTTCGACCCGACGCACGCCGCGGTGATCGCAGCGGACCTGGAGACGCGGCACGCGCGGGTCGCCGTGCTCGACCTGGTGGGCAACGTCCTCGCCGAGCACAGCGGCGCCCTCCTCATCGGCGACGGACCCGACCGCGTCCTCGACGAGCTGGCCCGCTGGTTCGCCCCGCTGCTCGCCGAGGCCGGTGTCGACGCCTCGCGCATCTGCGGCATCGGCCTGTCCGTACCCGGTCCCGTCGACTGGGAGACGGCCCAGATCGTGCAGCCGCCGATCATGCCGGGCTGGGACCGCTTTCCCGTACGGGAACGCCTGCGCGAGGCATGGTCCGAGCACGTCGTCCCGGCGGCTGACGCGGGGCCTCCGCCTCCGCCCGTCTACGTCGACAACGACGCCAACCTGATGGCTCTGGCGGAGCAGCGCGCCGGCCATCCCGACTGCAGTGCCTTCGTTCTGATCAAGGCCTCCACGGGCATCGGCGCGGGCGTCATCGTCGGCGGTGAGGTCTATCGGGGCATCGACGGCGGCGCGGGCGACATCGGCCACATCCGGCTGCACGACCGCCCGGACGCCCTGTGCATGTGCGGCTCCTACGGCTGCCTCGCCGCGGTCGCCTCGGGTGGCGCCATCGCCAGACAGCTCACGGCCGCCGGCGTGCCCACCGCCTCCGGCTCGGACGTCCGCGCCCATCTCGCCACCGGCCATCCGGACGCCGTGCGCTTCGCCCGAGAGGCGGGCCAGCGTGTGGGTGAAGTCCTGGTCACCGTCGTCACCCTGCTGAACCCCGGCGTCCTGGTCCTCACCGGCGACCTGGCCGGCACTCCGTTCCTCACCGGCGTACGCGAACTCCTCTATCAGCGCGCCATGCCCCGCACCACCTCCCACCTCCAGGTCGTCACCTCTGAACTGGGCGACCACGCCGCCCTGATGGGAGCCACCCTCATGGTCGTCGAACACCTCTATGCCCCGAACATGGCGGACGCGCGGCTCGCGGAGCTCCTGGCGCCGGACACGACGGGGTGAAACGCGAACCGGTTTTGCGCGTGCCGGCCGGACGCGGCTTGTGTGGCGTGACGTTTCCGGGCAGACACGGTCCCGCTGGTGGTACCACCGTCCCGCCGGGGTGAGGCCCGGCCATGCCACCGCCGGAAAAGCCCGCGCCGCGCCGCAACTCGCCGCGGGGCGGCGGGTGTTGTCCACCCCCTACTCCCGACGACACCTGCCCACCCACGGAGAAGCACGATTCACCCACGAAGAAGCACGATTCACTCACGGAGAAGCACCATGTCCCACGCCACCCCCGACCCCTCCGCCGCCTGGCCCCACACGCCCGTCCGCGTGGGGCTCGTGGGTGCCGGCCCCTGGGCCCGCGCCATGCACGCCCGCATGCTGGCCGCCGGTCCCGAGACAACGCTCGCCGCGGTCTGGGCGCGCCGCCCCGAGGCAGCCGCCGAAGTCGCCGCGGCGTACGGTGCTCCGGCCGCCGCCTCCTTCGAGGAGCTCCTCGACATGTGCGAGGCGGTGGCCTTCGCGGTGCCTCCCGCCGTTCAGGCCGCTCTGGCTCCGCGCGCCGCGGCGGCGGGACGCGCCCTGCTCCTGGAGAAGCCGCTCGGCGCCGACCTGGAAGCCGCCCGCGCCGTCGCGGACGCCGTCGCCGAGCACCAGGTGATCTCGCAACTCGTCCTGACCAAGCGATACCACCCGGCCACCCGCGCCTTCCTCGCCGAAGCGGCGACGCGCGAGGTGACCGCTGCACGCTCGTGCTACCTCCACGGAGCCTTCCTGGAGGGCGACTTCGCCACCGCCTGGCGGCTCGAACACGGCGCGCTGCTCGACCTCGGCCCGCACATCCTGGACCTGCTCGACACCGCGGTCGCACCGATCGTCTCCGTACGCGCCACGGGCGACCCCACACGCTGGATCGAGCTGACCTGCGAACACGAGAACGGCGCGGTCAGTCAGGCGTCCCTGTCCGGCAGCGTGAACCTCCCACGCGCCAGGACCCGCGTGGAGCTCTTCGGGCCCGGTGAAGAACTGGTCTACGACACGGCCGACATCGACCATGAGGAGTGCTGGCCCATCCTGCGCCGCGAGTTCGCCACCGCGGTCCGTACCGGCCACGGCACGGGAATCGACGCGGCCCACGGCCTGCACATCCAACGGCTGCTCGACAGCGCCCGCGCGTAGACCCCGCGAACGTCGAGGCGCGGACGATCAGGAGACCTCACAAACCAAGGATCTCAAAACCAGGGACCTCACAAACAACGGACCTCACGAACCAGGGCGCCGCATCGTCGGACAGTTATCCGGAAGGGCAACTAGCCGAAAGAACTGGGGACTTCGATGCAGGACACCTCTGCCGAGGGTGCGCCCTCCCACGCGGGGACGGACGCGGCGGCCGTGACGGCCCGGGTCGTGAAGGGCCGAGGCACGGTCGCCCTGCTGCGGGTGGTGGCGGCCCTCGCCTGTCTGGACACCCTGGTGCAGGGCCTGCTGGCCGGGATGCTGCTGAACGGCGACGTGCAGTCGATCGACCCGCACGGTGTCAACGCCTACGTCTTCGAGCTCCTGGTGTGCCTTCAGGTCGCGTCGGCCGCCCTGTTGTGGCGCCGCAACCGCGGGCTGACGTGGCCACTCATGGCAACCATCGGCATCCTGCTGGCCACCTTCACCCAGACCGCCCTTGGCCTGGAGGGTTCGCTCGCCGCGCACGTCCTCCTCGGCGTCGCCCTCTGCGCGATGGAAACAGCGCTGGTGCTGTGGGCCTTCACGCTTCGGGTGGACCACTCGACCGCGCCCGCTTGAGCGACGCTACTTGGGCGGTACGTGGGTGAAGTGCTGCCGGATGCCGTCCTTGGCGTCGCTGTCGAGGAGGAGGCGCCATTCCAGACGTCCGCAGTTCGCGCAGACCAGCGCCGACGTCGGCACGGTCTCCCCACGGAGCGCCCCGAACTTCAGGCGTACCTTCGGGAGGGCCTGTCCGTAGTAGGCCTGCCCTTCGTACACCTCGCTGCCCCCGCAGCCCGTGCACACCCCGTGCGCCATTCCCGTCCCCTGCTCACTCATGGCCCCACCCTAGGCCCGGTGGCGCCCGGCCTTGCCGGGAGGGGCGCAGGTAACCCCGTGCTGCGCGGCTCACATGTGCGGGCCCATCGGTGGGACGCTGACTGCGGAAGGGTGGACGCCACGTGCCGTTGTCCGGTCATCGCCACCCCCAGGACGGGAGCCCTGCTGTGAGTACATTCGTGCTGATCCATGGTGCCGGCGACGTCGGCTGGTCCTGGCATCTGGTCGAGGCGGAGCTGCGGGCGCGAGGGCACGAGGTCGTGGCACCGGACCTTCCGGGTGACGATGACTCGCTGACGCTCGACGACTACGCGGATGCCGTGGTCGAGGCAGTCGGCGACCGTCGCGATCTCGTGGTCGTGGGCCATTCGTACGGCGCGTTCACCGCGCCCCTGGTCGCCGCCCGCCGTCAGGCCGAGGCGCTGATCCTGGTCGCCGGAATGATCCCCGCACCAGGTGAGACACCGGACGAGTGGTGGAGCAACACCGGCTACACCGAGGCCGCGCGACGCCAGGCAGACCAGGACGGCGGCCTCACCGGCAGCGACGACCCGCACGTCTCCTTCTACCACGACGTCCCGCACGCGCTCGCCGAGGAAGCGATGAGCAAGGAACGGGCACATCCGTCCTCGGCCGCGTCAGCCCAACCGTGGCCGCTCGCTGCCTGGCCGGCCGTGCCGACCAGGTTCGTGGTGTGCACCGAGGACCGTTTCCTTCCGCCGGAGTTCCAGCGGCGGCTCGCGCTGGAACGTCTCGACGTGACCCCCGACGAGATCGCGGCTAGCCACTGCGTCGCACTCAGTCGCCCCGGGGAACTGGCGGACATGCTGACTGCGGCAGCCAAGCACTGACGTCACTTCCTCGAAGAGCCGGAACCTGAGGGATGAGCGCACGCGCAACGGCTGGTATTACTGGGGCATGCAGGAAGAGACGGCACGCTCCGCGATCGACACGTTCATCTCCGCGTTCAACGCCTCGGACGACAGCTATGTGACTGCCCTGCTCTCCCAGGCACTGACCTCAGACGTGGTCTTCTGGGGGCCGTTGGGCCGCAGCGAAGGGATCGCGGCGGTCGAGCGGTTCGTGCTGGACATCCGGCGCCACCCGGCGGGGACCGGCACGATGGTGCGCTGCTCAGCGGTGGACATGCCTGACGAGTGGGCCCGGTACCAGTGGGTCTTCACCACGCCGGATGGAGGCCCCCGCCTGGCCGGAACGGACGTCGTCCATCTGCGGCGGAGCCTCATCGACCAGGTCATCGTCTTCGCGGGGGAGATCAAGCCGTCCGCCTCCTGAATCGTCCTTCTGTCACTGTCCTTCTCGTGAACGTGTCCCTTTCGGCAGTCCGGGGCTGAGGTTCGCGGTCGGTCAGGCTGCGGCGTTGAGGGGGCGTCCGCCCCAGCGGATGCCCTTCTCGCTGCGGATGCGGGCGCGTTCCTTGCGTTGGGCGCCAAGTACGTCGGGGCACGGACAGGGTCAGCCACCGCGCCTCCAGCGGTCGTACGGACGTCACCGCACATCCAACCGTCACGACCACCAACCCGGCGAACCTACGCGGTCACAGCACTAGGCGACCGTGAGCACGATCTTCCCGCGGATATGCCCTCGGGCGGCCCGTTCGTGCGCGGCCCGGGCATCCGCGAGCCCGAACGTGCTGTCGACCGCCACGCGGACCGTGCCGGCCTCGAGCAGGCGCCCCAGTTCGGCGAGCTGCGCGCCGTTCGAGCGGACCTGGGTGCCCGTGACCGTGACGCCCAGCTTCCGGGTCTCTTCCTCGTCGAACTCGCCGAAGAATACGGGGAAATGGGAGCCGCCTCGCTTGAGCGTACGCAGGAATCGCTTGCTGTCGGGACCGCCGACGGTGTCGAGAACGAGGTCGACGTCACGCACGACTTCCTCGGGGCGACTCTTGGTGTAGTCGATGAACTGATCGGCGCCGAGCTCGCGCAGGAACGATTCATGTGCGCCCGATGCCACCGCGATGACCTGCGCGCCCTTCCACTTCGCCAGCTGTAGCGCGAAGTGCCCCACGCCGCCCGCGGCGCCGTTGACGAGCACCGTCGTGTCGGCGCCGAGCGCTGTGGGACGGTGCGGTGCCGCCTGGAAGGGCGACGGGTGATCGTGTCCGAGGTCGATCAGGAACTGCCACGCGGTGAGGCCGGCCATGGGCGCCCCGGCGGCGTGCACGTGATCGATGCCGATCGGCTTGAGTGCCAGGTCCGACGCGGGCGCGGCCACGTACTCGGCATAGGTGCTGCCTTCAAAGCTGGGGAAGCGCAGGAGACCGAAGACTTCATCACCGACGGAGAAGCCGTGCACGTCCGGGGCCACGGCCTCGACGACGCCCGAGAGGTCCGTCCCCGGAATCACGGGCAGTTCGAACTTCGGCCTCGTCTCGGGAGGCAGGTTGGACATGCCGTCGCGCAGATACCAGTCGGGCGGGTTGATGCCGACCGCGTGGACGCGGACGAGTGCCTCGCCAGGCCCCGGTTCGGGCAGCGGCACCTCCTCGTAACGCAGAACTTCCGGGCCGCCGTGCTCGTGGAGCCGGATTGCCCTCATCGTGTGTCTCGGCATCGTTCTACTCCTGTTCACGCCGCGGGATACGCTTATACGGATCAGCGATCCACATAAATGGACCACTGATCCGAATATATGGACCAGTGATCCGGATAGTCAAGGGGACCCATGCGGGCCGACGCCAGGAAGAACCGCGACCACCTGCTCTCAGTAGCGGGCACCGCCCTCGCCGAGCAAGGCGTCGACGTGTCCCTGCGCGACATCGCGCGCAGGGCGGATGTCGGGCTCGCCACGCTGCTGCGGCACTTCCCGACGCGCGAGGCGCTGCTCGACGCCCTGCTCCGCACGAGCTTCGACGAACTGACGGCGAAGGCGTGCGCGCTCGAGACGTCGAGTCCGCCCGAGGACGCTCTCGTCTCCTGGCTCCGCGACTGTGTCGCGTGGACGACCGAGTACCGAGGCGTGACCGTGCTGATGGCAGCCGCCATCGAGGACGCCGAATCCGCACTGCACGCATCGTGCGTGACCTTGCGCGCGGCCGGTGCACGGCTTCTCACGCGTGCTCAGACGGCGGGCGTGGCGCGGAGGGACATCGATGGCGCCGATCTGTTCGCGCTGGTGGCCATGCTCGCTTGGACCGGCGATCAACCCTCGCTCGCGCCGAGCGCCGATCACCTCTTCGAGGTGGTGGTGAGCGCCATCCTGACGACGGCGCGGGGCGGCGATGCCGAGTAGGAACGTAGCTCTCGGTGCTCGCCCTCCGGGGGTGGCCGTCGCGCCTGCGGACCCGCGAAGCAGGCCCGCGGGTGCGGCACCCGCAGATCGCCCGGACTCCATCCCCACCCACCCGAGCAGGAGCCCGGATGCAATCCACCGTCGAACGTCTCACCGCGCTCGTTCCGCCTCCGGGGCCTCGCCGTCCACGGGACTGGGTCACCGTGGAGCAGCAACTCGGCACGGCCCTGCCACAGGACTACAAGGAACTCGTCGAGGCCTACGGAGGCGGAATCTTCGACGAGGAGATCTGGCTTCTGGACCCCGAATGCCCCGACAAGGACTACAACCTCGTTGACGAGGCCGGGGCGCGCGCGGAGATCCTGGCGAACTTGTGGGAAACCGAGCCCAGGCCACCGCAACTGCGGGAAGACGACGGGGCTCAGGTGCTGCCCTGGGCCTACAGCGAGGGCAGCGGCGCCATGCTGTACTGGCTGCGCCGCCCGGGACAGAGGCCGGAGGAGTGGACCACCCTGTTCAACGAGGGCCGTGGCCCGGAATGGGAGCACCACCCTCACCCCTGCACGCAGTTCCTCCTCCTGGTGCTCACCGGCGAAGCCGACACGGTCTACTTCGACGACTTTCCCCCTCAGCAGCACCAGTTCGACTCCAACGACGACGTCCTCTGACGTCACGGACGGCCCGTCGGAGTGCCTTGAGAGGCGATACAGCGGCAAGGGGGTTCACCAAGGCCGCACCCGGTCACCCCACCAGATCGGGCGAGCGCAGCAGCTGGGGCGGGATACCCCAGGCGTCGACTAGGTCGGTTGCGAGGGGGCGGATCTTGCGGCACAGGTCGTTCACCTCGCGGCGGATCGCCTTGGAGCGCTGTGTCGTCAGGCGGCCGTGTTCCATGAACCAGGCGCGGTCCGCCTCGATGGTGGAGAGGGCGAAGAGGTCGCACAGCAGCCCCAGTGCGACCTTGTTGTCGCTGTCGGGCAACTGGCGCATCTTGTCGACGAAGGCTTCGAGCACCAGCCGCTCCACGTGGGCGTGGGCCACCGCGATGACATGGTCCTGCACCTGGGAGAAGACGACGCCGGGGTGGGTCTTCTGGTCCATTCCGCGCTTGAGCCGACGTGCGACACCGGCGAGCATGTGCTCCTCGCGGAAGCGGAGCATGGCCAGTTGATACTCCGAGTCGAACAGGCCTGCTTCCTGGTCCCATTCGTCGCCGCCGGGCAGCAAGTCGCGTACCCGCTCGAGCAGTTTGTGGGCCGAGGTCTTCTCGATGACCGTTTCGACGGCGAGATTGGTGACGTAGCGGACCATGCCGAGCTGGTCCAGGTTCTCGAACTCGCTGGCGTAGTGGGTGAGCAAGCCCTTCGCCACCAGCTGGAGCAGCACGTGGTTGTCGCCCTCGAACGTCGCGAAGACGTCACTGTCGGCCTTCAGGGCGGCGAAGCGGTTGACGGCGAGGTAACCGGCACCCCCACAGGCCTCGCGGCACTCCTGGATCGTGCGGGTGGCGTGCCAGGTGCCAAGTGCCTTGGTGCCTGCGGCCCGTGCCTCCAGTTCCCGTCGGGCGAGTTCGTCGTCATTGCCGCCGGAGAAGACTTCGTGCAGCTGTGTGCGGACGACGTCCTGGGCGAAGTGCAGCGCGTAGGTGCGGGCGATGAGCGGGAGCAGCCGGCGCTGATGCATGCCGTAGTCGAGGAGCACCTGCTCCTCGGTGTCCGAGGCGGCCTGGAACTGCCGTCGGCGCTCGGCGTACTTGGTGGCGATCGCCAGGGCGACCTTGGCGGCGTTGATGGCACCGCCGCCGACGCTGACCCGCCCCTGCACCAGCGTGCCGAGCATCGTGAAGAATCGGCGGTCGGGGTTGTCGATCGGGCTCTGGTAGGCGCCCTCAGGAGTGACGTCGGCGAACTGGTTGAGCAGCGCCTCGCGTGGCACGCGTACGCCGTCGAACCAGATGCGGCCGTTGTCCACGCCGTTGAGGCCCATCTTGCGGCCGTCGTCCTCGATCCGGACGCCGGGGGCCACATCACCGTCGACACGGATCGGCACGACGAACGCGTGCACACCCTCGCGCTTTCCGTCCACCTCGAGCTGGGCGAAGACCACCGCCAGCTCGGCGTGCCGGGCCGCGTTGCCGATGTAGTCCTTCCTGGCCTCGTCCCCGCCGGTGGTGATGACGAACTCCTGGCTGTCGGCGTCGTATCGAGCCACCGTGCCGAGCGCCTGGACATTGGAGCCGTGTCCCGTCTCGGTCATCGCGAAGCACCCCATCAGCTCCCCGGTGATCAGGCGCGGCAGGTAGGCCTCGTGGTGACGCTTGGTGCCCAGGTGCAGGATCGCACCGCCGAAGAGCCCGAACTGCACGCCGACCTTCACCAGCACCGACAGATCGCCGAACGCGAGCGTCTCGAACGCGGCGATCGACGCACCGATGTCGCCGCCCCCGCCGTACTCCTTCGGAAAGCCCATGCCCGTCTGGCCCGTCGCCGCCATCTCGACGACGAGCTCACGCACCCGCTCGCGGAACTCGTCGAAGCCGAGCTCCTCCGCTTCGTCCAGTACGCCTGCGTACGTCGTCAGATTGGTGCGCACCAGATCGCGGACCTCGGCGTATTCGCCGTCGAGCAGCTCGGCGAGAGCCTGGATGTCGATGGTGGGCTGCGCGTAGCCGCTCGGGGAAGCAAAGGTTTCGGTGACCATGTCGCCCTGCTACCCGCGCGTAGGACGATCAAATCGGTCGCCTGGGCCATCTGCGCTGCCGCCGTTGAGGCCGCCCGACGGGCGGAGCCGTCGACGGGACGGCATCGTCAGTGGGGCGGTGCATGATCGGGCGTATGACATTCGGTTCACTCGACGCCCTGCGTACGCTCGCCCGCCACCACCTGTCCTCCGACGTCGCCGAGCGATGGGTGAGCCTGCTCCGTCCGGCTGCCGGGCTCGATGGTGCCGGGCTCGACGCGGCCGGGGGAGCGACAGCCGGGGGAGTGAGCACTGTGGTGGGCTGACTCGGTGGTCTGCCGCACCCTCGCCGCGCTGGACATCGACCTCCCATCCGAGGGGACGCTGTCGTTCTTCCATTTCGACGGACAGGTGGACGACGGCGACGCGCTGGTGCTGGTGGAGGATCGCGAGAGCTGGGCAGGCGCTCGCGCCCTGTACACATCCCCCGACGAGACGCCGGTCGAGCGTGCCGCGCCCCAGGGATTGCAGCCGTATCCGCAGCTACTGCTCACCGCCCGGCCCGGCCTGACCGCGGCCTAGCCCTGGCATCCTCGCCTCCGAGACGCCTTCGCCCCCGGAGCCCAGCTGGGAAAGCGCTACCAGAACCAATCGCAGTGCTCCGACCGGGGCACCAAATAGGCGGTCATGCGCACGCGAACCAGAACCTGGTGGAGATCGAGGTGGCCGAAGCGGTCCTCGGCGAGGCCACGGCCTGCGACGCCCTGGCGCTCGATCAGGAGATCAGCGAGTGGGTACTGCTGGCCCAGTTCGCCGGCGACGACGACGCCGCCATGATGTGGGGCGACGCCGGCACGCAGTACTGGCTCATCCGCCCCACAGACCTGGCCCAGCGCGCTTCGACCGGGCGATGTTCACCTGGCAGTGCAGCTGATCGGCAGGGCACTGTTCCGGCGCTTGGCGTTGACGGCGGGGAGCTGAGGCGGACAGGGGCGTGGGGGCGAGTTTGGGCTCAACGGCGTGGAGCTGAGGGAGACAGGGTCATTAGGCTGGAGGCCCCATCGTCCAGGGAGCAGTGTGCCGCCAGCCTTCGTCCACCGGATCACCAAGTACGACCCCGCCGACCGCGACGAGCGCGGTCACTACACCGGTGCGGAGGACACGGCCTGCGACCACGGGCCGGTCGAGGCGGCGTATCTGGCGGCAATAGCCGCCTTCGCGGCGGCCTCGGGCGTCGAGCGGCTGGAGATCCGCGAGCCCGCGGTCACCGGCTTCGTGCACTTCGGCCTGGAGCCGCCGGTCGAGGGGCACGGCCTCGCCGGGCTCTTCCCGCCCGACCTCACCGGCTTCCACGACGGGGCCGAGATCTCCCTTTCCGTCGCTCTGGAGCTGGTCCGGGCCATGCTCCGCGACCAGGGCGCCTGGTGTCGGCTGGAGGTGGAGGACGTGTTCACCGTGCATGTCGGGTGGGACCAGTACGTGTACGTGGGTACCGATCAGCCCTGCGGTGACGCAGTGGCCCGCACTCGGGAGCTAGGTCTCTTCGCTGAGCCGATGACGGCCTCGCCTTACGCTGCGAGCTTCGAGGAATCAGAGGTGACGGAGGCAGCCGACGAGGGCTTCTGGGCGCGTGTGCGCACGGAACTGGCCGCACGGAAGACGTTGCTCCTGGAGGAGGCTTTCGTCGGCAATGCCGCACGCTGGCACCGCCTCACGGCGGCCAACCTCGACGAGGTGCGCGCCGGTTTCAGCCCGCGCGCCCTGCTGACCGTCTGGCCCGACCTGGACCCTGATGTCGGCGCGGTTCTCGCGGCGCTGCCCGAGGAGGGAACGGTGGAGTTCGTCTGGGAGGCGCGGGACGGGAGGATCAGTCACGTGCTCGTCGATGACAGCGAGTACCAGGAGCTTGCCGCCCTGTCAGCCGGCATGCGGGCGGCCCTCGCCTTGCCCATGGACGTCGACGAACGTCATCCGTTGCTCTGTGCCGCTCTGCCCGACAGCGACGGCGTGCTGCGTGCCAGGTGGTGACCTGGTGTCAGCCATCGCTGGCGGAGAGCGCCGATCGGTCCGCAGTCCGCAGTCCGCAGCCCGGAGCCCGCAGCCCGTTCGAAGCCGCCTTCTCAGCTCGCGAAGTACCTGACCCCCCGGCCCCCTTGCGCCGGACGCGGCTGCTGTAGTCCGCTGGGCCGCATGGGGAAGAGGAGCATTGCCGCAATGACCGCCGCCCTCGTCGCGGGGTCCCTTCTGACAGGTGTGCCGCATGCCGGTGCGCAGACCGCCGGGCATTCCACCGAAAGCTCATCACCGCCGACCGGGTCGCCTCACGTTCCCGGGGTCGACCTGGACACGGTGACGATCCCGGAGTTACAGGCGCGCATGGGGGACGGATCGCTGACCTCGTCGGCGCTGACCAGGGCCTACCTGCGGCGCATCGCGCACGTCGATCCCAAGATTCACTCGGTGCTGCGCACCAGCCCGACGGCCCTGCGCCAGGCGGCGGCCAGCGATGTGCGCCACCGACGCGGGAAGACCCTTGGGCCGTTGGACGGTATCCCCGTTCTGCTCAAGGACAACGTGAACACCCGTGACATGCCGACGACGGCCGGGTCGCTCGCGCTCGCCGGGAGCCCGCCCGACGCCGACGCCGCGCTGGTGACCCGGTTGAGGAAGGCCGGCGCGGTGATTCTCGGCAAGACGAATCTGTCCGAGTGGGCCAACTTCCGTGCTGCGAAGCCGACATCGGGGTGGTCGGCGGTGGGCGGCCAGACCAAGAATCCCTATGTGCTCGACCGCAATCCGTGCGGATCGTCCTCCGGCTCCGCCGCCGCGCTCGCCGCGTCGTTGTCGCAGGTGGCGATCGGCACGGAGACGGACGGCTCCATCGTGTGCCCGGCCGGGATGAACGGTGTCGTCGGCCACAAGCCCAGCCTCGGCCTGGTCAGCCAGTCAGGCGTGGTGCCGATCTCCGCGGAGCAGGACACGGCCGGGCCCATGGCGCGCAACGTCATCGACACCGCGCTCACGCTCTCAGTGCTGAGCGAGCGCCAGAGCTCGCGAGACGGTGCCCGCTCCGGCTCCCTCCCGGACCGCCCAAGTCACCGCGGTTCGTCAGGCTTCCCGGCCGAGAACGCGACGGCTGACCAGGCGGCCCCCAGCCTCCGCGGCAAGCGGATCGGCCTGTGGCGCCTGCCCTCGCTGGGAACGGACGTGGACGCGGTGATGACCCGTACGGCGAAGAAGCTGCGCAAGGCCGGAGCGGTGGTCGTCGAGGTGACACCCCCGTACCAGGCACGGCTGGCCGAGCTCGAGTTCCCGGCGCTGCTCAGCGAGTTCCACCGGGACATCGACGCCTACCTCGGCACGCGCAAGGGGCCCCGTGACCTCGCCGAGCTGATCGAGTTCAACCGCGCTCACCCCGAGGAACAGACCTGCTTCGCCGGACAGGAGTTGTTCGAGCAGGCCCTCGCCGCGCCGCCCACCACCGACCCCGATTACCGGGCGATGCGCGCCGAACTGAAGGACCTCTCACGGCGCTCCATCGACGAGACCATGTCCGCCCACCGCCTGGACGCCATCGCCGCGCCCACGAATCCGCCCGCCTGGACCACCGACTGCGCGCGCGGCGACAACGACGTCATCCCCTCCTCCACCCCGGCAGCCGTTGCCGGATACCCGTCCCTCTCGGTGCCCGCCGGGTCCGTCAACGAACTGCCGGTCGGCCTGCTCCTGATGGCCGGCGACCGCCAGGACGCCAAACTCCTGTCCGTGGGGGCCGCGGTGGAGGACCGGCTGAAGGCCTGGCGAGCACCGCGTTACCTGCCGACGGTCGGGTCCGGTGCGCCGCAGCAGTGAGGCGGCAGGGGGAGTGGGGTCACCGGCCAGGAAGGGCTACTTGGTGGGCGTGGGGATCCTCCAGGTGACGAGCGCGGCCGCGGTGAGCCCGGCGACGGCCAGGCAGCCGGCGGTGAGGAACGGGTCGGTGCCGTCCAGGGCGGGAGCGAACCCGACGCCCACGTAGAGAGTGATCCCGGTGGCACCACCCAGTTGGTCGGCGGCTCGCTGGACACCGGAGGCGATGCCCGCGTCGTCTTCGGTCACTCCGGTCACCGCGATGTACTGCAGCCCTACGAGCCCGAAGCCCATCCCGGCGGCGATGAGCAGCATCGCCGGAATCAGGGCCGGGCTGCCGTAGCCGCGGCAGGAGACCAGAGCGATGACTGCCATCGCCAGCATGGTGAAGCCGATCCCCGCCAGGACACAACTGCGGGCGCCCCACCGCTCGACGAGGCGAGGAACCAGTACCGACGCCGCGACCAGGAACACCGCCAACGGCAGCATGGTCAGGCCGGCTTGGAGCGGCCCGGTGTCCAGGCGGTCTTGCAGGTAGTACGTGAACAGCAGGAAGGAAGCGGACAGCGCCGCGCTCAGCAACGCGGTGGCGAGGTTGGCCAGGATGCGCGGCCGGTTGTGGATGATGCGCAGTGGCACGACCGGGTTACGTGAACGGCGCTCGGTCCTGATGAACAGGGCCCCGGCCGCCACCGCACCGGCCAGCGCCGTCGGCGGCAGCCAGGGCAGGGGGCTGTCCGCCTTCCCGGCCTCGACCACCCCAAGGGTGAACAGCAGCGGAGCGGCGACCAGCAGGAGCGAACCGAGAAGGTCCACCGGTGACGAGCCGGCCGGTCGTTCACCCGGCACGAGCAAGACCACCGCGGCGATCACGACCGCGACGAAAGGCACGGACACCAGGAAGATCCACCGCCAGCCCAACAGCTCGATGATGATGCCGGAGAGTGCGAAGCCGAGGACGAGACCACAGCTGGCGACGGCCGCCCACACGCTCAGTGCCCGGGACCTGCGCGGCCCCTCGGGGAACAGGAGGACGATCACTGACATCGCTGCCGGAAGCGTGATCGCCTCGCCAACTCCCTGCAGCAACCGGGCCGTTACCAGCAGGGCGAGAGAGGGAGCGAGTCCGGCCATCAGGGACGCGGCTCCGAAGAGAGTGGTGCCGAGCAGGAGAATGCGGCGCCTGCCAAGGACGTCGCCCAGCCGGCCGCCGAGCATCAGCAGCCCTCCACCCGTGATCGTGTACCCGACCACGACCCAGGTCAGTGCGTGACCGTCGACGCCGAAGTCGGCGCCGATCGAGGGCGGGGCGACGTTGACGACGGTCACGTCGACCGCGATGAAGAACTGCAGCATGGCCATGCAGCACAGCAGCAGCCACGCACGCGCCGGGGCCGTCCGGCCCCGGCGCGAGAAGAGAATGCCTGAAAACACTGAGTGCTCCGTTACTCAGGGGGAGTTCGGAGCAGCACGAGCGTGCCGCTCCGGTACGACCACGGAGCGACGGATCGTTCAAGAGGTGTGAGACGAACGCCCCGCCGCTAGCGGAGCGTCCTCGTCACCGCGGCACAAGCGGCCGCGCATGAAGCAGCAGACATGCCGATGATGCTACCGGGGCCGAGGGGGCGTCCGCCTCGGTGGGCCCCCGTCCGGACTACTCGGCAGTTGGCAGCTCTACTTGGCCTGGTAGGCCCGCAGGAAGGTTCGCACTCCCTCGACGATGAGGGGCTGGACCCGTGTGTCCTCCGCGGCGTTCGCCGAACCGAATCTGTTGAGGGCGACGTTGAAGGTCAACGCGATGAACTGGTCGGCCGCGAGGCGGGTGTCGGGGACGTCGAGCAGGCCGGCATCGGCGAGGGCGGCGAACCGCTCGGCGAGTGCCTCCTCGGGGGCGTCGGCCATGGAGTTCTCGCCGCCGTCCGGCAGTTGGCCGGTCTGCGTGCGGACCAGCCTCTGCAGGGTGGCGTACTCCGCTGAGCCGAGCATGTCGGTCGCGATGCGCATCGAGAACGTGACCAGCACGTCCTCCAGGTCGGTGGTTCCGGCGAGGTCGGCGGGGTCGGTGAGGGTGTCGTCGAGGATGCGCCGGATCGTGGTGATCAGTGACTGGCCGACGCCGTCGACGACTGCTTGCAGCAGTGTCTGCTTGTCGCCGAAGTAGTCATAGACCGTCCGCTTGGACACCTCGGCCCGGGCGGCGACCGCGTCGACGCTGGTGCGGTCGAAGCCGTCGGCGAGGAACAGTTCCCGGGCCGCGGAGAGGATGGCGGCCCGCTTCTTCGTGGACCCCTCGCGCAGTGTCTTCGTGGTTGGCATGGCCGTATCTTAACGCGACTTTACTACACGGTGTAGTGTAATTCTGGGTCTGGGGAGACCGCTCGGGGGAGGTGCCTCGGGCGGTGTCATCGGCGAGGCGGCAGCCCTGCGTCCGCGTCGAACCCCACCACCCCATCTCGCTCACCCGGCAATGAGGGAAGGGAAGTTCATGACCGCCACAACCCTGGCGCCCCAAGTCCGCATCGGAAGGGCCGCGATCGCGGCCCTCGGCGCGCTGGCAGCCGCCACCGGGGCCCTGGAGTCGGTGGTGACACCGACGCTCCCGCTGTTACAACGCGAGTTATCAATGAGCCCCGCCCAAGGGGCACTTCTCAGCATCACCATGCTCATCACCGGTGCGCTCGTCACGCCCGTCGCGGGCAGCCTCGGTGACCGCTACGGCGGGAAACGGGTCATGCTCCGGCTGATGGCGGTGGTCGCGGCCGGTGGTCTGGTCTCCTCGCTGGCACCGAACCTGCCGGTGCTGCTGCTCGGCCAGGTACTGGAAGGCGCCATGGTCGGCGCGATGCCCCTCTCGTTCATCCTGGTACGCAAGCACCTGTCGACGGGGGAGTCCCAGGTGGCCATCGGGGTGGTCAGCGGGCTGTTCGTGGGCGGGGGCATGCTGGGAACGCTGATGGCCGGGCCCATCGCCGAAGGGCTTTCCCGGCACTGGATGTTCGCGATACCGACGATCGCGATCGTCGTGGCGACGCTGTTCGTCCACAAGCTGATGCCGAATGATCCGCCGGCCCGCTCGGACGCCCGGATCGACTGGCCCGGACTGGTCCTGCTGAGCGGCGTTCTGCTGACCCTCATGCTCGGGCTCTCGATGGCGCCCGAGGTCGGCAGCCGGCCGTTCGCGCTCGCCGCACTCGTCGTGCTCCTGGCCCTCCTGGTGACCGGATGGGTCGCCGTCGAACGCCGGTCACCCTCACCCATGGTCGATCTGCAGCTGCTGGCCAAGCCCGCGATCTGGAGCTCGTACGTCGTCACCTTCGCCGTCTGCCTGGGCACCTCGGTGGCGATGTATCTCGTTCCGCAGCTGTTCGCGGTGTCCGCCGACGGGTACGGCTTCGCGGCAAGCTCCACCGACATCGGGCGGTATCTGCTGCCCGGCGCCATCGCGGGGGCGATCAGCGGACCCCTGGGCGGGGCCGCGGCGCGGCGTTTCGGCTCAAGTGCCGTGGTGGCAGCCGGAATCGGCGTCATGGCCACCACGTTGCTCGCCCTGGCCTTCCTGCACACCGAGGTCTGGCAGCTCACCGTCGGCAAGGCGCTGATCGCCCTGGCCAGTGGTGTCTGCATCACGGCGATGGTCATCAAGACCGCCACCTCCGTCGATCACGAGAACACCGGCACCGCCACCAGCCTGGTCCTGGTGACACGCGTGATCGGCTTCGCCGCGGGCGCCCAGATCTCCGGCGCCATCCTCACCGCGGGGACCCGCCCCGGAATGGACGACCCGACCGAATCGGCCTTCGTCACCGGCTTCGTCATCGCCGGCACCGTGACGGCACTGTCCCTGCTCGTCGTCCGCACCATGAACATCCGCACCATGGGCAAAGGAGTCAAGTGATGACCCACACCGACAAGTTGACGGACAGCCGTACGGAGCCGCGCCGTGAGGTCCTGGTCTCGGGGGCCGGCATCGCGGGTCCCGCCCTCGCGTTCTGGCTGACCCGCCACGGATACGCGGTCACGGTGGTGGAGAAGGCGTTCACACCACGCAGCGGCGGCTATCCCGTCGACATACGCGGCACCGCACTGGAGGTCGTCCGCAGGATGGGCATCCTGCCCCAGCTGCGGGACGCGCACATCGACACGCGCCGCATCACCTTCCTCGACGCGGACGGCGGCAAGGTGGCCGCGATCAACCCGCACACCGTCGCCGGCGGCGTCAGGGGAGAGGACATCGAGGTGCGGCGCGGGGATCTGACCGGCGCTCTGTACGCGGCAATCCGTGACGACGTGGAATTCCTGTTCGACGACTCCATCGAGACCCTTGACCAGTCCGGCCACGGGGTCGACGTCACCTTCCGCGGGGGCGGCAGGCGTACGTTCGACATGGTGTTCGGCGCGGACGGCCTGCATTCACGTACCCGGAAGCTGCTGTTCGGCCCTGAGGAACAATTCCACCGATACCTCGGCTACTGCTTCGCCGTGTTCACCATGCGCAACACCCTCGACCTTTCCCACGAGGTCATGATGTGGAACACCCCGGGCAGAGCCGCCGCTCTCTACGCCGTGGAGGACGCGGCCGAAGTGCACGCCTTCCTGAACTTCGCCCGACCGGAACCTCCCTTCGACGCGCTCGGTGACCCAGGGACCCAAAGGGAGTTGGTCGCCTCGGTCTTCGCCGACGCGAAATGGGAGGTGCCAGCAATGATCGCCGCCCTGCATGACACGGACGACCTGTACTGCGACATGGTCAGCCAGATCCGCATGCCACGCTGGTCCAGCGGCCGGGTCGCACTGGTGGGCGACGCCGCGTACGCACCCTCGTTCCTCACCGGACAAGGCACCAGTCTCGCGCTCGTCGGTGCGTACATGCTCGCTGCTTCACTGGCCGACCGGGACGCCACCGCGGGTCTTGCCGCCTACGAACACAGCACCCGCGATTTCGTGACCGCGAACCAGGGACAGATCGGCAAGGGCGACGCCACACTCTTCCCCACCACGACGCGTGCCCTCGCCCAGCGCAACACTATGCTGCGCAACCTCAGCGCCATGCCCGCGAACCAGGGCCGACGGGCGCACACGGCTCTCACCCTGCCCGAATTTGTGCCCACGAGGTGACGCTCCGTTCGCCAAGCGGGGGGGGATCAACTCACACGTGGCCGTGGGCCGGACTCCCGCCCAAGCCATCGGCCAGGCCGAGCACCGCGGTGATGCGCTTGCCCGACGGTTCCCGGTCCACCCGAAGTTTCCGGCACACGGCCTGCACGACCTCCAGACCGTGCTGTCCGAGGCGGCTCGGATCCGGCGCCGAGACCGCGGGCAGTACGGAGTTGCTGTCCCGTACGGTGACCTCGATGTCGGCTCCGTGCACCGCGAGGGCGAGCAGACAGGGCCCTGGTGCGTACTTGCGGGCGTTGGTCACCAGCTCACTGACCACCAGCTCCACCATCCCCATGGCCTGACTGGACACGGAGAGCCCGTGAACGGATCGTAGGTCTGACAGGAAGTCACGGGCCAGATGCCGCGCGCGTGCGATCCCCTCGCTGCCCTCGAACAGCTGGGAGACCGACACGGATCCGTCGCTTGCCGACGGCTGGCCGCCGTCGTCCGCTGTCTGGTCCATGCAGTCCGCCTTGCTCCTCGATCAGCCCGGCCTCATGGGGGCCGACTACCCCCATAGTTCCGCTTAATCCCGCCCCCCGGGGGGCGTCGGCTCATCGTGGTGCGGCCGCCCGGCGCAAGGCCGCGAGAAGTTCCCTGTTGCTGGCACCTTTAAGGACGTACTCGGCCACTCCCGCGTTCTGCATCTGCTCGACGGAGCCCTTGTCGTCGTACGCGGAGAACGCCACGATCCGGCTGGCCGGGGAGCACTGGGCGATGTCTCTGGCGACCACGTGGCCGCCGCCGGGGAAGCGGACATCCAGGACGACGAGATCCGGTTGATGGTGGGCGGCGAGTCGCAGCGCCTGCTCGCTGTCGCGCGCGGTGCCCACGACCTCCAAGTCGGGCTGTGCCTCCACGACCTCGCTCAGGGTCTCCAGGAGCAGCGCGTTGTCATCGCACAGGACGACGCGGAGCGGTGGACGGGGGCAGTCGTCCGCGGGAGTCGCCGCGGTCACGGCGCGTCGTCCGGTGATGCCGCAGGCGACGGCGGAAAGGGGAGAGGGTTCGGCACCCAGAACTCGACGGTCGTGCCCGTGCCGGGCCGGCCGTGCATGGACCACCAGCCGCCGGCCGTTTCGGCTCTCTCCCGCATCTCGATGACCCCGAAGTGGTCACGGGCGCTGTCCTGGGAGATCGGTGTGCCGGTTCCGTCGTCCACGACACGCGTCACGATGCCCCCGTCGGCGGACGCGACACGGACGTCGACTCTGCTCCCACGCGCGTGCTTGTGCACGTTCAGCAATGCCTCTTGGACGATACGGAAGATGGTGATGGCTGTCTCGGGTGAGGGTTCACGATCCAGGTGGTGCTCGAACGAGTAGGGCATGCCCCAGGAGGAGCCCACGACGTCGGCCAGGTGGCTGGAAAGGCCGTCCACCAGGCCATGCCTGTCGATCCCCGGCGGATGCAGCCGGAAGGTCAGGCTGCGCAGGCGCCCGATCGCCTCGCGCACCGATGCGTCCAGGCGCTGCAGTTCCGCGGCGTGCGACTCCGGCACCTGATCCGCCAGCAGCTCAAGACGCATCCCGACGGCGACCATGGCCTGGATGGAGTCGTCGTGGACATCCCACGCGATGCGGCGTCGTTCCGTTTCCTGCGCCTGGACCAGGTGGTCGAACAAGCGTCGACGCTCGCTGAGCGCGTGCTGCGCTGCCCGCCGCTCCGACATGTCACGGGTGACCTTGCCAAATCCCCGCAGTACACCCTCTTCGTCCCACAGGGCGGTGATGACCACGTTCGCCCAGAAGCGAGAGCCGTCCTTGCGGACGCGCCACCCCTCGTCCTCCAGCCTGCCGTCGGCCACGGCGGTCTTCAACTCCCATTGGGGCTTGCCGGAAGCCTGGTCCTCGGGCGGATAGAAGACGGAGAAGTGCTGTCCGACGATGTCCTCCGCTTGGTATCCCTTGATCCGCTCCGCTCCCGCGTTCCAACTGATGATGTGGCCCTGCGGGTCGAGCATGAAGATGCCGTAGTCCAGCACGCCCTGAACCAGGAGGGTGAACGCGGCGTCCGACATCGGAGCCGCCTGCTTCCGCGCGTGTCTCTGCTGCCGCGGCTCCCGCGTCACGTGAGGAGCCCCTCACGTCGCGCGATCGTCACGGCCTCCAGCTGGGAACGTGCTCCCAGCTTCTCCAGGACCCGCTGGACGTGGTTGCGCCCGGTGTTGAGAGCGACCCCCAGCTGATCGCTGATCTCGGCGGTGGTGCGGCCCTGCCCCAGCAGTTGCAGGGCTTCCCGCTCCCGCGGAGTCAGGTTCGCGCCCAGGCTGGGCGTTCTGCCGGCCAGCCGTCCCAGCACGTCGCCCAGCAGCTCCTGGCTGAACACCACCTCACCCGCTGCCACCCGGCGTACGGCATCCTCCAGTTCGCTCAGGCCGCGAGCCTTCAGGATCAGGCCGGACCCGCCCGTCTCCGCGACGCGCGCGGCCACCGATGCGCTGCCTTCGGCCGCCAGGACCAGTACCCGGGCTTCCGGCTTGAGTGCGAGCAGGTCGGCGATGGCGGTGACCCCATCGCCGTCCGGCAGGCGTCGGTCCATCAGCACGACATCAGGTTCGCATCGCTTCGCGTCCGCCAGCGCCGACGCGACCGATGCCGCGTGGCCCACGATCTGCAGATCAGGCGACCGCTCCAGGGCGAGGCGGATGGCCTCGGCCACCATGTCGTGATCCTCCACCAACAAGATTCTGATCGGACGGCTGGGCGGGGGAGATGAGGGCATCGGTGCATCCTTGCAGGTGGCGGACTGCACGATCATGCCAGTAGGTCCCGGAGCGGCGACTTGTCGGCGGACGCCGTGGTGGCGCGGCAGCCTGCGGCCGAATCCGAAGCGCGGGAAGCGGTCTCCGCGTCCGTGGATGTATCCCCCTCGGTGAAGATGGCGTCGGTGGTGAAGACATCGTCGGCCCCGATCAGGGAGAGGAGTCGCGCCAACTGGGCTCCGACGCCTTCGACGAGAAGATCCACGCCTGCCTGAAGGACGGAAAGCCGCGCCGTCAGCAGGGAGTTCAGACCGGCGCAGTCGCAGAAGGAGATGCCGGTCAGATCGAGGCAGAGACTCGTCGGCCGCTTGGCCAGGCAGGCGGCGACCGCTTCGAGGACGCTGGGCGCGGTGTCGAAGTCGAGTTCACCGGAGAGTGTCACCCGGGCGCGGCCGGAGAGAACGACGGCTTGCGACGTGAAGGGATGGAAGGTCACAGCGTTCCGTGCCTCCCCATGCTCACGTGCGGCGCGTACGCGCGCGATGCGATCCCGCGATCCCTTACCGCGGAGGGCTCTCCTGCTGTCAGCTGCGGCATCACTACCTCATAGCCTCATAGTGCGAGGGCATCAGTTGCGCTCTAGTGAATCTGCACTAGGTGCGGAAGTCAACACGCGTCAGCGGAGGTTGACGGCAGCGGGCAGTGCGGGGCACGGGCGCCGCGGGACGGGTGAATGCCGGACGGTGGCGCCTGGAGGGTCGAGTGCGCGATGACCGTCAGCGCCATCCTCGCGGGGGCGCGCCCAGCACAGTCCCCGGGCTGGTCGACCAATGATCCTCAGGGGTGCTCGGACGCGCCGTGGCGAGCGGCCAGCCGTTCCATAAGGGCCGTGCTGCGCGCGAGCAACTCCCGCTCTTGCTCGGTGAGTTCGGCCTCGATCGCCTGGGCCAGCCAGTCGGCCCTGCGGTCGCGTTCCGCTTCCAGCGCGGCCCGGCCCGCGTCGGACAGGCCGAGCAGGGTCTTGCGGCCGTCCGTGGGGTGGGCCGTGCGGGTCAGCAGGCCCTGCTCGAGGAGGAGGCCGACCGCGCGGGCCATCGACTGCGGGCGTACGCGCTGGTCGGTCGCGAGGTCGCTGGTGGTCATGGCGCCGTCGCGGTCCAGGACGCCGAGTACGGCGACCTGCCCGTGCGGAATCCGGTCCTCGTGCTTCACGCGCCGGGTGAGTTTGCCCATCGCGGTGCGCAGTTCGGCGGCGACGTTGGCGGCTTGCGGGGTGGGCATAGGGCACTTTAACCCGGAACCGCCGTCGTGCAGCGGAACTGAACAGCATGGCTAAACAGCCGAACTGAACAGCTGAACTGAACAGCAATGCTGTATTGTTTCGACGTGTCGGGCCGAGCGCCAGCGTCGTCGCAGCCGCGGCCCGGCAGGCGACAACGGGAAGGAACTCCCATGCCCGCACATACAGATGAGCCGACCAGTGTCCGAGGCGTCACCGCCCGCACCGTCCTCGACAGTCGCGGCAACCCCACCGTCGAGGTCGACGTCGTCCTCGCCGACGGATCGCTGGGCCGCGCCGCGGTTCCCTCCGGCGCCTCCACCGGCGCCCGTGAAGCGGTGGAGCTGCGCGACGGCGACCCTCGGCGGTGGCACGGCAAGGGCGTCGACCGGGCCGTGTCTCATGTGAACGGCGAGATAGCGGATGCCGTCACCGGGCGCGACGCCGACGACCAGGCCGGCCTTGATGTCGCGCTCGTCGCGCTCGACGGCACGCCCGCCAAGGCGCGGCTCGGCGCCAATGCCCTGCTCGGGGTGTCCCTGGCCACGGCGAAGGCCGCCGCCCTCTCGCACCGGCAGCCGCTGTACCGCTATCTCGGCGGCGCCGACGCCCGCGTGCTTCCGGTGCCGATGATGAACATCGTCAACGGGGGCGCCCACGCCGACAATCCGCTGGACTTCCAGGAGTTCATGATCGCGCCGGTGGGTGCGGGGACCTTCGCGGAGGCCGTCCGGATGGGCTCCGAGGTCTTTCACACCCTCCGCCGCGATCTGCTGGCCGCCGGCCACTCCACCGCCGTCGGCGACGAGGGCGGCTTCGCGCCCGCGCTGCGTACGGCCGAGGAGGCGCTGGACTTCGTCATGGCCGCGATCGAGCGGACCGGGTACCGGCCCGGCGCGGACATCGGCCTCGTCATGGACCCGGCGTCGTCGGAGTTCTACCGGGGCGGCGTGTACGAGTACGTGGGGGAGGGGGTGCGGCGTACGCCCGCCGAGCAGGTCGACTACTTCGTCAAGCTGATCGACGCGTACCCGATCGTCTCGGTGGAGGACCCGATGGCCGAGGACGACCACGACGGATGGCGGGAGCTGACGGCCCGGGTGGGGGAGCGGTGTCAGCTGACCGGGGACGACGTCTTCTGCACCAACGAGGCGCTGGTACGGGAAGGCATTCGTACGGGGGTGGGCAACGCGGTCCTGATCAAGGTCAACCAGATCGGGACGCTGACCGAGGCACTCGGCACGGTAGGTGCCGCGCGACGGGCCGGCTGGGCGGCGGTCATGTCGCACCGCTCCGGCGAGACGGAGGACACGACCATCGCGGACCTGGCCGTGGCCACGGGGTGCGGACAGATCAAGACGGGGTCGCTGTCCCGGTCGGACCGCACGGCCAAGTACAACCAACTCATCCGTATCGAGGAGGAGTTGGGGGAGTCGGCGGTGTACGGGTACGCCGCTGCGTGAGCCCGGCCGGTCGGCGCGCCGGAACCCGAATCATCAGTCAGGCGGGTCGAGCAGACCCTCGTATAGGTGCGCCGACGCCAGCGTGGCTTCACCCGGGGCGGGCGGGCTCCCCAACGCGCGCAGCGTGGTTCAGTCGCGGAATGCCTTGAGAAGGAGCTCGCCGAATGAGGCGGGGTGCGTGGTCAGTCCGGTGTGCCCGCCGGGGAAGTGCAGGAGTTCCGTGCCGAAGCGTTCGGCCAGCAAGGCGGCCGGACGGTAGGCCAGCTCACCTCGCGAGTTCTGACCCGCGGCGAGCACGAGCTGATCCGACAGTTCCTCCAGCCGGTGCAGGTCCGGCGTGTAGGACATGAAGCCGGGAACAATGCGGCTGACGAAGTACGGCAGGTTGGCCATGGTCTGTTCAGCCCTCGCCGCTGCCTGCGGCGGAAGCTCGATCCGGGCCTTCGGCTCGACGGTGTCGCCGTCCTTCCTGAGCCCCGCGGCGAACACGTTCATCGCAGGCATGAGCCCTTGCGTGCGGAATACCTCCTGCACGCGCGCGATGAGGGCGAGATGGGTGGAGGCGTCCGCCAGGACCGTCACCATCGGAGGCTCGTGCGCGACGACGCGCCGGACGCGCTCTGGGCGGGCGGTGAGCAGATGCAGGGCCGCGATGGCGCCCGAACTGGAGCCGAAAACCCGAGCGGGCTCACCGGGCGACAGCAGTTCCAGGATACGGAAGGCGTCGTCGGCGTGTTCGGCCACGCTCTGCTCGGCCTCGCGGGCGTCCAGCGTGCTCCGGGACATGCCGCGCGGGTCGTAGGTGGCCACTTTGTATGCGACGGCCAGGTCGTCGGCCAGCTCGTCGAAGGACGCCGCCCCGCCCGACCCGCCGGGGATCAGCAGCAAGAGCGGGCCCTGACCGCGCACTTCGTAGTGCAGGGTGGCGCCGTTCACGCGCAGGCTGCCGATGGTCGGGTCAGTCATGGAGAGTCTCCTTCTCGGGACGGGGCCAGCGCTCCAGGAGGATGTGCAGGGCGTCGAGGGCACGAACCCAGGAAAGCTGCGGCGAACGCCGGTGTGCGAACCCGCCCGCAGCCTCCAAGGCGACGAACCCGTGCAATGTGCTGCGCAGCAGCCGCACCGCGTCGGTCAGGTCGGGCTCGGCCAGTCCGTAGCCGTGCAACATCCCGTAGGTCAGCTCGACAGCGCGCCGGGGGCCGGGCGCCTTCGCGGCGAGCTCGGGGTCGATCCGGATCTGGGTCTGTGTGGCCAGGTAGCGGCCGGGATGCTTGTGCGCGTACTCCCGCCAGGCGTTCGCGAAGGCGATCAGCGCGTCCTTGCCGGACCGGCCGGCGGTCGCCTCCGCGATACGGATGGTCTTCTCGTCCGCCGCCAGCAACGCGATCCGTCCGCGCAGATCCTCCAGGCCGCGCACATGCGTGTAGAGGCTCGCGTCCTTCACGCCGAGCCGCCGGGCCACCTGCGACATGGTCACGTGGTCAAGCCCTGCCTCGTCCGCCAGTTCGGCGCCCGCGACTGTCACACGCTCCGCCGTCAGCCCTGCCCGCGCCATGTGCCCTCCACATCGGTCCTAGGGGTCCTAGGTTAAACCTAGGGGCCCTAGGAAAGGCAAGTGATTTGCTCATCCAGCAGGTCGGGTCGGTCGGGTCAGCTCAGAGCCTGCGCCCCGATGGCGGAGAGCAACTGCAGCTTTTCGTGGCTCTCGCTGCCGGGGACGGCGGTGTAGACGAGCAGGAGATGCGACTGGTTCGGATCGAGCAGCGTCTGGCAGGTCAGTTCCACCGCGCCGAGCTGGGGGTGAACGAAGCGCTTCACCTCCTTGGGGCGGATGCCGATCTCATGGTCGTTCCACACCTGACGGAACTCCTCGCTCTGGGCGAGCAGCAGGTCGGCGTAGTGGGCCGCGCGGGAGTGCGCCTGATCCGGGCTCTGTCTGCCCGCGGCATCGTCGTCGGGACGGTCCGCACCGCGCGACTTCCCGCCCTGTACGCCGCCACCTCACCCGACGCCGAGCGCGGCGGGTTCTACGGGCCGCGCGGGCCCGGGCACATGGGCGGTCCTCCCGCAGAGCAGAAGCTCTACTCACGCCTTCGCGGCACCGAGGAAGCCCGGCGTGTCTGGCAGGTCTCCGAAGAGCTCACGAAGGTTCCCTTCCTCGTCAGCTGAGAGGCCCGCCGCCGCGTCATGCGTGGTCGCTGCCTCGTCGGCCTAGGCGTCCGGAGCGGGCTGCGCGGCGCCGTGCCAGTCCAGGACCATGACGGTGGCGTCGTCCTTGAGGTTGCCGCGGCAGGCGTCCAGGACCGCCGTCGTCAGGGTGCGAACGGCCTCCCGGGGATGTGAGGCACGGGTGCCACGCACGAGAGAGGGCAGGTCGACGGCTGACGCGCCGCGTTCCTGCATGCCGTCGGTGAGCAGGACCAGGCGGTCGCCGGGGCTCAGCTGAAGCTCCTGCAGCCGGTACGAGGCCGGTGACGCCACCCCGAACGGCAGGTTGATGGCCAGCTCGACCTCCTCGACCTCTGTCGCGCCCTCCCGGAGGCGCAGCGGCCAGGGATGCCCCGCGTTGACCAGTTCGCAGGTGCCCGTCTCCAGGCGGATGCAGAGCAGTTGCCCGGTGGCGAGCCCGCGATTGTGGGCCAGCAAGGCCTCGTGGGCACGACGGGCCTGCTGAAGCGCGTCGCAACCGGTACGGCGGGCACCGCGCAACGCGGCCACCACCAGCGTGGCCAGCAGAGCGGAGTCGGTGTCGTGGCCCATGGCATCGGTGATGGACAGGTGCAGCGTGTCCTGGTCGAGCGTGTAGTCATAGGTGTCGCCACCGATGTCGTCGGCAGGCACCAGTCCCGCGGCGAGGGTGAACTGGGGGGCTTCACAACAAGAGGCCGAGGGCAGCAGTTGGTGCTGGATCTCGGCCGCGAGACTGGTCCGGGTGGTGCGGCGGCCCGCGTGATAGAGGTCGGTGAAGCGGCGGTCCGTGACGATGATGTAGGCCAGTGCGTGAGCTGCTTCGCGGATCTGTCCGAGCACGGCGTCGTCGGCGTACTGCAACGTCACTTCCAGGACGCCGATGCAGTCGCCGCGGTTGGTCACCGGCGAGATCACGCGCCGTCCGCCCTGACTGTCCGGCTCCACATGCTGTTCCTGGGTGCGCAGAACCGTCTCGTAGACGCTGCCCCGCAAGTTGAGCCGCTCCGTGGCGACGGCCGCCTCTCCCTCGGCGGGCGCGCTCAGACGCAGAAGCTGTTGCTCCATGAGATCGACGAACAAGAACGACACACGATCCGCTCCGAACCGCTTGCGCAGATCGTGCGCTATGACACCGACGGACTCCCCGGGCGGCGCGGACTCCGCGGCGGCCAAAAGCTCGCCCAGTTCCAGATCTCTACCATCCATGGCAACCTCCATCGTCTCGTCGCCACTTCTTCCCCGGGATTTGCCGATCTCACCCAGCAAGTTCGTCACACCCGGCCGCGGCCCTGTTCCTCCCGGCCGGCCCATCGGTGTGGCGACAGGGGCCCGCCCGAAGCGCGTTTCGACGCGATGACCTGCCAGTTCGTTCCCGTACCGACCCGAGAAGCAGATGGTGCTGTCGCTTGGCCAATGAGGGACGAGGCCAACACATTCCGATCACGGAGCTGCCGGCCGTCGGCGGCCGATTCAGCCAAACCGGTTGGTGAGGTCGAACGGGGGTACGCGCCTTCGATAGTGACGATGTCGAACGGCCACTCGAAGCGCCATGCCCTTTCGACCGGCCGACGTTCGACCGGCCGACGGAGGCAGTCGGAGGCCCACGGATGGCCCGCAGGCGACTCCGCCTACACCCTCACGCACGCGCCTCGTCGGCCACTGCGCCGGAATCCGCCGTACCTGCTCCGTACCTGGATCGGGTCCGCATGCCCCAGCGTTCGAGCGGCGGGCCGACAGCGCCCACCGCCGCGAAGAACACGCCGAGGAACAGCCAGCCAGTAGTGCCGTACCCCAGCACGAGGGTGGTGAGGATGGCCGGGGCCAGCGCCTGGCCTGCGCTGAAGCCAAGTCCGAGGAGACCTTGGTACTGACCCTGGGCGTGGTCTGGCGCAAGGCCGAATCCGAGGGCGAATCCTGCCGAGGACTCCCAGATCTCCCCGAGGCTGTGGATGCATATCGCCGCGACCACGAGACCAACGGCCACCCAGACGGGAGCGTGTGCGGTCAGGGCCATCAGCGGACAGCTGACCAGGAAGAGGAGCCCCGCGGTGCGAAAGGCCCGGCCGCCGTCGCGCGGGGTTTCGATGCGGGAACCGATCCTGGTCTGCAGCAGAACACAGACGGCAGCGTTCAGCGCCGACACCGCGGGCACCGTCCAGCGCGGTGCGTCCGTGTGTTCCGAGATCCAGATCGGCAGCAGCAGGGACACCACCGGGTACTGCAGCCCCATGGCCCCGAAAAGGGCTGTGAACGAGACGAAGGGGCGGTCGCGAAGGGCGATCCAGCGGCGTTGCCGCGGCGGAGGCGCCAACGCCTTGTAATGAGGAAGCAGAAACAGAAGGAGGGCGCAGAGCGCGAAGCTGGCGGCGTTGCCAACAATCAGTACGACGTAGGCGGTTCGGGTGCCGGCTGCCACGGCGAGTCCGGCGCCGACGGTGCCGAGGACGACGCCCAGGTTGACGTAGGTGCGCAACTTGGCCCGGAAGAGAGCGGGTTGCTCCGTTCCGACCCGGACGACGAGGGCACCCCACGCCGCTCCTCCCGCGGACGCGGCAAGCTGGTCGATGGTGGCGATGGCCGCGAGGGCGGTCCAGCTCTCGACGAAGACGAGGGCCGACATCGCCACCGCCTGAACGGCGAGAGCCAGCATCATGATGGTGCGGGGACCTCGGCGATCAGCGAGGTGCCCTCCCGGGATCCCCGCGAGCAGGCCGATCAGCCCGGCGACGGTGAGCGCGATGCCCACCTGCACTGCCGGGAGTTGCACGACCAAGGTGAAGTACAGCGCTGACGCGGTGTTGAAGAGGCCGTTGCCGACGCGGTTCACGAAACTGGCCAGGATCAGCACTCGTTCCGACCGGGTGTCTCCCGCCATGCGCGCTATTCGTCCGGCTGATCTCCCCTTGATCATGGGACGCAGATTAACAGCGGCCTCACGAGGCCTCCGCGGACGCTGGGCGCCGCGATCAACGACTCGAAGGGCGCCCCCTCTGCTCCCTCTTCCGTCCGGTGGTCACTCGATCCCGAGGGGGCCGAAGCCCAGGTCCTCGCGCATGCGGTGGCGCATGTCCGCCATGGCCGTGCGGCGCTGTCGGATGAAGGCCCTGTCCTCCTCGGAACCGACCTCCACCCCGCGGGCGTAGGCGTCGCGCATCCGGCGCAGGCTGTGAAACGCCTCGTTCGCGGCCGCGACGACGGCCGGCGGGCCCACGAGCCACAGCTGCTCGCTGGCCATGTGCAGCCCGGTGCCACGAAAGGCTTCGCGCACCGCCGCGTCACGCGCTGACTCGGACATGTGATCACCCAGGGCGACAGCCCGTATCTCTTCCCCCGCGTCCTTGAGGGCGGAGGCGTACTCGGTGTAGACGCCACGCCGCACTTCCAGCGCGTGCCGCCCCTCCTCGCGACGCCATCTGTTGCGATCGGCGACGAGGGTGGCAGCGATGCCGATGGCAGCACCGGTCAGCGTGGAGAGCAGAGGCATCCAGTCCATGTGCCGCATGCTGTCTCAACCACCGCGGCAGCACCAGCGGCCTACGAGGTATCCCCGGGCGCCGCCTCAGTGGGCGTCGTCGGCCTTCGGTGCGCCAGGAACGCGGCGATCGCCGCTGTTGCGGTCCTGCCACAGGCGGTAGACCTCCACGGCGTTTTCGCGCGGCTCGTGGCGCATCGGCAGGCGGCGCTCCTGCCAGGGCTTGGCGAACTCGTCGTAGAACGTGCTCAGTTCGAAGTACTTGCGGTCATCGACGTAGTGCGGCTCGTAGGCCTCGCGGGTCGTGACGAAGACGACCTCGTCAGGGGAGCAGTAGTAGAGCGCGCCCAAACACATCGGGCACGGTTGCGCCAGGACGTAGATCGTGGTGCCGGTCAGGTGCTCGGTGCCGAGCCGCACGCATGCGTCCCGGATGGCCAGCACTTCGGCGTGCGCCGTGGGGTCGTGGGTCTGGGCGACCTGGTTGGCGCGCTCCGCGATGATCTCGCCGTCCTTGACGATGACGGTGGCGAAGGGGCGCCCGCCGTCGAGGACGTTGGCGCGTGCAAGGTCGATGGTGCGCCGGACGAAGTCCATCAGGTACCTCCGGTCGGATCGTTCTCGCTGCTTTCGGACCTCCTTCAGTGTGGCTGATCTGCTGCTATAGCGTCCAAGACGCGCTGTGCATGCCTCCCATAGATGTGAGCAATACGCGGCGATACGCTCGCGGTATGGCTCCTGTGGAACTGCGGCACCTGCGTTATCTCCTCGCCGTCGTCGAACACGGCTCCTTCACCCGGGCCGCCGAGACGTTGCACGTATCCCAGCCGACTCTGTCGCAGCAGATCCGGGCGCTGGAGCGAGCCGTCGGCCTGCCGCTGCTCGACCGGGCGGGGCGCACCGTGCGGCCCACCGACGCGGGTCAGGTGTATGTGGACCATGCGCGAAGAGCGCTGCGCGAACTGGCAGCCGCCGACCGGGCTGTGCAGGACGTACGGGACCTCTCACGTGGGCAGCTGCGGCTCGGGGTCACGCCCACCTTCACCGCCTATCTCGTCGGACCGCTCATGGCCGCCCTGCACGCCAGGTATCCCGGGCTCGGCCTGACCGTCCGTGAGGGGACGCAGGAGCGCATCGGGGAGGCGCTGATCGCCGACGAGCTGGACGCGGGGATCGGCTTCACCGGTGACCCGGTGCCCGGCGTCGAGGCCGATCCGCTGTTCATCGAGACGCTCGGTGTGGTCGCGGGCGCCGGGAATGGTTCCGGGCCGCTGTCGGTGGGGGAGCTGGCCGGGCGGGACCTGGCGCTGCTCGCAGGCGACTTCGCGACCCGGGCCCGGATCGACGCCTACTTCGCCGAGCAGGGTGCCGCACCGCGGGTGGTCGTCGAGGCGGACTCGGCGCTGGCGCTGCTGGAGATCGTACGCGGTGGGGCGCTGACCACCGTGCTGCCCGACGCCGTGACCCTGGACCGGCCGGGGCTGTCGCAGGTTCCGCTGTCGCCGCCGCTGCCCCACCGCACGGCGGCGCTGCTGACCCGGGCCGGTGGCTACCGCTCGGCGGCCGTGCACGCCTTCGTCGCGCTGCTGCGCGCGCAGGTGACCGAGCGAGGGCTTCCGCCCGCCCGGCAGTGAACTGGCCCCTGACGCACGGTTGTTGTCGGGCCAGGGCCTCGGCATGATGGGTGCCGCCTACGGTGGATTGACGCCGGTCGTCGCCTCTTCGCTGCTCGCGGTGGACGCATGGCGAGGTGGGTGAGGCTCAGCCAGGATGCATGTCGCGATATAGCGCTAGTCTTCTGTACGCGCCGCTTCCCGCGTCGCGCTCGGCGTTCGACAGGAGCAGGACGGAAGCATGTCGGGAGAGAATGCGCCCACCGGTAGGCATGTCGGCCCCGGCTCGTCGCCCGAGTTGCGGGCCTCCCATGCGGACCGGGACCGGGTGGTCGATGTGCTGCGCATCGCGGCGGGGGACGGCCTGCTGACCGCGCAGGAGTTGGACGAACGCCTGGAAACCGCTCTGTCGGCGCGGACTCTGGGTGAACTGGCCGAGCTCACCACCGACCTGCCGCCCGTATCGGTCACGGGTGGGGCCGTTGCGGCAGAGGTCAAGGAAGTCGTCCGCATCGAGCAGGTCCACAGCGGTGCGGTCGAGCGAGTGGGACGCTGGGTGGTGCCGCGGCGGCTGGAGCTCGCGGTGATCTGGTGCGACGTGACCCTCGACTTCACCGAGGCCGTGATCACGCAGGACGTCCTTCGGATCGACGTGACCATGGCGGGGAAGAGCCTGACGCTGATCACGGGGCCGGGCGTCGAGGTCGATACCGACGGCTTGACCCTGGTCCACTGCAAGCTGGTGGACCGCGGCACGCGGACGCCCCCAGGCGTGCCGACCAGGCTGCGGGTGGAGCTGGTCGGCCAGAAGGCTCACGGCCGTGTGGTGGTGCGGCCCCCGCGCCGGACGTTCGCCCAGTGGTTGTTGCGCAGGCCCGCGTCCTCGGGCTGAGCGAGGCTCCGTCGTGAAGGCGGCGCTGGGGTCGGGTTCACGTTCAGGCGGGCGGTTTCGTGTCGACGACGTAGCTGATCTCGATGATGTGTACGGGGGCCGTACTGTGCTCTCTTGTGGTTACTGAGGAACCATAGGAGAGTGGCTTCCGATGTAGAGGGCAGCACTTTCGGTGACGGGGGAATCTATGGGGACCAAGCAGCAACTCAAGGGCCTACCCGAGGACGCCGACCTGAGGCGCGCGGACTCGTTGGCGCGGGAGATCTTCTCGGACGTCGCCAACAAGTGGGCGCTCCTGATCATCGAGGCGTTGGGTGAACGCACCCTGCGCTTCAGTGAGTTGCGCAACGAGGTCGAGGGCGTCAGCCACAAGATGCTCACCCAGAACCTGCGCATGCTGGAGCGCAACGGACTGCTCAGCCGGAAGGTGTACCCCACCGTGCCGCCGCGGGTCGAGTACACCCTCACCGATCCGGGCCGCGCCCTGCGCGCCGCGGTCGACGCCATCTGCGGCTGGACCCATCGGTACCTGGGACACATCGAGGACGCGCGCCATCGCTTCGGCACCTGACGGACACGCGCCACCATGCCGCGGCCCAAGAACCCTAGCCCGAGGGCTCATTGGCCCAGACTGCCCCGGCACAACGCCACCGTGACCGGTTCCGTGACACCCTCGGCCATGTCGCACACGATCTTGCCGTCGTAGGTCGTCCGGGGACGCGGAGGACGGGGCGCCACCGGTTCGGGGCGTCGCTCGGGCGGCCGTTGCGCCACGCGCCGGGGTGCCTTGGGCGCCCGCTGAACCGGTGAGCGGGCAGGGGCCGGTGACGGGGGTTCACGGTCGACGGCAGGCGCCTGATGGCGAGGCATGGGCTCAGCGCCCTTCCTGTCCTCCTTGCTCTTCGGCCTGCCCGTGCTGCTCCTCACCAGCGCGTCCCGCGCCGAGGGCTGAGTGGCGGGAGCATGAGCCTCCCGCGAAGCCGGCGCCCGACCACCCGCAGGATCAAGTGACGGGGCCGGCCCCGGCTTCACGGAGGTGCACCCCGCGGTACTCAGCAGGATCAGGACGACGAGCGTGACGAGGCGGCGGCGCATCGGGCCACTGTCCCGCTGCACTGAGGCCGCGCGCAGCCAACTGTGGCCGGACCACCGGAGTGAGTGACGGACAGGCTGCGCGCCGCGCCAGACGCGAGGTCGTGACAAGGGACGGCGACGACTAAGCCGAAGCGGGGAGCAGGGCGGTCTGCCCGGCGACGGGGACAGGGCACCCTCACCATTCACCCTCACCATCCCCCCTCACCACTTACGACTCACAGCTCACAGAGAGCTAGGAGTGAGGTGACGGCGTCGCTCAGCCGGTGGGGGCGCAGGGTGCCCGCAAGGTGTGGTCCTGCCCAGCCGGGGCCGGCCACCATGACGGCTGATTGCGTACGGGCTCCGGGAACGCCCCACTGCAGAGAGCGGAAATGCTGGGCGAGGGGGCGGCTGGCGGTGCCGTAGGACTGCGCCCACAGCACAACCGCGACGGGACCGATGCGGCGTACGGCTTTGTCGAGTGCCTCGGCGGGGACCGAAGACCCGAACATGCTCACCGGAACGCCGCGCTCCGAAAGTGCCGCCGAGAGGGCTTCCAGCGGCAGGGTGTGCGCCTCGCCCGGCACGCAGGCGAGGAGGACGGGCGAGATCGAGGCCCCGGCCTCGCGTTGCACCGCGCCGTAAGGTTTCGTCACGCGCCGCAGAGCCGTCGACACATGCCACGACAGCAGATGCTCGACCTCGACGTAGCGCTCGCCGGAGGTCTCCCACTTGCGGCCGACCGCATGCAGGGCAGGCATGATCACCTCGTCCCACGCGGGGATCAGTCCCAACTGCGAGATGGCCGTACCGAGCAGGCTCTCGATGGCGGGAGAGTCGAGCCTCAGCGCCGCCCGGTTCAGCCCGCGCAGGTGTTTTCGGGTCTGCCCGGGCAAAGCAGGCCGCTGGAGCGGGGAGGGCCGGCCGCTCGGATCAGGGTCCAGAGGTTCCGGCGGGCTCGACGGAGCCACGGAGGCCCGCAGGGCGGCCCGCGCGGCTTCGGATGGCGGCACGCCCGCACTGGTGAGCCGGCACATGTGCTCCAGGACCGCGATGTCCTCGCGCGTCCACCGTCGGTGGCGGCCGCTCTGGTGGTCGGCGGGGCCGACGCCGTAGCGCTGGCCCCACGAGCGCAGAGTCGTCGGCGCCACGCCGAATCGTCTGGCGACAGCCCCGGTGCTCAGGCCCGCCACGGACGACAGCGGGCGCTGCAGCTCGGAGTTCCTCATCGGTTCACGGTACGACGCAAGACCGACGCATGTTGCACCGCCCAGCGCGTGATCGCGAGCCTTGGCCCATCGCAGCGCGCAAGACGCTCGGTGGAACCGGACTGCGGGGGAGCCCATTGGACAGCGGTGAGCCCTCGCAGCCCCACCGAGCCGACTGGACCGAGCTCACCGGGCCGCCTGGTCCGGCAGGAGGAAACCCATGGCGGTGGACGCGGCACCCGTTCCCACAACGGTCCCCTCGCATGTGCCGTTCGAGGAGAGCCAGGACGCCGAGGAGATCGCGGCGGGGTTCATCCGCGGCGACGAACGCTGCGTCGCAGCGCTCTATCAGCGCTGGGGCGCCCTGGTGCACACGCTCGCCGCGCGCGCTCTGGGCGATGCCCGTGAGGCGGAGGACGTCACGCAACAGGTCTTCCTCGCCGCGTGGCGCGGCCGGTCGGGCTACCGGCCCGACCGAGGGCCTCTCTCGGCGTGGCTCGTCGGCATCACGCGCCGGAAGACGGCGGACGCGCTGACTGCCCGCACTCGTCGGCTCGCGCTCACCACGGCCGCAGGCGTGCAGGTCGAGACCGGGGTGCTTCCGACGCACGATCACCCGGAAGCAGCGCTGGACAGGGTGCTCATCGTGCAGGAACTCGGCAAACTGCCGCCGATACAGCGGCTCATGCTGGGCATGGCGTTCTATCAAGACCTCACCCAAGTGCAGATCGCCCAGCGAACGGGCCTTCCCCTGGGCACCGTCAAGAGCCACATCCGCCGGGGCCTGCACCGGCTGAGGCACACCCTGGAATGCGACGAGGGTCCGGTGGACGGCTAGGCGGGACCCCGCAGAAGCGATGCGATTTCGGTGCGAGGGCAGCGTACGCGCGACTGGTTGAGCACTCTTCCCGCATCCGCATCCGCATCCGCATCCGCGTCCGCTTTCGCCCTCGGGTCCGCATCCGGCGACGTGCCATCGCGGGAAGTGGTCCGAGAGCCTGCGCCGCGCGGATCCGCCGCGAAGGGGTGTCCGAGATCTGAGGTGCCGGGCGACATGGGTGAAGTCGGCGAGGTGGGCGATCGTGAAGCATGTTGACTCATCGGACCTCGCCGAACTAGCTCTCACGAAGGCCGATGCGGCGCGAACTGGGCCCGTCGGCGCCCACCTGCACCAGTGCGGCGCGTGTCGGGCGCATCTCGATGCTCTGCGCAGGGTCGTCGAGGCGGCGCGGTCCGCTTCCCCGGCCGACGTACCGACGCCGCCACCGCAACGTGTGTGGCAGGCCATCTCCGCGGAGTTGACCGTCGATCTGGGCGCCTCGCAGGCGCGCCCGCCGCATTCCGCCGCTGCGCGAGACGCCGCACGACAGCGGCCGAGCGGACACGACACTTCGGTGCGCCGCCGCGCCGGACGCGGCTCCGCGCTGCTGCTCGCCGCGGCCTGTCTTCTTGTCGGTGCGGCGCTGGGGAGCGTCGCCACCTGGTGGCAGACACACCTGGACCCGGGCACTGCCCGTCCGGGCGCCGATGCCACCCTCGCCCCACTGGCCGTCGCCCGGGCCAAGGGAGTTGCGCATCTCGTCGTGGACGACAGCACGCACAAAGCTCTGCGCATCGAGGTGAAGGGGCTGCCGAGCACCAAGGGGTACTTCGAGGTGTGGCTGATGGACTCGACGCATCGAAGGCTCATTGCCGTCGGCGTCCTCGGGCCCGACGGATCGGCCACACTGCCGCTCCCGCAGGGCGTGAACCTGTCCGGCTACCCCGTGGTGGACGTCTCCGTCCAGGCGTACAACGGAAATCCCGCCCACTCCGGCAAGAGCATCGTCCGCGGGGCTCTATGAGGCTGGGGCGGGCAGGTGCCGGCCGGTTCTCGTACGACACAACGCACCGATGGGGGGCTCTCGTACCCATGTCTGTGCATCCAACGGCTCCCTTCGTAAGGAATGCTGGCAGCAAGGGCAGCAGCAAGGGCAGACGCAGGGAAGGGTACGAGGGGCGGCATGGACGACGCGGAGATCGCCATCGTGGGCGCCGGCGCGGCCGGGCTGTCCCTGGCCTATCGGCTCTGCGCCACTCCTCCCGCAGACACCGCCCCTTCTGCACGCACCGGCTCTCACGCGCGCGACAGGCCTTCGATCGTTCTCATCGACGCTCCGCACGGCGCGCTGAGGCCGCCCGAACGGACCTGGTGTTTCTGGGAGAAGAGCGAGGGAGAATTCGACACGTCGTTGTCCGGCGTGTGGGACACCCTGCGGGTACGCGCCCCCGACGGAACAACCGTGATCGGTTCTCCGGCACCGCTGCGCTACAAGATGCTCCGCTCCAGCTCCTTCGAGGAACTGGTCGCGGCGCGACTCGACGGCGACGACCGGGTGCGGCGCGTGGAAGCCGAGGTCAGGGAGGTGCGCGACCTGCCGCAGGGAGCTGAGGTGCGCGGAACCACCGCAGGGGGCGAGTCGTTGGCCCTGCGTGCCCGGTGGGTGTTCGACTCACGCCCACTCGCGACGTTGCCGCCCGCCAGGACCACGCTGCTGCAGCACTTCCGCGGCTGGTTCGTCAGCACGGACCGGCCCGTCTTCGAGGCCGGCCTGGCCGACCTGATGGACTTTCGCACCCCACAGCCCGCGCACGGTCTCTCCTTCGCGTACGTGCTGCCCATGACGCCGTACGACGCCTTGGTCGAGTACACGGAATTCTCCGGCGCCGTGCTCGAGGAGCAGGCCTACGAGGAGGCGCTGCGCAGGCACGTGACGGAGCGACTCGGCCTGGAACGCTATGAGGTCAGGCGTGTCGAGCAGGGCGTCATCCCCATGACCGACGCGCGCTTTCCCCGTCGCTCCGGCCGGTCGGTCTTCCGCATCGGCACGGCCGGCGGGGCGACACGCCCTTCCACCGGCTACACCTTCGCGGCGGTGCAGCGGCAGACTTCCGCCATCGCGGCCGCCTATCACCTCGGCCGTACGCCCGAGCCCCCGCCCGTCCACGCCAGGCGCTCGCTGGCCATGGACTCCGTCATGCTGCGGGCCCTGGACACCGGACGCGTGGACGGCGCCGCGTTCTTCGCCGGACTGTTCGGCAAGGTGCCCATGCAACGGCTGCTGCGCTTCCTCGACGGACGTACCCGCTGGGACGAGGACTTCAGGATCGGACTGCGTACGCCGGTCCTGCCCATGCTGCGTACGGTCGCGGAGCTGCCGTGGCTGCCCCGGCGCCACCAGCAGCACGCCCTGCCGCAGCGCCGGGTTTCGTGACGCCGACCAAACAGTCGCGACCTCCGACCCCTCAGTCGTGACCGGCAATCAACCGAAGGAGACGCCGAGATGACGCTGCTGCGCGACGACGAACTGTCCGCCGCGTTCGATCACGCCGCCCACACCTACGACCGGCTGGTGTCCGCCAATCCCGGCTACCACGCCCATCTGCGACGCTCCGCCCGACGCCTGGGGCTGGCGGACGAAGGTGCGGGACTGCGCGTGCTCGACCTGGGGTGCGGCACCGGTGCCTCGACCGCCGCCCTCCTGCACGCGGCACCCCGTGCCGAGATCGTCGCGGTGGACGCCTCGCAGGGCATGCTGGACCGGGCCGCGGCCAAGCCGTGGCCTCCTGGCGTGCGCTTCGTGCACGCTCCGGCCGAGCAGCTCGCCCGGGCCGGAGTCGAGGGCCCCTTCGACGCGATCTTCGCGGCCTACCTGTTCCGCAATCTCGACGACCCCGATGCGGTATTGACGGCTATGCGTGAACTCCTCGCCCCGCATGGCCGGTTGGGCGTGCACGAGTACACGCTCAGCGGCCGGGCGCTGGACCGCGCGGTGTGGACCGCCGTGTGCAAGGGTGTGGTCCTGCCCGCCGGTACGGTCGCCGGCGACCGTCGCCTCTACCGGCATCTGTTTCGCAGCGTCGTCGATTTCGACACGGCGGCCGAGTTCGCGGCTCGGGTGGGGCGGTCAGGCTTCCGCCAGGTCCGTGTGCTGCCGATGCCGGGCTGGCAGACGGGCATCGTGCACACCGTGGTCGCCGCGGCCCCGGGCGCGGCGCGATGAGCGGACGCGGTGTGGCGAGCGGACGGGGTGCGGCGAACGGCGGCGCGAGGCGCCACGGACGTGACCGGCGCGCCCGGGTGGTGCCGGGCCCGTCGGGGATGAGGCGGGTCTCCGGTGAGGTGCGTGGCGCAGCGGTCATCGGCGGGGGCATCGCCGGTCTGGCCGCGGCGACCGCTCTGGCGGAGCGGGGTGTCGAGGTGACGCTCTACGAGCGGGACGACCAGCTGGGGGGCCGGCTCGCGGGATGGTCCACGGAACTGGCGGACGGCTCCACGGTCACCATGAGCCGAGGGTTTCATGCCTTCTTCCGCCAGTACTACAACCTGCGCGGGCTGCTGCGTCGCGCCGACCCCAGCCTGAGCATGCTCCGGGGCCTGCCCGACTATCCGCTGCGGCACAGCGGCGGCCTGCAGGACAGCTTCGCGCGGGTGCCGCGCACGCCGCCCTGGAGCGCGCTCGGCTTCGTGGCCTTGAGCCCCACGTTCGGCTGGCGTGACCTGACCCGGATGAGTCCGCGCTCCGCGTTGCCGCTGCTCGACGTACGGGTACCCGATGTCTACCGGCGCTTCGACCACATCAGCGCCTGGGATCTGCTGGAACGCATCCGATTCCCGCAGGCGGCCCACCACTTGGCCTTCGAGGTGTTCTCCCGCAGCTTCTTCGCCGACCCCCGGCAGTTGTCGGCGGCCGAACTCGCCCTGATGTTCCACATCTACTTCCTCGGCTCCAGCGAGGGGCTGCTGTTCGACGTGCCGCGAGCCCCTTTCCCGGCCGCGTTGTGGGAACCGCTGGCCCGGTATCTGACCGGTCACCGGGCCGACATCCGTACCGGCCAAGGTGTCGAGAGCATCGAGCCCGCGCGCCAGGGCGGTTTCCACGTCGTCACCCGGGACGGCCACAAGCGGCACGACGCCGTCGTCCTGGCCCTGGACATCAAGGGTCTTCAGCAGGTGGTGGAACAGTCGCCGCTGCTCATCGACAGCGACTGGCGTACGCGGATCATGAGCCTGCGCACGGCCCCGCCCTTCCTTGTGTCCCGGCTGTGGCTCGACCGGCGGCCGTCGCCCGAGCGGCCCGGCTTTCTGGGCACTAGCGGATACGGGTCACTGGACAACGTCAGTGTGCTGGAGCGCTGGGAGAGCGAGGCGGCCGACTGGTCGGCCCGTACGGGTGGCTCGGTCATCGAACTGCACGCCTACGCGGTCCACCCGGGAGCGGACCGGGCGGCGGAACAACGCAATCTGCTGGCCCAGTTGCACCGGGTCTACCCGGAGACTCGTGACGCCAAGATCGTCGACGCGCGGCACGAGTGGCGCGCCGACTGCCCGCTTTTCCCCGTCGGCGGATACCTGGACAGGCCTGCGGTTCGCACCTCGGACCCGGACGTCACGCTGGCCGGCGACATCGTGCGCAGCGATGTGCCGGTCGCCTTGATGGAGCGGGCGGCAACGACCGGCTTCCTCGCGGCGAACGCCCTGCTCGAACGCTGGGGCGTCGCCGGACAGACGCTGTGGACCGTCCCGGACAAGGGCAGGACGGCGGCGCTGAGGGGCCTCAACCAGTTGGCCGGTACCTGACTGGCCGTCACCCGAGATGCTCAGCCCGGGAATCGCCCGCTGCTCCGCAGGGACCAACGCCTCTCCGCGTACGCCATGTCATCACGCCACAGCCGCCCGGCCGCCGCCCGCATGACGGGGCGCAGCAGCGGAGTCAGGGACCTGGCGACCGCGAACCCGCGCCGGTCGGACGCGGCGATGACCGCTTCGAACACGACCGTACGAGGTTGTCCCGCGGCGTCCGGCTCGAGCGGCGTGGCGTGGGTTTCCACGACGGAACCCGCTCCCTCGCCCTGGGTGATGTGCATGACCACGGTGCGCGGTTCGGGAGCCGTGAAGACGGCTGTGACCGGTACCACCGCGCGTGCGGCCACCTTGAAGGACACCTCCACGGCGAATTTGTCCTCGGCCTCGCTCACGGGCCCGGCTCCGGGCTCGTCCACGACGCGGAGATCGACGAACGAGTAGGGGTGGAACCAGGCGCCGTGCCAGGGATCCAGGCGATTGGCGATGATGTCTTCGGGCTCGCAGGCCCCTATGGCAGTGCAGACCGCCGCCACACTCCCGGCCAACCGCGGACGCTCGGGAATCACCGGCCGGTCCAGGGGCTGTTCACCGCCGACCGAGTCGAGGCGCACCCAGGCCAGGACCCCGTCGTCGTGGGCAGGATAGGGCTGCCAGCCCGCACGCGCCGATCCGTCGAGGGCAAGGCCGTGCCAGTGGCAGAAGAGGGTGCCGCATCGCACGACACCGTCCTTCAGCGGCGCCCCGAGGTGGGGGCAGGCGCCGGCGCCGGCCCGTAGCGCTCCCGCGGCGTCGCGCCAGGCGACGACCTCGGTGCCGGCGATGGTGCGGCCCAGCGGTCGCTCGGCCGTGATGTTGCGTGCGTCGTCCAGCACGTACCAATTGCCGGACGGCCTGGCCTGGGCGCGCTTCAGCGCCTGCGCGATGACGGCCGGCTTCGCCTCGCGCCAGGTCGGCTGCTGCCGCTCCCAGGCCACGGGACGACGCCGCAGCCGCAGCGGATAGCGGCCGTTGCCGGAGAAGCGTCCGGAGCTCATACTGCCTCCGTCCTCGGCTGCCGAGTTCGTACCTGCGAGGTGTGCGGCATGTGCCGGGGTGGCGGTGCGTCGGGTGCGCCCGGGACGGTGGCGTCCATGGAGCGGGCGCGCAGGCGAGCCGCGGCGAGGCGGGCCATGCCGTCACAGGCGACCGCCGCCCGGCGGCGGCGGGGTACCACGGCACGGCGGTGCAGAACGGCGAAACCGTCGCGTGCGATGGCGTCGAGGATCGCGCCGTACAGCACGAAGGCGGTGCGGATGCAGGGCCGGGACACGGGGTCGAGCAGCGGCAGGCCGGGAGCTGCCTCGCGATAGACGCGCCGGGTGAGCGAGGCGGCGTCCTGCAGGGCCGCCGTGATGCGCCGGTCATGGCGTCCGCTGTCCCTGCTCCAGCGCAGGAGGGCCCGGTCGACGCCGTGTGCGGCCAGCAAGTCCAGGGGGAGGTAGACGCGTCCGCGGTCGAGGTCCTCTCCGACGTCTCTGAGGAAATTGGTCAGTTGGAAGGCGACGCCCAGGGCGGCGGCGTGCGGGGCGGCCTCCTCGCGGGGGACGACCGTGCCCAGCACGGGGAGCATCTGCAGGCCGATGACGGCTGCCGAGCCGTGCATGTAGTTCCGCAGGTCCGCGTAACGGGGGTATTCGGTGACCTCCAGGTCGAGTCGCATCGACGTCATGAAGTCCGTGAAGAGCTCCGGGGCGATGGCATAGCGGGCAGCGGTGTCGGACAGTGCCGCCACCACCGGGTCCGTGCTCCCTCCCCTGCGCAGGCCGGCTTCGAGGTCCCTTTGCAGGAGGAGCAGGGCCGAGGCGCGCTCACCTGTCGTGGCCGTGGAGTCGAGGTCGTCGACGATGTCGTCGGCCCAGCGGGCGAAGCCGTACAGGGCGTGTACGGCGGGCCTGCGCTCGACGGGCAGCAGCCGGGTGGCGAGGAAGTACGTCTTGCCGTGCCGTGCGTTGAGTCGGCGGCACTGGGTGTAGGCAGCGCGCAGGGCGGGGTCGGTGATGCCGGCGCTGTCGAGTTCCCGGGCGGTCATGGCGCGAGGCCCTTCGTGTCGGTCGGAGCCTGGATCCGGGCGGGTGGTGTCGGCCGTGGGCCGGTGACGCGTGCCGCGGCGAGCTTTCCCGAGATCAAGACGGTCGGTACGCCGACTCCCGGGGTCGTGCCGCAGCCGGCGAGGACGGCGTTCTCGACGCCGCGCACGAGGTTGCGCGGGCGGAAGGGGCCGGTCTGGGCGAAGGTGTGGGCGGCGGAGAACGGGGTGCCGGCCGCGTGCCCCTGCGCGGTCCAGTCCGCGGGCGTCACCAGGCACTCCTCTTCGATGGCGGAGGCCATGCCGTGCAACCCGCGCTGCTCCAGCTCGGCCAGGAGACTGTCGCGATACCGGGGTGTGAGGTCGCGCCATTGGTGGGCCGAGGGGCCGACGCGGGTGTTGGGGCAGGGCGCCAGGATGTAGTGCAGATGGCGCCCTGCCGGGGCGAGCCCGGGGTCGGTGGCCGTGGGGCGCGTGATCAGCAGGGAAGGGTCGGACATCAGGCTGCCTGTACGGGTCAGTTCGTGAAAGGTGCGCTTCCAGGCGGAGCCGAACGAGATGGTGTGGTGGGCCAGTTGGGGCCAGGTGCGGTCGGTGCCCGCGTGCAGGACCACCGCCGAGGGAGAGTGGCTCAGGCGGACGGGACGGCGCGGCTGAGAACCGAGCAGGCGGTAGGCGACCGGCAGATCCGGCGTCAGGACCACGGCGTCGCACGGGAATCGTTCCTGATCGGTGACCACGGCCGTGATCCGGCCCCCGCGGCGTTCGAGGCGTGTCACCTCCTGCCCGAAGCGCAGCTCGGCACCGGCGTCGGCGGCGGACGCCGCCATGGCCCGTGGCAGGGCGTGCATCCCGCCCCGCGGGAAGTAGACGCCGGCGACGGTGTCCATGTACGCGATGACGGCGTACGCGGCCAGTGCGCGGGCCGGGGGTACACCCGCGTACAGCGCCTGGAAGGTGAAGACGCGGCGGAGCCGCTCGTCGGAGATGAACCGCCCGATGCGCGCGTCCATGCGGCCGAAACCGCCAAGAGCCGCCAGGCGGACCAGATCTGGTGTCAGCAGTCCCAGGGGCGAGTCGAAGTTGGTGTCGATGAACCGGCGCATCTGGGCCTTGTACAAGCGATGCAGCCACGTACGCAGCCTGCGGTATCCGGCGGCCTCCCTGGCGCCGGCGAAGCGCTCGATCTCGGCTTCCATCGCCTCCGCCCGGGTGTGGACGTCCAGGCTGCTGCCGTCGGCGAACCGCGCCCGGTAGGCCGGGTGCAGCTCGAGCAGCTCCATACGGTCGCTGAGCCGGTCGCCGACCGCGGCGAATGCCTCGTCCGCCAGGTCGGGCATGGTCAGGACGGTGGGCCCGGTGTCCATCCGGTATCCGCCGCGTTCGAGCAATCCGGCCCGGCCGCCGGGCTCCAGGCCTCGCTCGACCACCGTGACGCGGCGTCCGGCGCCCAGGAGGTGCAGTGCGGCGGACAGGCCCGCCAATCCCGCTCCGACGACCACCACATGATCCGTCGGCCCTGGCAGACGCCTCATCGATTCCTCTCCTCGCGGACGGCAGCGGCAAGCAGGTGGTCTGTGTCATCCGCGTGTGTGGTGCCGCGTGTCGCGAGCCCTGGCGCCCCACCGCGCGCAACGCCGCTGACCAGGTAGAAGAGGTCACGCAGTTGTGCCTCGGCGGCGGGGCAGGGGAGCGCGGCGTCGGCGAGATGGTGCAGGCTGCGCGCGGCGAGCCGCGCTACGCGGTTCTCGACGGCGCCGCGGGCTCCGGTCGCCTCCAGCACGCCGCGTACGCGGTCGAGGCCGATCCCCATCGGTTCGGCCCGGCCGCCGAGAACGGCATCGAGGACGCCGATCGAGTGGTGGTCGGCCCTGGCCTCGGCGCGCTCCCGGGCCACGGCCATCAGATAGGTCGCCTTGCCTTCGCGGATGTCATCGCCCGCAGGCTTGCCGGTGTGCTCGGGATCCGCGTAGACCCCGAGCAGGTCGTCGCGCAGCTGGAAGGCCAGGCCGGCGCAGCGGCCTGCCGCGCACAGGGCCCGCGTGGTCCGGTCATCCGCTCCGGCCAGCGCCGCGCCGAAGGCCAGCGGCCGTTCCACCGAGTACAGGGCGCTCTTCAGCGTCGCCGTACGGGCGGCCCTGGCCAGGGAGCGGGCACCGGTCGCCTGTCCGTGCAGGTCCAGGTACTGGCCCGCGACCATTTCCGTGCGCATGTTCTGCCACAGGGTGCGGACGGCCCGTGCTGTCCCTGTGTCGAGCGCCGTGTCGGCCACCAGGTCATCGGCCCAAGCCAGGGCCAGGTCGCCGACGAGGATGGCCGCGGACGTCCCGAACGAGGCACCGGCCCCGCGGGCAGTGGTGCTGTAGTGGGCCTCAAGCTCGGCATGGACGGCTTGTTGGCCCCTGCGCAGCGGCGATCCGTCCATCACGTCGTCATGCACCAACGCGCAGGTCTGGATCAGCTCGAGGCCGACGCACAGGCGCAGCGCGGCCCGGACCTGGTCGGCGTCGAGCGTCTCGGCGCACGCCCGCAGCCCCCACCACAGGAAGCGCGGGCGCAGGCGCTTGCCGCCGTTGGAGGTGAAGTGGGCGACGCGTCCGGCCACGTCCTGGGCGAAGGTGGGGTCGATGCCGCGGGCGGCCTCGAGGCGCTCGGCCAGAACTTTTTCCAGCGTCCGGCCCACCGCCGCGGAAACATCGGCGTCGACGACGGTCGGGTCGTCCGCGCCTTCCGGTACGTCCCGTGCCTGCTTCATCCCGGGCGAGGTGCAGTGACCCTGCCCAGGCCTCGCCCGAGCGTGTCCGTGGTCGTACGCGGTCCTCGGATCGCCCAGGTCAGGGGCGAGGGATGCCTCCGTCCGGGCGCGGTGCATCGCATTTCCTCTCGTCGCATTCGATCGGCATCACGTCTCCCTCCCCTTCTGTCCGTCTGCGCGGGACGGATGCAGTTCACCCGCAAACCCATGAGGATCGGGCTCGGGGTGGCACGGCGAAGGCGGGGCGTCTGCGGCCGAAAGCCCGAGAGAGGTCATGAGCACACCGTCTCGCGGTGAGGCCCGACACGCATGTCGGCGGGCCCTTCGCACAAGGCCGGAGCGGGCCCTTCGCACAAGGCCGGAGCGGCACCAGCAAGGTCGGACGGCCGCATCCCCCCGCGTCACGGCCGTCCGACCGCATCCAGGTCGGGCCACCGGTGAAGGGGCCGAACTGGAGCTTCTCGTGTTCGCTCACGGACAAGAGTGACCCAGCAGGTGACAGAGGATCGACGTGATTTGGCCTAGCCCGAATAACGACATCTTGATCAGGCTCGGCGCATGCCTCTACGCATCCACTTCACAGCAGCGGATCTGGCCCGCACTCGGCTGGCCGAGGGACCTCGTCCCATGCTGGAGCTGGATATCGCGTTGCGACTGCTGCAAGAAGGAAGCCATGCGACCCGGTTCGGCGCCTGGCGCAGGGAATCGCTGCGCCGCCTGTCGCCGAGGGTGAGACGGCTGTTCGATCTGATCCCGCCGACGGGCTGGAGCGTGGACTTCCTCGATCAGACGGCGGCCGACAGCATCGACGAGGCGCTGGAACGGGTGCGGGCCACCCCCGCCACTCGTGTCCGCAACGACACGGAGGCCTGGGCGGGACGCGGCCACCAGCGTGCCGTGCCGTTCTGGACACGGTCACTCGGCAGCGACGGCCAACTACTCTCGGAGCTGGCCGACACGGTCGCCCACGCCCACAAGCAGGTCATCGCCCCGTATCAGCGGCACATGGACGCCCTCAGCCGCGCGGATCAGGCACTGCGCGCCCGCCAGGCCACCCACGGCGGCCTCGACATGCTGCTGTCCGGCCTCAACCCCCGCTACATCCGGTGGCAAGCACCCGTGCTCGAACTCACCATGGCTTCCGGCAGCACCGGCGACATCCACCTCGCGGGCCGCGGCCTGCTCCTGATTCCCTCGGTCTTCGGGGCGGTGTACCCGGCGCTGGACGACACAGCCGACCCCCAGCCGTGGCTGACCTACCCCGTCGGCCTGCGTGAGTCGGACCTGTTCCTGCCGTCCACCGACACCGCACGAGCCCTCAGTACCGTCCCCGACTCCCTGACCGCGCTCCTCGGTCACACCCGCGCCGTGGTGCTGTGGACCATCGCCCGGCACCCCGGCTGCACCACCACCGAACTCGCCCGCCGCGCGGGCATCTCGCCGGCCAGCGCCAGCCAGCACGCGACCGTGTTGCGCACCGCAGGCCTCTCCCACACCACCCGCCACCACAACACCGCTTTGCACACCACCACGTCCGCGGGTACCGACCTCCTCAACACCGCAGCCTGAGAGCGCCGTCCCGCACGCTCACCAACCCAGGCTCGTCCAGGTCCGGCGAGGAGCGGAAGCGCTCGTTTTCTGGACGGACTGCCGCGTTTACCGGGCAGACGCCGCACCGACGGAACGGCAGGCTGGTCAGCGGAGGCGACTCGGTGCGCCGGGGCGGGTCGTTCGCCGGCCACGTGGTCTCCCTCCTGGCGGTGGTTCACCTGCCGCGGTCGGGATGGCCCAGGCCCCCGCGCCATGTGGACATCGTTTGGCGAAAGGCCGTCCACGCGGCGGCAGTGGGCTTTGCGGGAGTAAGCCCATTCGGTCGCGTGGACGGCGGTGGCGGGCGGCGATGTGGTCGCTCGTCGGCATGCGCGTGGCCGGTGATGCCAACACGTCAAAGCTGTCGGCTGCTCTGGCGCAGGGTCATGCCCGGGGATTGGCCGAAGGCCGAGCGGTAGTGACCGGCGAAGCGGCTGGTGTGGGCGAACCCCCAGTGCGCGGCGATCCGGGTGACGGTCGACGTGTCCGGCGTGGCGGCCTCCAAATCGCGGTGCGCATGCTCCAGTCGGGCCCGCCGCAGGTAGGCGAGCGGTGTGGTGCCGCGATGGCGGCGGAAGGCCTCTTGCACGGCTCGGGGAGACGCGTACGCGGCCCGGGCGATATCGGTGAGCGTGACGTCCTGATGGGCATGGGAGTCGATGTAGGCGAGGGCGCGGAGCAGGGTCGCCGGTGTCGCATCGGTGCTGTCGATCCGCCGATGTTCAGGAGGCTGGTGGGGGAACAGAGCCAGCATGGTCGTCGCGAGCAGACGTGCCATCTGCCCGGACAGCAGGGCAGGCACCGTCTCCATGCCGTCGAGCCGGTGGGACACGAAGGAGGTCGTGGCTTGCCACAACTGGGCGGCTGCAGGGTCGGGAGCCTGTAGCTCGAAGAAGTTGAGCTGGGTGCGGTCCTCGGTGGGAGTGCCCAGCGTGTCGTGGAGGAGGACGGGGTCGAGGGCGGTCACGTGCGTCACCGCCTCCTGACATACGACTCGGTACGGCATTCCGTACGGGGTCAGCAGGGGAGTAACAGGCCCGGGAAGGTCACTCCGGTCCGGGAAGTCGACTCTCAGATGCCCTTGCCTGACCACGCTCACTACGGGACGGCTCAGCGCGTCACACGCGAAGCGCAGCGTGCCAGGAAGCACCACGTGGTCGACAGTGAACTGGTCGGTGCCCACACGAGAGAACCGCAGGTCCTCGCCCTCCAGTCGGCCGCTGAGCCGCAGGCTCGCCCCGTAGGAGGCATCCATGAACTCCCGGGCCAACGCGGTCTCTTTGGTGACGAGAGCGCTGCGTATCAAGCGCACATCCTCCGGCGCAACGCCCACAGCCGCCCCCTTGGCCTTGGGACACGAGCTGTCGATCCTTGAGTCACTGCGTTGACCGACATGGCGAATCTACTCGCAACGGCGCACCGGAGACAGGTACTGAATCCAGCCGCGGAGCCGCTCAGCGCGACGATGTCCGACCCTCAGGTGTCGAAGACCCCCAGCCGGTGTGCGATGGCCGCGGCCTCCCCGCGGCCTGAAACGGCCAGCTTGGTCAGGATGTTGGAGACGTGCACGCTCGCCGTCTTCGGCGAGATGAACAGCTCCTCCGCGATCTGCCGGTTGCTCCGCCCGGCGGCGACTCGTTGCAGCACCTCCCGTTCCCGCGCGGTCAGCCCCAGTGCCGCCGCCGGTGTCGGGGGCCGGCCGGCCGCCTCCCCCTCGCCCCGGTGCAGCGGGATCCGCGCGCGATCGGCCAGCGCGGTGATCTCCCTCTCGAGTGGCGCCGCGCCCAGCTCGCACGCCACCGCATGGGCCTGGCACAGCAGCTCGCCGGCCGATGTGCGGGAACCGGCACCGCCCTGGGTGATGAGGGTCTCCGCGAGCCGCAACCGGGCGGTGGCCGGTAGCACCGCAGCCTCCAACTGCTCGGTGGCCGCCAGGGCCTGGGCCCATGCCGCGGTCGCGTCGTGGCCCTCGGCGGTGAGCAGCTCGGCGTGGATCATCAGGGAGTGCGCAGCCCACAACGGTACGAACTCGGGTTGGCCCTTCATGGCCTCGCGGATGCGCTGCACCGCCGCCGCGCGCCCCGGAGCGGCTACGGCGAGCCCGCGGGTCCGTGCCTCCGCCGCGGCGGCCTCGTACAGCAGCGGCCAGCCGTAGCGATGGTGGCCGGGGGCGATGGCGTCGCCGACCGTCGTGTCCAGGAGTGAGCGCACGTCGAGAATCCGGCCGTCGGCGGCCGCCAGTGCGATGGTGATGCGTGCCACGGTCAGGGTGCGCTGCAGTTCCGGATAGGGGCCGGTGTTCTGCCGGCCGGCCTCCTCGAGTTGACGCAGGGTTTCGTCGTACCTGCCTCGGGCCAGGGCCAGTTCGGCGCGTTGCTCGGCGAGCTGGCCCCAGGTGCGGGAGCTCACGCCGCGGCGGCCGGATGCCCGTTCGAGCACGGTGTCGGCCGCCGTCCAGCGGCCGAGCTGGATGAGGGACTCGGCGAGGTTGCCGTCGATGAACGAGGCGGTGTCCGGCAACCCGTACCGCTCGGCGAGTCCGCTGCCCTCTTCGGCGACCTCGGCGGCTTCGGCGTAGCGGCCGAGGCCGTGCAGCGCCGTGGACAGGTTGCCGAAGCCGCGCAGCAGGACGTTGGCGTTGCCGGGCTGGAGTTCCCGGGCGCACACCTCGCGGGCCTGTTCGAGCCCGGTCTCGACGTCGCCCGCGTGGATGGTGAGCCAGGACAGGGTGTGCCGCGCGGTGAGACCGCTGGTCTCCGCGCCCGTCAGCCGGCAGAGCTCCACCGCCTGTTGGGCGATCTCGATGGCCTTCGGTCCCGGCTGGTGCACCACGTACCAGTGCGCCGCATGCGTCAGCGCGTAGGCGTGTATGACGGACGGCGGCAGGCCCTCCAAGAGCTTCAGGGCCTGGGCGATCTCGTCCCAGCCGTCCGAGCGGGAGAGGTCGCGCATCAGCTGGTAGCGCTCGGTCCAGAACCAGGCCGCGCGCAGCGGGTCGGTGTCCTCCAGCTCGCGCAACGCCCGCTTGCAGATGGCGAGTGCTCGCTCCCGCTCTCCGGTCAGGCGGGCGGCGGCGGTGATCGCGGCCAGCAGGACCACGAAGTCGCCGGGCGAATCCTGGGACATGGCCGGGCACAGGCCGTCGTGAATCCCTTGGCGCATGGCCCGCCGGCGCAATTCATCAGGAACGTCGTCCCACAGTTCCAGCGCCCGCTCCAACAGTTGGTGCTGCTCGGCGAACGCGTGACGTCCGCGGGAGGCGCCTGCCGCGGCGAGCACGGCGGGCAGCGCTTTGGCGGGGTCGCGGGCGTCGAACCAGTAGGCGGCAAGGCGCCCGGCTCGCTCCTCGGACCGTACGAGGGTGGGGTCGGCCTCCAATGCCTCGGCATAGCGGCGACTGAGCCGGGAGCGTTCGCCGGGCAGCAGGTCGCCGGCCACGGCCTCGCGCATCAGGGCATGTCGGAAACGGAAGGATTCACCCTCGTCGGAGGGCTGCAGGACAGCGGCACCGACAGCGGTACGCAGGATGGCGATCAGCTCGTCCTCGGCCAGACCCGTCACGGTGGACAACAAGCGGAACTCCACCTCGGAGCCGGCCTGGGCAGCGACCCGCACCACGCGCTGCACTTCTTCCGGCAGCGCCTCCACTCGGACCAGCAGCAGGTCGCGCAGGGAGTCGCTGATGCCACCGGGGGAACCCTCGCGGATGCTGCCGGCCAGCTCCTCGACGAAGAACGCGTTGCCCTCGGAGCGCGCGAAGACGCGGTCGAGGATCTGTTCGGACGGGGCCTCGCCGTGGAGGGCCGCGAGCTGGCGGCGCACTTCGGCGCGTTCGAAGCGGGGGAGTTCGAGACGGGTGACGGTGCGCAGCCGCTCGTACTCGGCCAGGGCGGGGCGCAGCGGATGGCGGCGGTGCAGATCGTCGGCGCGGTAGGTGGCGACGATGAGCAGGCGGCTGTCGGTGAGGGCGCGCAGCAGATAGCTGAGCAGCTCGCGGGTCGAGCGGTCGGCCCAGTGCAGGTCTTCAAGGGCCACCACGAGAGTCCGGCCCGCGGAGAGCCGCTCGAGGAGGCGGACGGTGAGCTCGAAGAGGCGGGCGCGACCGTCGGTCTCGGGGCGGTCCCGGTCCATCTCGCCGAGCTCGGGAAGGAGCCGGGCGAGCTCGCCCTCCTGACCGGCGACGGCGGCGTCCAGTTCCGCGCCGAGCTGCCGGCGCAGGGAGCGCAGGGCGGCCGAGACGGGGTGGTACGGCAGGGCGTCGGCGCCGGTTTCGACGCAACCACCAAGGGCGACGACGGCCCCGCCCTCGGCGGCCCGGTCAAGGAATTCCCGAAGCAGCCGGGTCTTGCCCACACCGGCCTCGCCGCCCAAGAAGACGGCGCCCGACTCCTCGGCGTCCGCCCTGGACAAGGCTTCGCCGAGTCTGGTCAGTTCGGCGCTGCGGCCCACGAGAACAGGGCTTGTATGACTACTGTGCACAGCGCTGAGCATGGCATCTCGTCCGCGGCGGGGACAGGGGGGTCAGTGGGTCAGTGCCCCCGGGCCGAACGCCGGTGGGCGCGGCCGCGGTCGCTCAGTCGACGCAGAACTCGTTGCCCTCGATGTCCAGCATCGGGATGCACGAATCGTTGCCGTCATACAGGGTCTGTACGTGGGTTGCCCCGAGCGGGACGAGGCGTGCGCACTCGGCCTCGAGCGCGGCGAGGCGCTCCTCACCCACGAGTCCGGTGCCGACCCGCACGTCGAGATGCACCCGGTTCTTGGCTGCCTTCCCTTCGGGGACGCGCTGGAAGTACAGTCGCGGGCCCTCGCCCGAGGGGTCGACGCACGCACACCAAGCGTCCTGCTCCTCAAGTGGCCGGGAGCGCTTGAATTCGTCCCATGTGGCGAACCCGTTCGGTGGCGGCGCCACGACGTACCCCAACACCTCGCACCAGAAGCGAGCGAGGCGCTCGGGTTCCGCGCAGTCGAAGGTGACTTGGAACTTCTTGATCGATGTCATCGGGTCACCGTACGACGGCCAACTGCTCACCGTCGCCCGTGAAAGGCAGCTTCGGCGCCCAACTGGCCCGGTCCACCACGCATTTCGCGGTCGGTGGGGCTTGTGCCGGTCAGGTGTGGTCGAGGGCCCAGGCCAGGGCGTGGTCGGCGATTTCCTCCCAGCCCTCCTGGGCGGGCATCAGATGGGAGCGTCCCGGATATTCGACGATCTCGGTGACGGTGTCGGACTTGTAGTGCTTGGCGTTGGACTGCTGGATCTTCGGCGGCATCAGGTGGTCGTTCTCGCCGGAGACGAACAGCAGCGGCGCCCGGTCGTCGTTGCGGTAGTTCACGTAGGAGTCGGCATGGCCGGGGTGGATGTTGGCCAGTGCGCTGCCCCAGAACACATGGCCGGACGCGGGGATGTGGTAGCGCTCGTACAGGGCGCGGGATTCGTCCTCGGGGAAGGTGTTGGTGAAGGCGTAGCGCCACTGGTCGTAGGTGAATCCGACGGCCTTGTGACGGTTGGCCGGGTTCTTCAGGACCGGGAACGTCGCCTTCAGCTGTGACAGCGGGATCGTTGTCACGCCCTCGGTGGGTGCGGAGTTGATGGCCACTCCGGCGCTGCCGTATCCGTGGTCCAGGAGGATCTGGGTGAACACTCCGCCCGCGGAGTGGCCCATGATGATCGGCTGCGTGCCGAGGCCGTCGATCAGTTTCTCCAGTGACGCGATGATCGAGGGAACGCTGAGTTCCTCGATCGGGGTCGGGTCGGCGTTGAGGGCCTCCACCTCCACCTCGAAGCCGGGGTACGCCGGGGCCAGCACGCGGAAGCCCTGGGACTGGTAGCGGGTGATCCAGTGTTCCCAGCTGCGGGGGGTCACCCAGAAGCCGTGGACGAGGACGATGGTGTCCGGTTTCATGAGCGTTCGCTCCTTCAACGGGTGGCGGCGTGGGCCGCCTTGATGATGTTGGCGGCGGCTTCGGGGTGGGAAATCATGACCACGTGCGAGGACCGGATCTCGGTCACCTTGCTGCCCGCGCGCTCGGCCATGAACCGCTGTGCGGCGGGCGGGATGACCTTGTCCTGGGTGGGGATCAGGTACCAGGACGGGATGGTCTTCCAAGCAGGCGCGCCGCTGGGGCCGCTGAGGCCCTGGACACTGCCGGGGCGCTGGGTGGCCGCCATCAGACGGGTCCGGGAGGCGGGCAGGTCGGCGGCGAACACGGCCCGGAACTTCGCGGCGTCGATGTAGCCGTCGGTGCCCGGTTTGCTGCCGGGGATCGGATAGTCGCGCGGTATCAGGGCGGCGCCGAGTTCACTGCCGGGGAACTGGCCGGCCAGTTGCAGCGCGCTCTCGCCCTCGGCGGGCGCGAACGCCCCCATGTACACCAGAGCCTTGACGTTGGCGTGCCCGCGCGCGGCATTGGTGATGACGACGCCGCCGTAGGAATGGGCGGCCAGGATGACCGGCCCAGGAATGCTGTCCACCACGCTGGAGACGTACGCGGCGTCGCCGGCGGTGTCCCGCAGCGGGTTGGCCGGTGCGATGACGGGGAAGCCCGCCTTCTGCAGCAAGGCGATGGTGTCGTTGAAGCCGGAGGCGTCGGCGAATGCCCCGTGCACCAGGACAACGGTCGGCTTCGACCCCTTCGGCGCGCCCTGCCCGGGTGCGTCGGAGGTCGCCCGGGCGGCGACCGAGGCGGTGAGGAGGAGGACGGCGGCGGCCAGTGCCGTCAGCAGACGGCGCAACGCGGGTACACGCATGACGAACCCTTTCGGACGGAGGGTCGGACGGTGCGGATGTGCCGGCTCACGTGGCGTGGGGGCCGGTGTGTCTCAGGAGGCGAGGAACGCCAGCAGGTCGGCGTTGAACTCGTCCTTGAAGGCGCCCACGAGACCGTGCGGAGCACCCGGGTAGACCTTCAGCGTCGCGTCCTTGACGAGCTTGGCCGACTCCAGGCCGGCGGCCACGATCGGGACGATCTGGTCGTCGTCGCCGTGGGCGATGAAGGTGGGGATGTCGAAGCGCCCCAGATCCTCGGTGAAGTCGGTCTCGGAGAACGCGCGGACGCAGTCCAGCGCGCCCTTGAGCCCGACCTGCATGCTCTGCAGCCAGAACGCGTCCGACACCCCTTGCGAGACCTTCGCACCGGGCCGGTTGAAGCCGTAGAAGGGCACGCTCAGCTCGGCGTAGAACTGCGACCGGTCGGCCGACACACCCGAACGTATGGCGTCGAACGCCTCGATGGGCAGGCCCTGCGGATTGGCGTCGGTCTTGAGCATGAGGGGCGGCACGGCGCCCAGCAGGACGGCTTTGGCGACTCGGGACGTACCGTGCCGGCCGATGTAGCGGGTCACCTCGCCACCACCGGTCGAGTGCCCGACCAGCACGGCGTCGCGCAGATCGAGCGTCTCGACCAGCTGGGCGAGGTCGTCGGCGTACGTATCCATGCCGTTGCCGTCCCACGGCTGGCTCGAGCGGCCGTGGCCGCGCCGGTCGTGCGCGATCGCGCGGTAGCCGTGCGAGGCGACCAGGTGCAGTTGGTCGTCCCAGGCGTCGGCGTTCAACGGCCAGCCGTGGCTGAACACCACAGGCCGCCCGGTGCCCCAGTCCTTGTAGAAGATCTCCGTGCCGTCGTGCGTCGTGATGAAGTTACGCATGGGAGCGCTCCCGTCAACAGCCGTGTGGGCGGGCCTCGATGTCGGTGTCGGTGCCCGTCTTCGGTGAGGGGGATCGTGTCAGTGACGGGGGACCCGTTCTTTGCCCTGCGTGCCGAAAACTGTTCCCCGAGTGCCAAAGCGCCCTCCGCCGCGGTGACTCCTGTGGCGCGAGTTGCAAAAGCTCACGCGCGTGACCCGGCAGTACTGGGATCTGCCTGCCCCGGTGACCGCGTTGCTGAAGAATCCGGAGGACGGTACGGCAGCGGGAAGTCCGCTGCCGCCGCCCTGGGGGGGCCATGCTGGTTTTGGACACGGAGGACTTACCTGCCGCCGACCGGACCGAGGCATTTCACGCCGTGGCCGTGGGGGAGAGCGGAAGTTGCTCGGTCGAGCAGGAACGTCCTGCGGCCGGCATGCGCAAGAGGCTGGAGGTCTGGAACTTCGGCCCGCTGACCCTGTTCGCCACGCACGGTTCGGGCATGCGCATCTGGCGCACCCCGCGCCACTCGCGATTCGACTCGATGAACACCGTCTCGATCATCACTCAGAGCCAGGGGACGGGCTCCTTCACCTGGAACGGCCATCAACAGCACGTAGGGCCCGACGCCCTGGCACTGGCACACAAGACCGCCGGTTACGAGTACGCGTGGTCCGGGGACGGAGTCTCCGTCGCCTTCATGGTCGACACCGAGCGTCTCGGCCTGCCGGAACACCTGGTGAGGACCGCGATACCGCTCCTGGAGCACAGCAGTGTCGCGCCACTGTTGCTGCAGCACATACGGAGCCTGCACCACCGCGCCGACCAGCTCAGCGGCGACCCCGGTGCCGAGGCGCTCGGCTCGGCCACGCTGGAACTCACCCGCGCCCTCGTCGTCTCGGTGTCCTCCGACGAACGCACTCGGCGGTCGGTCGCGAAGGACACCCTCCTGACCCGCATCCTCGCCTACGTCCGCGCGCATCTGACCGACCCCGGGCTCACCCCGCAGAGCATCGCGGCGGCCCACAACATCTCCGTACGGACCCTCTACCGGCTCTGTGAGCAAGGCGGCCTCGGACTCGAGAAATGGATCATCCGCCGACGCCTCGAAGGCACGCGCCGCGATTTGGCCCTGCCCGAGCACGCCCACCGCACGATCGAGGCCGTCGCCCGATCCTGGGGCCTGACCAACCCGACCCACTTCTCCCGCCGCTTCCACCAGACCTACGGCGTCACGCCTCGCCAGTGGCGCCGCCTCCACCACCCGGCAGCCACCTCGTCCTCCGACGAGTGACGAGCAACGTTCCGTCCAGACATGAACATGGTCGCGCGGCCCGGCAGTGACTGCCGGACCGCGCGACCAGGAACAGCGATCAGTACTGCTGGGTCTCCACGAAGCCGGCGTCCGCGTCGTCCGCGGCGGCGAGGGAGTCCACCGCGGCGACGGGGTCGAAGCCGGGCGGGCTGTCACGGAGCGCGAGGCCCATGCCGTGCAGCTTCGCCTTGATCTCGTCGATCGACTTCGCACCGAAGTTGCGGATGTCGAGCAGGTCCGCCTCGGAGCGGGCCACGAGCTCACCCACGGAGTGGATGCCCTCGCGCT
>NZ_JBSGYY010000042.1:0-83460 GCF_053610705.1 Streptomyces sp. NPDC054872 | reverse complement strand
GCGGAACGCACGTTCCGCGGGGCCCTTCGCCGTTGTGTGTGAGGGGGACAGGGAGAGGGGGCAGGGGGAGTCAGCGCAGCTTGCGCGCGGCCCGGCGCAAGTCGTACTCGTGAATGATTGCCTTGGCGTGCCCATAAGCCAGGTTGTGCTCCGCGCGGAGCCAGCTGACCTTCTCCTCGAAGCGGAAGAGAGAGGGGCCTTCGTCCACGGCGCGGATCCAGTCGGAGATCTCACGACCGGTGCAGTGGGGGATTCGGGCGATCAGGTTGCGGTGGGTCTCCTCGGAGAAGACTTGTGACATCGGCGCCTCCGGACGCGTCGCGATGTGTTCCGTCCTTCACGACACCGTGCCTGAGCGTTGGGGCGTTGGCAACAGTCCCGTCCAGGCGCATAAGGTCGCCGGGTGCTTGATACGACGCCTTTGACGGCCGCAGTGGACCAATTCGCCGACCGTTTGCGGGCCGCCCCGCAGAGCCGGCTGCAGCGGGGGGCGGCGACCGAGGCGCTCGCTCTGGCCAGGGAACTGGCGGCCTGGGCGCAGCGGATCGAGGTACCGGACGCGGAGCCGCGGGAGATGCCGGACGCCGGGATGTTCGCGGCGGCCGACCAGATCACGGTCGCGGGGCGGGACTTGGCCCTGGTGCTCGACGACGAGGTTCAGCTCGCGGAGGCGCTGACGCTCGTGGAGAAGGCGCAGAAGCGCGCCGGGGTGTGACCCCGGCGGATGGCCGGGGCCGCTTCGGTCAGACCGATGCGATGACGCGGTCCGCGAGGATGTAGACGTTCTCGGTGCCGCACTCGAAGGTCAGTGCGTAGGCGCCGGAGACTCCGGAGCCGCCGAGCAGGACCGGGGTGTGGCCGTCGCGCAGGGCGCCGGCGAGCAGCTCCGCGGTCTCGCGGTGGCCCGGGGTCATACAGAGCGTGGTGCCGTCGGCGAAGACGTAGACGTCCAGTGTGCCGAGCGGGCCGGGGCGGACGTCGGCGAGCGCCGTGCGGGCGTCGGCCAGCTCCTCGAGACAGGCGACCGTGCGCTCGTGGTCGCCGTTGACGGGGGACTGGACCGGCACGAAGTCCGGGTGCGAGGGGTGACGGCGGCGGGCCGCGGCCAGCTCGGGGGAGTCTCCCGCGAACTCGTCGACCGGGTCCGCGTACGGCTCGATGACCGGCTCCAGGCTGTCCGACTCCAGGCCCGCGAGGTCCGCCTGGCGGGGCAGGAACAGCTCGTCGGCCATGTCGGAGAGGCCGGGCAGGCCGCTCAGCAGCGGGGGCGCGTCCGAGGCGTCACGGGCTTCCTGGGCGGCCCAGAAGGCCCGCGCCTCGGCCAGCTCGCGTTCCCGCTCCTCGGCGAGGGCCTCGGCGACAGCCGTGCGTATCTCGTCGGTGTCCGCGGTGCTGCGGGCGGCGGGCACGGTGGCGTGCGCGGTCGCCGAGTGGCTGTGAACCAGCTCGGTGCGCAGGGCGGTGATTTCGGCAAGCTGCTTCCGAAGCCCGTGCACGGCGTGCAGGGCGGCGGCACCCACGGCCGTGGCAGCGGCCGTGGAGAGCAGCAAGGCAATAGGCAGAGCGCTCACTGACGTACTCCCGGTTTCAAGTCGACCCCCGACTTCCTACATCAGCTTGAAGCCTGCACGATCCACCTGTCAGTGCATTACGTCACGAATTGGACAGGTCTTTCGGCCCGGTGTTTATCCACAGATGCGCTCTGACCTGGTCATACGCATCTCCCCCAGGAGATAGGTCACATCCTGGGGGAGATTGAGTCACGAATCAATGGAGGCGCGAGGGATCCGCAGGGGTCAGAGGGTCAGCTGAGGCGCTCGATGACCATGGCCATGCCCTGGCCGCCGCCGACGCACATCGTCTCCAGACCGAACTGCTTGTCGTGGAACTGGAGGCTGTTGATGAGGGTGCCGGTGATGCGGGCACCGGTCATGCCGAAGGGGTGGCCGACGGCGATGGCGCCGCCGTTGACGTTCAGCTTGTCGATCGGGATGTTCAGGTCGCGGTAGGAGGGGATCACCTGGGCGGCGAAGGCCTCGTTGATCTCGAAGAGGTCGATGTCGTCGACGGTGAGACCGGCGCGGGACAGGGCCTGCTTCGACGCCTCGACCGGGCCGAGGCCCATGATCTCGGGGGAGAGGCCGGTGACGCCGGTGGAGACGATGCGGGCCAGCGGGGTCAGGCCGAGCTCGCGGGCCTTGGTGTCGCTCATGATCACGAGGGCGGCGGCGCCGTCGTTGAGCGGGCAGCAGTTGGCGGCGGTGACGCGGCCGTCGGGGCGGAAGACGGGCTTGAGGCCCTCGACGCCTTCGAGGGTGACGCCGGCGCGGGGGCCGTCGTCCTTGCTGACGACGGTGCCGTCAGGGGTCGTCACCGGGGTGATCTCGCGCTCCCAGAAGCCGTTCTTGAGGGCTTCCTCGGCGAGGTTCTGGGACCTGACGCCGAACTCGTCCATGTCCTTGCGGGTGACGCCCTTGGCGCGGGCCAGGTTCTCGGCGGTCTGCCCCATCGCGATGTACGCGTCCGGGATCAGGCCGTCCTCGCGGGGGTCGTGCCAGTCGGAGCCCTCGCTGGCGGCGACGGCGGCGGTGCGGGCCTCGGCGTCGGCGAAGAGGGGGTTGTGGGTGTCGGGGAGGCCGTCGCTGGAGCCCTTGACGCTGCGGGACACCATCTCCACGCCCGCGGAGATGAAGACGTCGCCCTCGCCGGCCTTGATGGCGTGCAGGGCCATGCGGGAGGTCTGCAGGGAGGAGGAGCAGTACCGGGTGATGGTGCAGCCCGGCAGGTGGTCCATGCCCATCTGTACGGCGACGATGCGGCCGAGGTTGTGCCCTTGCTCGCCACCCGGCAGACCACAGCCGAGCATCAGGTCGTCGATGAGCTTCGGGTCGAGCTCGGGGACCTTGGCGAGGGCGGCCTCGATGATCGTGGCGGTCAGGTCGTCGGGCCGCAGATCCTTCAGGGAGCCCTTGAAGGCGCGGCCGATCGGGGTGCGGGCTGCGGAGACGATCACGGCTTCGGGCATCACGGGCTCCTGTGACGAGGGGGCAGGACTCCTTGGGAAGTTACCTGCACGTATCGCCCCGGGTCATCGGGCTGGGACTGTGATGCGGGCCGCATTTTTCTAAGCGCTTGCTCAGGCTGGCGGGGGCGCCTTTCGCTGGCGGGGGCGCCTGTGGCTGCCGCCGGGTTGGTGATTCTGTCCCGCCGCTGCGCGGCGGATCTTTCCCGCCCACCCACCCGTTTGCCCGGCAGTGAACCCTCCCCCCCCCGGCCCCGGGCCCGGCCCCGGCCCCGCCGGGCTACTGCGGCAGCGGTGACGGGTCCGGGGCGTGGTGGATGCGGCGGCGTCGTCGGCGTTTGATGAGGGCCCAGGGGCCCCGGGGGCCGGTGGGCAGCGCGGCCGCCACCTCCGTGCCGCCCTCCGAGGCGGCCTGCGCGGCAGCCCGGGCCACCGGCAGGAAACCCTCCCGGCGGGAGACGTCGGGGCGCTCCTCCTCCGGCCACAGGCCCAGCGAGGCGCACAGCGTCGGCAGCACCGCCATCGCCGCGGTGGCGTACCCCTCCGCGGAGGGGTGGTAGTTGTCGGGGCCGAACAGCTCCCGCGGGTTCGCGAGGAACTCGGGGCCGAGCAGATCCCCGAGCGACACCGTGCGCCCGCCCTGCTCGACCACCCCGATCGTCTGCGCGGCGGCCAGCTGACGTGACACCCGCCGTGCCATCCAGCGCAACGGCTGGTAGACGTTCTCGACCGTCCCCAGGTCGGGACAGGTCCCGACCACCACCTCCGCCCCCGCCGTCCGCAGCCGCCGCACCGCCGCCGCCAGCAGGCGCACGGAGCGCGTCGCGGGCATCCGGTGCGTCACGTCGTTCGCGCCGATCATCACGACGCAGACGTCCGGCACCCAGGACGAGAGGTCGGAGAGCAGCAGCGTCACCTGGCGGTCCAGGTCGTCCGACTGGGCGCCCGGCAGCGCCACGTTCCGCAGCTCCACCGGCCGCTCGGCCACCGCCGCGAGCCCCGACGCGAGCAGCGCGGCGGGAGTCTGCCTGGCCCGGTACACACCCTGCCCCGCCGCCGTCGAATCGCCGAGCATCGCGAACCGCAGGGGCTCCGCCCCGTCCTGCCGGTCCGCGTAACCCCAGCCGTAACGCCCGTCGGCCCGTGGCGGAGCCGCGTGCTCGCCGCTGTTCCCGACGGACCGCTTCGCCAGCTGGACCTCGGCGAGGACCACTCCCACGGCCGCCGCTCCGATCAGCCCGATACCTCCGCCGCCGTAAGCCGCGCCCGCCGCGATCCGCCGCGCCACCCTCGCCCTCGACATGCCCTGCAGCCACCTCCTCGTACCGCCCTACATCAACTCATTGCCCCGTAAGGACGGTCGGCCAATCGCAAGCGGAGGTGAACGACTGAACGGGACCCTTAGGCTGACGACACCCATTCGTCGCACTACATCGCAGCCCGGAGACAACGGTGCAATTCCACGACTCGATGATCAGTCTCGTCGGCAACACCCCGCTGGTGAGGCTCAACAACGTGACCACGGGCATTCAGGCGACCGTCCTGGCCAAGGTCGAGTACTTCAACCCCGGCGGTTCCGTGAAGGACCGCATCGCGCTGCGCATGATCGAGGCGGCCGAACAGAGCGGCGAGCTGAAGCCCGGCGGCACCATCGTCGAGCCCACCTCCGGCAACACCGGGGTCGGCCTCGCCATCGTGGCCCAGCAGAAGGGCTACAAGTGCATCTTCGTGTGCCCGGACAAGGTGTCGCTCGACAAGATCAACGTCCTGCGGGCGTACGGCGCCGACGTGGTCGTCTGCCCCACCGCCGTCGACCCCGAGCACCCGGACTCGTACTACAACGTCTCCGACCGCCTGGTGCGCGAGACGCCCGGCGCCTGGAAGCCCGACCAGTACAGCAACCCGAACAACCCTCTTTCCCACTACCACTCCACCGGCCCTGAGCTGTGGGAGCAGACGGAAGGGAAGATCACCCATTTCGTGGCGGGCATCGGGACCGGCGGCACCATCTCCGGGACGGGCGGCTACCTGAAGGAGATCTCCGAGGGACGTGTGAGCGTCGTCGGCGCCGACCCCGAGGGGTCCGTGTACTCCGGCGGCTCCGGGCGGCCCTACCTCGTCGAGGGCGTCGGTGAGGACTTCTGGCCGACGGCGTACGACCGGAACGTCACCGACGAGATCATCGCCGTGTCCGACAAGGACTCCTTCCAGATGACGCGGCGTCTGGCCAAGGAGGAGGGGCTGCTCGTCGGAGGTTCCTGCGGGATGGCCGTCGTGGCGGCGCTGCGGGTCGCCGAGCGGCTCGGGCCCGACGACGTGGTGGTCGTGCTGCTTCCCGACTCCGGGCGCGGCTACATGAGCAAGATCTTCAGCGACGAGTGGATGAACGACTACGGGTTCCTTGAGCAGGCGGGCGACGCGCCTCGCGTCGGTGACGTACTGCGCCGCAAGGAGGGTGGCGAGCTGCCCTCACTCGTCCACATGCACCCGGAGGAGACGGTCGGCGAGGCCATCGACGTACTGCGGGAGTACGGCGTCTCGCAGATGCCCATCGTGAAGCCGGGCGCGGGCCACCCGGACGTGATGGCCGCGGAGGTCATCGGGTCCGTCGTCGAACGCGAACTCCTGGATGCCCTGTTCGCGCAGCGTGCCTCGCTCGGTGATCCGCTGGAGAAGCACATGTCGGACCCGCTGCCGCAGGTCGGCTCCGGCGAACCGGTCGCCGACCTGATGTCGGTGCTCGGCCGGGCCGACGCGGCGATCGTCCTGGTCGAGGGCAAGCCGACCGGTGTGGTGAGCCGTCAGGACCTGCTGGCCTTCCTCGCGGAGCAGCAGGGCCAGTAGCCGCCGGGTGTGCCGTGGGCGCGAGCGGTGCGGCGTGGGGCGAACTTCGCGGAAGTGGTACGAGCGCGACACGTCCGCGCAGCACCCGCTTAACACGCCTGCGGCACATTGGTGGTTGTCGGCGTACAGGAACTCCGGAGCGGCTCCCGGACCTCTGAACGCCCGGACGTGGGCCCGGTCCTGACCCGGCCCAGGTCCCCCGCGGGGACCGCCGTCGTCCCGCCCCCTGGTGAACCGGGGGTGCGGCGGTCCCCGCGCACGAACTTTGTATACGTCGCACAGAGGTCAAGGGCTTCAGCGCCTCTCGGTCAGTACCCCTGTATCCGCGCCGCCGCGTGACTCACCGCTGCCGTGTGCGTGGTCCAGCCGGTGGGCGTGCGCACGTGGAGCTGGAACGCCGTCGGCTCGGGTGCGTAGCCCATGGGGCGGTCCGGGCTCAGGGCGAGGGAGCTCTGGAGCCACGTGGAGGGCGCGGTCGACAGGGTCGTGCCCGCGTAGGCCCCGGTGGTCGGGCGGTGGACGTGGCCCGCGAGGACCCGGGCCACGTGCGGGTGACGGGACAGGACCTCCGCCAGGGCCTCGCTGTCCGTGAGACGCATGCCGTCCAGGTACGGGATGCCGATGTCCACCGGCGGGTGGTGCAGACAGACCAGGGCGTGGACCTCCGGACGGGCCGCCAACGTCTCGTCCAACCAGGCGAGTTGGGCCTCGCCCAGCGTGCCGTGCGGAGCTCCCGGCACCTTCGTGTCCAGGGCGATCAGGGTCAGGTCGGCGTACTCGACGGCGTAGTGCGTGCTGTGGGCGCCGCCGAGCTGCGGCTCGCCGCCGAACGCCTTGAGCAGGGCAGCGGGGTCGTCGTGGTTGCCGGTCGTCAGGTGCAGGGGCAGCGGGAAGCCCGCGATGAGTTCGCGCAGCTGCTCGTACTCGTCGGGGCGGCCGTGTTCCGTCAGGTCGCCGGTGATCACGACGCAGGTGGGCCGGGGTTCGAGGGCCAGGACGCGGGCGAGCGCGCGGCGCAGTCCTGCCGCCGGTTCGGCCGCGAGCGTTCCTGTGGTGAGGTGCGGGTCACTGAGGTGTGCGACGGACGTGGTCATGAGGGGACGGTCCGCCTCGGGCGGGGTCCCGCGCCACCGGTCCTGCTGAGAGCAGAATCCGGCGGTCCCGCCTCAGTCGTCCCACTCCGACTTCCGGCCGCGGTCCTTGCCGCGGCCGAAGTTCAGGCCCCGCATCGAATGCACCGCGTTCACGCCGACGATGCCGCCCCAGGTGACGAACAGGCCCGGCAGGTCCGCGTTGACCACGCCGATCGCCGAGAGGGGGATCGCGAGGATCAGCGAGACGATGCCGAATCCGAAGCGCTCGCCCCAGGAGTCCACGGGGCTGTTCGGCGCGCGGGATCCGCGGGCGACGACCATCTGCTGCTCTGCCATGTGCCGGCGCATCCGCCGGTCGATGGTGCCGTCCAGGCGCTGCTCGACCTTCTCGAGGAACGAGTCGACCAGCGCGGACTCATACTCTTCGCCCAGCTCTCTGCGAGCGTGCAGAGAGGCGTCGAGTTCCTTCTTCAGTTCGGCGTCTCGGGCTTCCATAGTCTTTTACGTTACGCAGCGGACGAGGCCCTGACAGTGGGGCTATCCCCCCTTTCCGCGGGGATGTGCGCCGCGGGGACGTGCGACGTGTCGCGCCGGGCGAGCAGCCAGTACAGGAGCGCGGGGACCACCAGACCCACGATCCACGAGATGTCCGCGCCGCCCAGCGGCTCCACCAGCGGGCCCGTGTAGAAGTGCGTGACCAGGAAGGGGAGTTGGGCAAGCAGCCCGATCCCGTACACCGTCAGCGCGTCCCAGCGCCAGGCTCCGTAGCGGCCGTGCGGGTCGGAGAGCGCCGGGATGTCGTAGCGCTCCTTGGAGATCAGGTAGTAGTCGACCAGATTGATCGCGGACCACGGCGTGAAGAACGTCAGGAGGAAGAGCAGGAAGTCCTTGAAGGACGTCAGGAAGCTGTCCTTGCCGAGCAGCGCCACCACCGTGCCCGCGACCATGATCAGGGCGATGTACGCCGACCTGCCGCGCGGCGAGAGGGTCTTCTGGCCGCGGAATCCGCTGATGCTCGTCACCATCGACATGAAGCCGCCGTAGGTGTTGAGCACGTTGATCGTCAGCTTGCCGAGCGCGATCACGAAGTAGAGGAAGGAGGCGATCAGGCCGGTGCCGCCGAGGCCGACCACGTACCCGACCTGGTTGTCGAGGAACGCCCCGCCCGCGCTCGCCGCCACGAGCACCCCGAACGTCATCGACCACTGCGAGCCGAGCGCGGAGCCCGACAGCGTCCACCAGAAGGTGGCCCGCCCCGACGTCGTACGCGGCAGGTAGCGCGAGTAGTCCGCGACGTAAGGGCCGAAGGCGAGCTGCCAGGACGCCGAGAGCGACACCGCGAGCAGGAACATCGGCAGGTCGAAGTGCGCGTCGCCCAGGAGCGCCGAGAGGTCCACGCGGTCCAGGAGGCGGATGCCCAGGTAGATGAAGGCGAGCGCGCAGATCACGCTCGCCACCCGGCCGAGTACGTGGATCACGCGGTAGCCCACGGCCGCCACCAGCGCGGTGATCACCGCGAAGACGATGATGCCGGTGGTGTCGTTCGTGTGCGTCAGCCGGGCGGTGGCCTGGCCGGCGAGGACGCTGCCGCTCGCGAAGAAGCCGACGTACATGAGGATGACCAGGAGGAGCGGTACGACGGCTCCCCGCACCCCGAACTGGGCGCGCGACTGGATCATCTGCGGCAGGCCCAGCTTCGGGCCCTGCGCCGAGTGCAGGGCCATCACCGCCCCGCCGAGCAGATTACCGAGCAGCAGGCCGATCACCGACCACACCACGTCGCCGCCGAAGACGACGGCGAGCGCGCCGGTGACGACCGCGGTGATCTGGAGGTTGGCGCCGAGCCAGAGGGTGAACTGGCTGAACGCGGTGCCGTGCCGTTCGTCGTCCGGGACGACGTCGATGGAGCGCCGCTCCACGAGGTCTTCAGCTGCCATGATCCGGTGAACTCCCTGCTGCCTGGTGGGCTGCTGCCCGGCGGATGAGCTACTTCTCGCTGATCCCGTGCTCCGCCGCCCAGTCGTTCGCGACGTCCTCGGGGTCCTTCTTGTCCTTGTCCACCAGGCGGTTCAGCTCGGTGAGGTCCTTGGTGGTCAGCGCGTTGCCCAGGCGCGCGAGCGCCTTGCGGACCGTCGAGTCGGCCTTGCGGTCCGCGATGAGCGGGACGACGTGCTGGCCGGGGATCAGGTTCTTGGGGTCGGTGAGCACGACCCACTTCTCGGCGACGATGTCCGTGTCGGTGGTGAAGAGGTTCGCCACGTCGACGTCGCCCTTCTTCAGGGCGCCCTTCACGAGCGGGCCCGAGGAGTCGAGGGACTTGAACTCCTTGAACTCGACTCCGTAGACGTCCTTGAGGCCCACCGAACCGACCGTGCGCTTCTTGACCTCGGGGGCGGCGCCGATGACGAGCTTGCCGTTGTGCTCGGCGAGGTCCGCGAGGGACTTCAGGCCGTACTTGTCGGCGGTCTCCCGGGTGACGACGAAGGCGTCGGAGTCCTCGGCCTTTCCGTAGGGCAGGATCTGCAGGCCGCGCGGCAGGACCATGGCGAGGGCGTTCTGCATCTCGCCCTCCTCCGTGGCCTTCGCCTTGGTGTCGAGGTAGTGCAGGAGCGCGCCCTGGTACTCGGGCAGGAGGTCGATGTCGCCGCCCTTGAGGGCGGGGATGAGGATCTCGCGGGTGCCGAGATTGGGGCGGACGGTCGTCTTCACGCCTTCCGCTTCGAGCGCGGCGGCGTAGAGGTAGCCGAGCACCTGGTTCTCGGTGAAGTTGGCGGTGCCGATGGTGACGCCGTCCTTGCTGGAACCACCGCCTCCGCCGCCGGAACCTCCCCCGTCGAGGGAGGTGATGCCGCCGCTGCAGGCGGCGAGCGCGGGGACGGAGGCCGCGGCGAATATTCCGCCGAGGAGTGTCCTGCGGTTGATGCTGCTGGAGGCCATCTGCTGTGCTCCTAGGCCGACTTGGCGGGGCGGTGGCGGAAGAGGGCGCGCTGTAGCGCGGAGAGCGCGAGATCGAGGGCGACGGCGACGACCGCGACGAGCACGGCACCGCCGAGCACCTGCACGAGGTCGCGCTGGGCGAGCCCGTCGAAGACGTACCGGCCGAGCCCGCCGAAGGAGACGTACGCGGCGATGGTGGCCGTCGCGACGACCTGGATGAGCGCGAGCCGGAGCCCGGTCATGATCAGGGGCATGGCGAGGGGCAGTTCGACCTGGAAGAGGACCTGGTGCCAGCGCATGCCCTGGCCGCGCGCGGCGTCCCGCACCTCGGGATCGACGGCGGTCATCCCGGCGTACGTGTTGGTGACGATGGAGGGGACGGCCAGCGCCACCAGGGCGATGTAGACGGGCCACATGGACAGGCCGCTGGCCAGGAAGACCAGCACGACGAGGCCGACCGTCGGCAGCGCGCGCCCGAAGCTGGACAGGTTGATGGCGACGAAGGCGCCGCGCCCGGTGTGCCCGATGAGCAGCCCGACCGGCAGCGCGATCACGGCGGCGATCAGGGTCGCGAGCAGTGAGTACTGGAGGTGCTCCAGGAGCCGGTGGCCGATGCCGTCGGGCCCGGCCCACTGCTCGCCGCTGACCAGCCAGGCGCCGAGGTCCTTGAAGAGTTCGTACATGTCACGCGCTCCTCTTGCGGCGGGTCCAGGGAGTCAGGACGTACTGGAGGGTGACCAGGAGCGCGTCCGCGACGAGCGCGAGGAGCAGGGTCAGGACGACGCCGACGATGACGGGGGTGGGGAAGTTGCGCTGGAACCCGTCCGTGAAGAGCTGTCCCAGACCGCCGTCGCCGATGTAGGTCGCCACGGAGACGAGGGAGATCGCCATGACCGTCGCGATCCGTACGCCCGCCATGATCACCGGGAGTGCGAGGGGGAGTTCCACGGTGAGGAGGGTGCGCAGCGGGCGGGTGCCCATGGCCTTCGCGGCTTCCTTCGTCTTGGCGGGGACGGAGTCCAGGCCCTCGACGGTGTTTCGCAGGAGCACGACGAGCGTGTAGATCGTCAGGCCGATGACGGTGGTGGTGCGGGTGAGCCCGCTGACCGGCAGGAGCAGCACGAAGACGGCGATGGACGGGATGGTGAACAGGACGTTCGACAGGCCGAGGAGCAGTCCGCGCAGGGGGCGCACGCGGTGGGCGACGACGGCCAGGGGGAGCGAGATGAGCAGGCCGAGGAGTACGGCGGTGAGGGCGGCCTGGAGGTGGGAGAGGGTGAGGGTGGTGAGGTCGTCGGTGTGGTCGGCTATCCACGACCAGTCGATGGTCATCCTTCCACCACGGTGCTCTTGTCCACCGGGGTGCTCTCGTCCCCCGAGGCCGGCGAAGTTGGGGAAGTCGCCGAAGTTGCCGAGGTGTGCGCGTCACCCGCGTGCTCGTGGATGTCGTCGCGGGACGTGACGCCGGTCAGGATGCCCTCGGCGTCGACGCGGGCGACCAGGCCGCTGGGGGCGGCTATGGACTCGTTCAGGGCCGACAGGAGCGAGTCCGTGTCGCGCAGGGGCCGTACGGGGACGTCCGCGGCCTCGCCGTCCTTGTGCCGCCACGAGACCGGCGCACCCGCCGCGTCCAGACGCAGCGTCCACGCGCCGCCCTCAGGGGCCGGGGCCTGCGGGACGTCCGCCAGTGTCGTCAGGGAGAGCAGCTTCAGGCCGCGCTCCGCGCCCAGGAAGTCCGCGACGAAGTCGTCGGCGGGGCGGGCCAGGAGCTCCGCGGGGCTCGCGCACTGGACGAGGTGGCCGCCGGTGCGGAAGACGGCTATGCGGTCGCCGAGCCGTACCGCCTCGTCGATGTCGTGCGTGACGAAGACGATGGTCTTGTTCAACTCCCGCTGAAGGCGCAGGAGTTCGTCCTGGAGCTGGGTGCGGACCACGGGGTCCACCGCGCCGAACGGCTCGTCCATCAGGAGTACCGGCGGGTCCGCGGCCAGCGCGCGGGCCACGCCCACGCGCTGCTGCTGGCCGCCGGAGAGCTGGTGCGGGTAACGCTTCCCGGCGTCGGCGGCGAGGCCCACCGTCTCCAGGAGCTCCACCGCCCGCGCCCGCGCCTTCTTGCGGCCCCAGCCGAGCAGCAGCGGCACCGTCGCGATGTTGTCCAGGACGGTGCGGTGCGGGAAGAGCCCGGACTGCTGGATCACGTAACCGATGGAGCGGCGCAGTTCGGCGGCGTCCTGCTCCAGGACGTCCTTGCCGCCCACCCTGATCGTCCCGGAGGTCGGATCGACCATCCGGTTGATCATGCGGAGCGTCGTCGTCTTGCCGCAACCGGAAGATCCGACGAGGACGGTCACGCCTCCCTCCGGCATCTCAAGGGTCAGGTCGTGGACCGCGGTTGTGCCGTTCGGGAAGCGCTTGTGGACCGTATCGAATTGGATCATGAGGAGTCCCTTGCCCGGCTGTATATCGTCATGCAGAGTTCTCGTTGACTGAATAGATTGTCAATAGCTTGTCCACGCCCCGGCGTAAATCACTGGTAACGAGTGGTCGCAGGGCAAGACTGAGCGCCCGGTTGAGGAGGAATTACGAGTGATGTCGTCTCGTATCGCGGACAGGGCGACCGACGGCAGTGACTCGGTCGTCGTCCTGGACGGCCGGGGACTGATGGTCGCAGATGTCGTACGTATGGCCGAATCCACCGCAAAGCCCGTCCCGGGAACGGACGGCATGAAGCGCGTGGAGCTCTCGTGGAACGCCGCGCGGGAGATCGCCTCCTGGGGCCGCGTCTACGGCCGCTCCACCGGAGTGGGCGCCAACCGGAATGAGTCCGTGCCGACCGAGGCGGCCGCCGACCACGGCCTGCGGCTGCTGCGCAGCCACGCCGGGGCGATCGGCGAGGAGCTGCCCGCACGGCAGGTGCGCGCGATGCTCGCGGTCCGCGCCAACCAGCTGCTCGCGGGCGGTGCGGGCCTGCGCCCGACCGTCGTCACGGCCCTGTGCCAGGCCCTGGAAACCGGTGCGTACCCCAAGGTCAACGAATTCGGCTCGGTCGGTACGGGCGACATCGCCGCGCTCGCGCAGATGGGCCTCGCGCTCGCGGGCGAGCACCCCTGGCAGGGACCGGGGGCCGCCCCCGAGCCGCAGCCCCTCGACAACAACGACGCACTGGCCCTGATCAGCAGCAACGCCCTGACCCTCGGCCAGTCCGCGCTCGCCCTGCACGAGCTGCGCGGCCTGATCGGGGCCACGCAGGTGGTGGCCGCGCTGACCCTGATGGCGGTCGACGGTTCGTACGAGGCGTACGCGCTGCCCGTGCACGAGGCGCGGCGCCACTCCGGTTCGTACGCGGTAGCCGAACGGATGCGGCGGATCCTCGGTGCGCCCGACCGCCCCACGCCGCCGCTCGGCCGCATCCAGGACCCGTACGGCCTGCGCTGTGTGCCGCAGATCCACGGGCCCGCGCACGACGCGGCGGACGCCCTTGAGGACGTCCTCACGGTGGAGATCAACGCGGCAGCGGAGAATCCGCTGATCTCGGCGGACGACATGGCCGCCTACCATCACGGCGGCTTCTACCTGGCGCAACTCGCCCTGTCACTCGACCACTTCAGGCTCGCGGTGACGCAGGCGGCGCGCCTCTCCACGTCCCGACTCTCGACCCTGAACGAACCCGGCTTCACCCGCCTGCGGCCCTTCCTCGCGGACGGCGAACCGGCGTCGTCGGGCGTGATGATCCTGGAGTACGCGGCCGGCGCCGCCCTCGGTGACCTGCGAGCCTTCTCCGCCCCCGCCTCCCTCGGCCACGCGGTGCTCTCCCGCGGCGTGGAGGAGCAGGCCAGCTTCGCCTCGCTCGCGGCGCGCCAGACGCTGCGGGCGTGCGAGGCGTACCGCCTGGTCGTGGGCTGCGAACTCGTCGCCGCCATACGGGCGTTGCGGCAGCGCGACATGCGTCTCGACCCCGAGCTGCCGGTCGGCAGGGCCTTCGAGCTCGCGGACGCGGTCCTTGACGCGGAGCTCGCCGACCGGCCGTTGACGGATGATGTGACGGCGGCGGCCGGGCTGCTCGACCGGTTCACGGAGCTGTGGTCCGGTCTGGGCGCCGGGAGCGGAACGGTCCCTGACGGTCAGGGCGTTGTGAGGGGATCGGTATGAGTGACAGTCCTGCGGCGCGGCTGCAAGTGCTCTTCGAGGGCCACCGGCTCACGCCCACCCAGCGGCGCATCGCGCACTGCATGGTGCGGCGGGCGGCGGACGTCCCCTTCCTCTCCAGCGTCGAACTCGCGGAACTCGCCGGGGTCAGCCAGCCGTCGGTGACCCGTTTCGCGGTGGCGCTCGGCTTCGACGGCTATCCCGCGCTGCGCAGGCACCTGCGGGAACTGGCACCCGCGGAGGCGGCGGGCGACGACTCCCTGAACGAGTACCAGCAGGCGGTCGAGGCGGAGATCGCGAACCTGCGGCACCTCGCGGAGGTGCTCGCCGACCCCGCGCCGGTCGAGCGCGCCGGGCGGCTCCTCGCCTCGTCCCGCCCGCTGCCCGTCCTCGGCCTGCGGGCGGCCGCGTCCCAGGCGTACGGCTTCTCGTACTTCGCGGCGAAGGTCCACCCCGACGTACGCCTCCTCGACGAGGGCGGCACGATGCTGGCCGACCGGATCGACGCTGCGGTGCGGGCGGGCGCCACGGCGCTCCTGTGCTTCGCGCTGCCGAGGCACCCGCGGGAGGTGGTGGACGCTCTCGCCCACGCCCAGGGGGCGGGTCTCTCCGTGGTGACGGTGGCCGACTCGGCGTTCGCCCCCGTGGCGGCGCACTCCGACCTCCTCCTGCCGGCAGCGGTCGGCACGGGCCTCGCCTTCGACACGGCCTGCGCGCCGATGCTCCTCGGCCGCGTACTCCTGGAGGCCATGTGCGACGGACTCCCGGACGCCCAGGCGCGGTTGGAGGAGTTCGACGCGGGGGCGGCGGCACGGGGCCTTTTCGTGGAGTGAGCCGCACGCACGGCGGACCGGGCCGAACGGCCCGGTCCGCCGATTGCTGCGTCCGTTGCTCAGACGTCGAGATTCGCCTCGATGCGTTTGAGCTGGTGCCTGGCCATGGCCAGATTGGACCGCTTCTGGTCGAGGGCCACGTAGAGGAACAGGCCGTTGTTGTTGCGGCCCTTGATCAGCCGGATCAGGTGGTACTGGCTGCTGAGTGAGATCAGGATGTCCTCGATCTCGTCCTTGAGGTCCAGGAGTTCCATCGTGCGCAGCTTGGCGCGCACCACGTCGGTGTTGCCCGCCGCGGCGACGGCCAGGTCCAGGTCCTTTCCGCCGCCGATGGTGCCGAGGGCCATGCCGCTCGTGTAGTCGACCAGGGCGGCGCCGATGACCCCCTCGATCGAGGTGGTGACTTCCTTGAGCGATGTCTCTGTGTTGGCCATGAATTTCGCACTTCCTTTCCGTCTGCCGGGTGTACGCGGTGCTGGGGACGCTGAGGGTGTGGTGGGGGACATGGGTCAGGTTTCCTCCGCTCGTTCGACGGCGGCGTCGACCAGCTCTCCGATGAGCACGCTCGAACGGCGGCCCTCCAGGTGCAGCCGGCCCACGTTGACTCGGGACTCGGCGAGCAGGGTGAGCACCGCGGACGAACCGGCCGTGTACGTGGCCACGTAGCCGCCCTCGCCGCGGATGAGGAGTTCGCGGAAGCCGCCCTGATGCGTCGCGTCGGAGAGTCGCAGGGCCACGCCGAGCGCCGCCGCGGTGAGCGCGCAGAGGCCCTCCGGCTCGACGTCCGGTGCGTCCTGCGCCAGCACGAAGCCGTCGACACTGGCCGTCAGGGCACCCTTGAGCTGAGGAATCCTGGTCCGCAGCCGTTTCAGTTCGACGAGTACGTCGGCTTCGGCAGCCATCAGCTCTCTCCTCCCGGCGCGCTTCCAGAGCGCGAAAAACTTCATGGGCACGGGGGCCAAGTCCCTTGAGCGGCGCGGAACATCACAGGGTCGCCTCCAGCGCGTCACGGACCCGGCGCAGCAGGGCGACGTCCGGCTCTTCGTGGTCCTCGCGGGCCGGGGCGGGAAGCATCGGCGGCGTCCGGTCGGGTGTTCGCGGAGGTTCCACGAGTCCGGCCGCGGCGAGCCGCCTGACCTCGATCAGGGTGTGGAAGGTCGGCCGGCCGAGCGCCCAGGCGATGGCTGTCGGCGTACGGACACCGTCGGCGAGCCGCAGCAGCGCGTCCTGACGTCCGGTGACCGTCTGGCCGGGCGCGGGCGGGCGCGCCACGACGGGAGAGGTGTCAAGATCGGGGCAGGGCCAGACGCTGTCGAGCAGGGCCCGGCGCCGCCGGGTCTCCCGCTCCACGGCCTCGGCCGCCACCGGCCGCACCCGGCCCAGCCAGTGCGCGACGCCGTAACGGAACCGGGTGGGCCCGCTCGCCGGGCCGAGGACGAAGAACGCGGCGTCGAACAGCGCGCCGATGTGGCAGACCTCCAGCTCGCCCGCGGTGACCCGGCCGCTGTCGACCAGCTCCCGCCCCACCTCGTTGCGCGTGCCCGCCAGCGAGAGGGCCTCCTGCCAGCCCTGCGGGGGCAGCGCCCCGCCGGCCGTGAGCAGGACGTCTATGCCCGGCGCCGCGGGGCTCTCCGCGTGCACGACGCGGCCCTCGACGAGGTAGAGGGTGCCCTGGTCACGCAGCAGCGCACCGGTCGCCCGCTCATGGGCCAGCCGCATCAGCATGGGCGAGGTGGTGGGCGCCGTGATGCGCATGGCGTTCACACCAGCACCAGGCGCTCGGAGAGGTCGCGCAGCCGCATGCGGGCGAGCGCGAGATTTCCGGTGTGCCGGTCGAGCCAGAGATAGAGGAAGACGCTGCTGTCGAAGGTCGTCTCGACGAACCGGATCAGATGGAACCCGGTCCTCGTGGTGAGCATGAGGTCCTCGACGGGGAGCCCCTTGCGGTCGTCGTCCCGTGCCGTGTCCAGTGCGTCGTCCCTGGGCGCGAACGCCTGGTACTCCGCCGCCGACCGCGCTACCTCCGCCGTCTCGGCGGCGGTCGCCTCGTGGTCGCCGCCGGGAGGATCGCCGACCGAACCGAGGGCGAGCCCGCTGGTCCAGTCGACGATCGCCGCGCCACGCGCACCGGGCAGTGTCATCGCTTCGAGCAGACACTCGTCGATTCCGGGCACGCGGCTCCCCTTCCCCAGGGTTGAACCGGGTGGCCCCTACCACCCGACCGGAGGCTCAGCGCCGCCCGGTGTGAGGAAGGTACGCAGAAGTGGTGGAGAGTCCTGGGAAATGGGCACTTTCCAGGGGAACATGCCCGACCTCGACGGGATCAGTGCGAGGTGGGGTCAGGGTTGGCCCGAGCCTGACCGAATGTATCGGCCTAGCGACCGGACCGCCCTCAACCCCCTGCCGCGCTCGTGTCACTCCTCACCGCGCGCCTTCAGTACCACCTTGTTCACGCCCCACAGCCCGATGCCGATGGCCATCAGGATCCCGGCCCGGATGTAGACCTCCGCCGGGCGGTCGGCGAGGGGGCTCGCGAGGATCAGGGCCGTGAGGGCGCCGAGCACCGGAAGGACCGTCGGCGCGCGGTAGTGCGCGTGGTCGACGGGGTCACGGCGCAGGACCAGGACGGCCACGTTGACCACCGCGAACACGCAGAGCAGCAGGAAGGCGGTCGTGTCGCCGAGGCCCTCGATCTCACCCGTGGACACCAGGCCGATCGCAAGGAGCGAGACGAAGGCGATGCCGACCACCGGTGTGCGGCGGCGGGACAGGACCCGCCCCATCGCGCGCGGCAGGATGCGCTCGTTGGCCATGCCGTAACAGAGCCGCGAGGCCATCATGATGTTGATCAGCGCCGAGTTGGTGACCGCGAACAGGGCGATCAGGGCGAAGAGTTTGTGCGGGAAGTCGACGCCGCCCGCCTTCACGACTTCGAGGAGCGGGCCACTCGATCCTTCGAGCACCTTGTAGTCGACGAGCAGCGACGACACCAGCGCCACCAGGACGTAGATCGTGCCCGTCACGGCGACCCCCAAGAAGATCGCCCGGGGGAACGTGCGCGTCGGGTCCTTCGTCTCCTCGGCCATGTTCACCGAGTCCTCGAAGCCGACGAACGCGAAGAAGCCGAGCGCGGTCGCGCCCAGCACGCCCGTCATCAGGGCGTACGCGGTGCCGTCGCCCGCCTCGAAGTCCGTCAGGCGCGAGGGCTCGCCGTCCCCGCTCAGGACCGCGTACGCGCCGATCGCGAGGATGATGGCCAGGCCCGTCAGCTCGACCAGGGTGAGGACCACGTTCGTCTTCACGGACTCCGAGACGCCCCGCAGGTTCAGCGCCGCGAGCGCGAGGATGAAGAGGATCGAGACCAGCGTCGGCGGAAGTGCGTCGCTCGTCAGCTCCCCGAGGTAGTCGCCGCTGAACGCACGGGCCGCGGCGCTCGCCGACGAGAGCCCCGAGCACATCACCATGAAGGCGATGATGAAGGTGAGGAACGGCGTCTTGAACGCCTTCTGCGTGTAGAGGGCGGCGCCCGCCGCCTTCGGGTACTTGCCGACCAGCTCGACGTACGACGCCGCCGTCAGGATCGCCACGACGAAGCCGATCGCGAACGGCAGCCACAGCGCGCCGCCGACCTTTCCCGCCACCTTGCCGGTGGTGGCGTAGATGCCGGTGCCGAGGATGTCGCCGATCACGAAGAGGATCAGGAGCTTGGGGCCGATCGCGCGGTTCAGCGCGGGTTCTCCGGACGGCGGCGGTGTACCGGTGGCCTTGTCGGATGTCGTCACAGGATCATCTCCCCCGAGGGTGTGCCTGGAGGGAGCATCTGCCCCGGAAGTGCCGATGCGATGCGGGAGTTGAGCAAGCTCAGAGGTCGCGCAGCGCGTCCCGCAGCGTGCCCCCCGACTCGGCGACGATCTCCTGAACGGTCTGCGGTTCCCGCACGGTGGCGAAGGTGACCTCTCCGCCCCGGCCCGCGGCGAATCCGTAGATCCCGGGCCGGGCGAGGCTGTTGTACGAGTAGTGATGCGCGAAGTAGTACGCCCCGGTGTCCAGCACGGCGGCGTGGTCGCCCTGGTCGAGCCGCGGGAGCGGGCGGTTCTCGGCGAGCAGGTCACCCGCGAAGCACGCGGGGCCCGCGATGTCCTGGCCGACGGCCGGGCCGCTCTTGGGGCGGCCCTTCTCGTCGTACGCGGCGATCCGCAGCGGCCAGGACGCGGGCGCGTACACAGTGCGGGCGGCGACCTGGACGCCCGCGTGCGTCACGGCGATGGGCCGGGTGCCCGCCGACTTGGTGTACTCGACGCGGGCCAGGATCGTGCCGTGCTTGGCGAGCAGCGAGCGGCCGAACTCGGTGACCAGGCCGTAGCGGCCGTCGAGCAGCCCCGGCACGCGGGACTTCAGGCGGCGGGCGTACTGCGCGTGCGTCGGGGTCTCCTCGTCCGAGCCGAAGTTGACGGGCAGGCCGCCGCCGATGTCGATGGTGTCGATCTGCTGTCGGCCGGCCCGTTCGTTGATCTCCTCGGCGAGCTCGTACGTCGCCGCGACGCCCCGCACCATCATTTCGAGCGGCATGCCCTGCGATCCGGAGTGGGCGTGCAGGCGCGTCAGCCAGGGGCGGTCGAGATACGCCTGGACGACCCACTCGCGGACTCCCTCGTCCAGCAGCGCGACGCCGAACTTGGACGTCGCGGTGGCGGTGGAAAGGGCGCCGATGGAGCCGCCGCCGATCTGCGGGTTCACGCGCAGGCCGATGGGGGAGCCGGTGGGCGCCGAGCGGATCATCGCGTCGAGGCGGGCGAGCTCCTGCGGATTGTCGGCGTTCACGGCGATGCCGAGGGCGAGGGCCTCGCGCAGCTCGGCGGCGGTCTTCGCGGGCGAGTCGAGGACGGTGTGCGTGGGCGGCACACCGGCGGCCCGGGCGAGGGCCAGCTCGCCGGGGCTCGCCACCTCGGCGCCGATGCCCGCGTCGCGAAGGAGGCGCAGGACCGGGACCAGGGGCGACGCCTTCACCGCGAAGGCGTGCAGGACGGGGGTGCCGGGCGGCGTCACCGCGTCGAAGGCGGCGTGCAGAGAGGCGGCGGCCGTGCGGATACCGGTGACGTCCAGAAGGCCGATGACGGGCGACGCGGGGTCGACGAGTCCTTGCTCGACGGCGGCGCGGACGGCCTGGTCACGCCGGGCCGCGGGGTCTGCCGCGCCCTCCTCGTCCGGCTCGGTAGCGCGTGCGGTCCCCGTGTCCTGATCGCTCATGCGTTCCAGCCAATCACCCGCGACGCGGTCTCGCTGTCGTACCCATGTATTGACTAGCTCTATTCAACATCGCAGGATGTGAATAACAAGCTCACAGCAGACCCCACGAGCTCACGAGCAGAGCTTCACCCGAGGAGGCATCGCCATGTCAGGACCCCGCCCCGTACGGGCACCGCGCGGTACGGAACTGAGCGCCCTGGGATGGCAGCAGGAAGCCGCCCTGCGCATGCTGCAGAACAACCTCGACCCCGAGGTCGCCGAACACCCCGACAAGCTCGCCGTCTACGGCGGCACCGGCAAGGCGGCCCGCGACTGGCGCTCCTTCGACGCCATGGTCCGCACCCTGAAGACCCTCAAGCAGGACGAGACGATGCTCGTCCAGTCCGGCCGCCCGGTCGGCGTCATGCAGACCCACGAGTGGGCCCCGCGCGTCCTGATCGCCAACTCCAATCTGGTGGGCGACTGGGCGAACTGGGAGGAGTTCCGGCGCCTTGAGGCCCTCGGCCTCACGATGTACGGCCAGATGACCGCCGGTTCGTGGATCTACATCGGCACGCAGGGCATCCTCCAGGGCACGTACGAGACGTTCGCCGCCGTCGCGGCCAAGAAGTTCAACGGCACCCTCGCCGGGACGATCACCCTGACCGCCGGACTCGGCGGCATGGGCGGCGCCCAGCCCCTCGCGGTGACGATGAACGACGGCGTCGCGATCTGTATCGATGTCGACCCGCGCGCGATCGAGCGCCGCATCGAGCACCGCTACCTGGACGTGAAGGCCGACTCCCTGGAGCACGCCCTCCAGCTGGCGGTCGAGGCCCGCGACCAGCGAAAGCCCCTCTCCATCGGCCTGCTCGGCAACGCGGCGGACCTCCTTCCGCGCATGCTCGCCGAGGGCGCCCCCATCGACATCGTCACCGACCAGACCTCGGCCCACGACCCGCTCGCGTACCTCCCCACCGGCGTCGACTTCGACGACATGCAGACGCTCGCGGCGAAGGACCCGGCGGGCTTCACCACCCGCGCCCGTGAGTCCATGGCCAAGCACGTCGAGGCGATGGTCGGCTTCATGGACGCGGGCGCCGAGGTCTTCGACTACGGAAACTCCATCCGTGGGGAAGCCCAACTCGCGGGCTATGACCGGGCGTTCGCCTTCCCCGGCTTCGTTCCCGCCTACATCCGCCCCCTCTTCTGCGAGGGCAAGGGCCCGTTCCGCTGGGCGGCGCTCTCGGGCGAGGCATCGGACATCCACAAGACGGACAAGGCGCTCCTCGACCTCTTCCCGGAGAACGAGTCTTTGCACCGCTGGATCAAGATGGCGGGCGAGCGGGTCCACTTCCAGGGCCTGCCCGCGCGCATCTGCTGGCTGGGCCAGGGCGAGCGCGACAAGGCGGGCGACATGTTCAACGACATGGTCGGCAACGGCACCCTCGCCGCCCCCCTCGCCATCGGCCGCGACCACCTGGACTGCGGCTCGGTGGCCTCCCCGTACCGCGAGACCGAGGCCATGCTCGACGGCTCCGACGCGATCGCCGACTGGCCGCTCCTGAACGCCATGGTGAACGTCGCGTCCGGCGCCTCCTGGGTCTCCATCCACCACGGCGGCGGCGTCGGCATGGGCCGCTCCATCCACGCGGGCCAGGTCTCGGTCGCCGACGGCACGAAGCTGGCCGGCGAGAAGATCCGCCGCGTCCTGACCAATGACCCCGGCATGGGTGTCATCCGGCACGTCGACGCGGGCTACGACATCGCGGAGTCCGTGGCGGACGAGAAGGGCGTACGTATCCCGATGCGCGAGGGTGACCAGGCGTGAGCGACACGTTCCACGCCATGTGGCGCTCGCTGCGGCCCATCGGCCGCAGCGACGCCACGGGCGGCTACCGCCGCTACGCCTGGACCGGCGCCGACGCCGAGTGCCGCCTCTGGTTCCAGGCGCAGGCGGAGGCACGCGGCCTCGACTACGAGGTCGACCGCAACGGCAACCAGTGGGCCTGGCTCGGCGACCCGTCCCGCGGCGACGCCGTGGTCACCGGCTCGCACCTGGACTCCGTCCCGGACGGCGGCGCCTTCGACGGCCCGCTCGGCGTGGTCTCCTCCTTCGCTGCCCTGGACGAACTCCGCGCACGGAAGGTGTCGTTCGGCCGCCCCCTCGCCATCACCAACTTCGGCGACGAGGAGGGCGCCCGCTTCGGCCTGGCCTGCGTGGGCTCACGCCTGACCGCCGGACAGCTCACGCGGGAGAAGGCGTACGAGCTCACGGACGCGTCCGGAACCACGCTCCCCCAAGCCATGGAGGCGGCGGGCCACGACCCGTCCACCATCGGCCCGGACCCCGAACGCCTCGCCCGCATCGGCGCGTTCGTGGAACTCCACGTGGAGCAGGGCCGCGCCCTGGACCTCACCGGTGACCCCGTGGGCATCGCCTCCGCCATCTGGCCGCACGGCCGCTGGCGCTTCGACTTCAGGGGCGAGGCCAACCACGCGGGCACCACCCGCCTGGCGGACCGCCGCGACCCGATGCTGTCGTACGCGGAGACGGTCCTCGCGGCCCGCAGGGAGGCCGAACTGGCGGGCGCGGTCGCCACCTTCGGCAAGATCGCGGTCGAACCGAACGGCGTCAACGCGATCCCCTCCCTGGTCCGTGGCTGGCTGGACTCACGTGCCACGGACCAGGAGTCCCTTGACACGGTGGTGACGGGCATCGAGAAGGCGGCCCGCGAGTACGCGGACCGGCACGGCGTCGACCTGGACGTCGTACGCGAGTCCTTCACGCCGGTGGTCGAGTTCGAGGACGCGCTGCGGGACGAGCTCGGCAGGCTCCTCGGCGGCGAGCGGCCGGTCCCCGTCCTCGGCACGGGCGCCGGACACGACGCGGGTATTTTGTCCGGCTCGATCCCCACCGCCATGCTGTTCGTACGGAACCCCACGGGCATCTCACACTCCCCGGCCGAGTTCGCCGCCGAGGACGACTGCGTGGCCGGGGTGACCGCACTGGCCGACGTACTGGAAGGGCTGGCGTGCAGGTGACGACGGATACGGCGAAGGCGACCACGTACTGGCTGGAGCATGCCTGGCTCGACACGAATGTCGAGCCGGGAGTCGCGGTCGATGTGACGGGCGACCGGATCACGGCCGTCCGCACGGGCGTCGGGACGCCCCCGCCGGGCGCGACCGTGCTGCGCGGCCTCACCCTCCCCGGCCTGGCGAACGCCCACTCGCACGCCTTCCACCGGGCCCTGCGCGGCACGGTCCAGGTGGGCTCCGGCACGTTCTGGACGTGGCGCGAGGTCATGTACTCGGTGGCGGACCGCCTGACGCCTCAGACGTACCACGCCCTCGCCCGCGCGGTGTACGCGGAGATGGCCCTGGCGGGCATCACGACGGTGGGCGAATTCCACTACGTGCACCACGCGCGGGGCGGCGCTGCCTATGCGGACCCCAACGCGATGGGCGAGGCGCTGATCGAGGCGGCGGCGGACGCGGGCATCCGCATCACGCTCCTGGACACGGCGTACGTGGCATCAGGCCTCCTGACGGAGTCCCGTGGCGCCCCTGTGAACCGCCACCAGCTCCGCTTCTCCGACGGCACGACGGAGGCGTGGGCGGAGCGGGCCTCGGCCCTCAAGGACCGCGACCACGCCCGGATCGGCGCGGCGATCCACTCCGTACGGGCGGTTCCCGCCCGGCAGTTGGAGGTCGTAGCGGAATGGGCCTCGTCCCGCCGGGCCCCCCTCCACGTGCACCTCTCCGAGCAGACGGCGGAGAACGAGGCGTGCCAGGCGGTGCACGGCTGCACTCCCACGCGCCTCCTGGCGGACCACGGGGTTCTGGGCCCCCGCACGACGGGCGTCCACAACACGCACCTCACGGACGCCGACATCGCGCTCCTCGGCCGGTCGTCCTCCGGAACGTGCATGTGCCCCACGACGGAACGGGACCTGGCGGACGGCATCGGCCCCGCGGTGGCCCTGCAACGGGCAGGCAGCCCGCTCTCCCTGGGCAGCGACAGCCACGCGGTGATCGACATCCTCGAAGAGGCGCGGGCGATGGAGCTGAACGAACGCCTGCGCTCGCACACACGGGGCCACTGGACGGCGGCGGCGCTGCTGCGGGCGGCCACCGCCGACGGTCATGCGGCGCTGGGCTGGGCGGACGCGGGCGTGATCGAGGCCGGCGCCCTCGCCGACTTCGCGACGGTGGCCCTGGACTCGGTGCGCACGGCGGGCCCACTGCCGCGCCTGGCCGCCGAAACAGCGGTCTTCGCGGCCACGTCGGCGGACGTCCGCCACACGGTGGTGGGGGGCCGCCATGTCGTACGGGACGGGGTCCATGCCTCGATCCCGGACGTGGCGGGAGCGTTGGCCGAGGCGGTGGCGACGCTTCGAGACTGAGCCTCCCCGGTGGACCGGGGCTTGACCCCGGCCCCCTTCCGCCGCCGCTCCGCGCGGGAACCTCCCCACGCACTTGCCGCTCGCCCGGCGTCGACCCGGCGCCCTGACCCGCCGCTTCGCGCCGGAACCTCCCCACCCACCCACCCGATCACCCGGCATCCGCCCCCTGCCCCCGTTTGTCTTTTCAGCCCGTCCGGCGTTTGAGGACGAACTCGGCGGAGCCGGTGATGACGGTACGTACAAGGCCCTCGCGCCAGCGAGTTTTCGGGAAGGGGCGGGGTTGGGGAAAAGGAAACCGTCCGTACCGCCACCGCTACCGCCACCGCCACCGCCTCCCCGGAGCCCCACATGCCCACCACCCTCATCACCAACATCGCCAGCCTCGTAACGAACGACCCCTCCCAGGGCGACGGAAGCCCCCTCGGCCTCCTCACGAACGCCGCCGTCGTCCTGGACGGCGAGAAGATCGCCTGGGCAGGCCCCGCCGCAAAGGCGCCCGCGGCGGACGAGACCCACGACGCGCGGGGCCAAGCCGCCATCCCCGGCTTCGTCGACTCCCACAGCCACCTCGTCTTCGCGGGCGACCGCACCCAGGAGTTCAACGCCCGCATGTCGGGCCGCGCGTACTCGGCGGGAGGCATCCGCACGACGGTCGCCGCAACCCGAGCCGCCACCGACGCGACGCTCGAAGCGAACCTCACCCACTACCTCGACGAGGCCCTCCGCCAGGGCACCACCACCTTCGAGACGAAGTCGGGCTACGGCCTGAACACCGAGGACGAGGCCCGCGCCCTCCGCATCGCCGCACGGCACACCGACGAGGTGACGTTCCTCGGCGCGCACATCGTCTCGCCCGACTACGCCGAGGACCCGGCAGCGTACGTAGACCTGGTCACGGGCCCCATGCTGGAAGCCTGCGCCCCCCACGCCCGCTGGATCGATGTCTTCTGTGAGAAGGGCGCCTTCGACGGCGACCAGGCCCGCGCGATCCTGACGGCGGGCAAGGCGAAGGGCCTGCACCCCCGCATCCACGCCAACCAGCTCTCGTACGGCCCCGGAGTCCAGCTCGCCGTAGAGCTGGACGCGGCATCGGCGGACCACTGCACGCACCTCACCGACGCGGACGTCGACGCACTCGCGAACAGCGACACGGTGGCGACCCTCCTCCCCGGCGCCGAGTTCTCCACCCGCGCCGAGTGGCCCGACGCCCGCCGCATCCTGGACGCGGGCGCCACGGTGGCGCTCTCCACGGACTGCAACCCGGGCAGCTCCTTCACGTCCTCGGTGCCGTTCTGCATCGCCCTCGCCGTACGGGACATGGGCATGACCCCGGACGAGGCGATCTGGTCCGCCACGGCGGGCGGCGCGGCGGCCCTGCGGCGCACGGACGTGGGCGTGATCCGCGAGGGAGCCCGCGCCGACCTCGCCCTCCTCGCCGCCCCGAGCCACGTCCACCTCGCGTACCGCCCGGGCGTCCCGCTGGTCAGCGCGGTCTGGCGCCGGGGCGCGAGGGTGGTCGGCTGAATCGACTCGACCGTGCGTGACGGGTGCGATCCTGGCCGTATGAAGACCATCGGCCTCATCGGGGGCATGAGCTGGGAGTCGAGCGCCGAGTACTACCGGCTGCTCAATGAGCTGGTGCGGGAGCGGCTCGGTGGGCTGCACTCCGCTCGTTGCGTGCTGTACTCCGTGGACTTCGCCGAGATCGAGCGGCTGCAGGTCGCGGGGGAGTGGGAGGAAGCGGGGGAGGTGCTCGCGCGGGCCGCCAAGGGGGTGGAGGCGGCCGGGGCGGATCTCGTGCTGATCTGCACCAACACCATGCACAAGGTCGCCGAGCAGGTCCAGGCGGCTCTCTCCGTGCCTCTCCTGCACCTGGCGGACGCGACCGCCGACGCGGTGCTGCGCGGCGGCGTACGGCGCGTGGGGCTGCTCGGCACCGCGTTCACCATGGAGCAGGACTTCTACCGGGAGCGGCTGGCCTCGCACGGGCTCGACGTGCTGGTGCCGGATGCGGAGAGCCGTGCGCTCGTACACCGGGTGATCTACGAAGAGTTGTGCCTGGGGGTGGTGAGTGAGGTGTCCCGGGCTGGGTACCAGAGGGTCATCGGAGATCTCGTACGGGAAGGAGCTGAGGGCGTCATCCTGGGATGCACGGAGATCGAGCTGCTGATCGGGCAGGAGCACAGCCCGGTGCCGGTCTTCCCGACGACCCGCCTGCACGCGGAGGCGGCGGTGACGGCAGCACTGGAGGGGACCGCTGCAGGGCACCGCGGGTCCGCGGCGGCACCTTGAGACCTGAACAGAAGCAATTACCCCACCCGGCCGGAGTCTGAACAGAAGCAACCCACCCGCCCACCCCTGGACGCGGGGCAAACGGGTGGGTGGGTGGGAATGATCCGGCGCGAAGCGGCGGTCCAGGACCCGTGAAAAACGCCGAGCGGCGCGCAAACCTCACTCGTCGACAGTCAATCCCTTGCGCAGCTTGACCAGGGTGCGTGACAGCAGTCGCGAGACGTGCATCTGCGAGATGCCCAGCTCATCGCCTATCTCCGACTGCGTCATGTTGGCGACGAAGCGGAGCGAGAGGATCTTCCGGTCGCGCGGCGGCAGTTCGGCGATCAGCGGCTTCAACGACTCGACGTACTCGATGCCTTCGAGTCCGTGGTCCTCGTAGCCGATCCGGTCCGCGAGCGCGCCCTCGGAGTCGTCCTCCTCGGGCTGGGCGTCCAGCGAGCTCGCCGTGTAGGCGTTGGACGCGGCCATGCCCTCGACGACCTCGTCGTTGGAGATGCCCAGGCGCTCGGCGAGCTCGCCCACCGTGGGGGCGCGATCGAATTGCTGGGCGAGTTCGTCGCCCGCCTTGGCGAGGTCCAGTCGGAGTTCCTGCAGGCGGCGCGGGACGCGCACCGACCAACTCGTGTCGCGGAAGAAGCGCTTGATCTCACCGACGATGGTCGGCATCGCGAAGGTGGGGAACTCGACGCCTCGGCTGAGCTCGAAGCGGTCGATCGCCTTGATCAGGCCGATGGTGCCGACCTGGATGATGTCCTCCATGGGCTCGCTGCGGGAGCGGAACCGGGAGGCGGCGAACTTGACCAGGGCGAGGTTGAGTTCGACCAGCGTGTTGCGGACGTACGCGAACTCGTGTGTGCCTTCCTCGAGCGATTCGAGGCGTTCGAAGAGGGTCTTGGACAGAGCCCTCGCATCCAGCGGCCCCACCTCGTCGAACGGCGGGATCTCGGGCAGGTCGGCGAGCCCTTCGAGGGCTTCCGCCTCCGTTGCGGCCGTCAGGTCCGGGAGTTCGCCGGGCGTGGCTTCCGTGCGGGGACCCGGGATCTCGGTCTCGATACGGTGCGGTGGGAGTGTCGACGTCGCTCGGTCAGTGCGCGATTCGTCGAGCCGGGGTGACATGGTGTCCTCCATCGTTCTCGGCATATGGCTGCCGATGCCAATACGTGCACTGCGGTGTGCGGCGCCTCCAAAGCCGTCAGTGTTGATTACTGTCTCTTCTACCCCTACCCGGTTCCACAGCCCGGTCGCAAGTGCGTTGTGCGGCTAAATGTCCGATTTCGGGGGGATGTTCGGGTACCCGAGGGCGTGAGGAAGGCGTAATGTTCAGGGGCGTCATCAACAGCCACGACGGTCGGAAGTGAGTGACGGAATGGACCGCGGGACAGTCGGTAGCGCGCATCGGGGCCGGCTTCTGGTCGAAGTCCGGGCAGAAGGCCCGAGCGTCGTCGTTACTCCGGCGGGTGAGTTGGATCACCACACCGCCGATTTGTTGCGTGAGCCACTCGAGGCATGCCTCGACGACGGCTTCTCACGCCTGGTCGTCGACTGCTCGCGCCTGGAGTTCATGGACTCCACCGGACTCAATGTCCTACTGGGGGCCCGGCTCAAGGCCGAGGCAGCGGGAGGTGGGGTACATCTGGCGGGGATGCTGCCGGTGGTGGCCAGGGTCTTCGAGATCACCGGGGCCGAGGCGGTCTTCAGTGTCCACGAGACGCTCGCCGACGCGCTGGCCGACTGACCGGGCGGTCCGCTGACGGAGCGTGCTCAAGGGTTACGCGCCGGCTGTCTCTATGTGATCACCGCGTTACGAGTGTCACACGGGTAGCGTCGAATAAGTGGGTGTTCTCACGGTTCGGCCGGGCAGGAGACACCCTGGATACGTCGACAGCGGTCCGCGCACCATCGTTGCCAAATCAACAGCCGGAACGGCCGAGCAGCCGATGACCCCTCTTGGAGCCCTGCTTCTTGTCCAGTTCCTTGTCCAGAGTCCTCTTGTCGGTGAGGTGAAGCGCTGATGAGCACCACCCGGCCTTGCTCGCCGGGCGACCGCGGCCCGGAGCCCGAGGCCGTCCTCGCGGCCGCCCCCGCGGACCAGGCCGTCCCGGCGGCCACGGTCCGTCAGGGTCGCCAGGTCCGCAGGCTGAGCCTGAACGGCGCCAGTGGCATCGTGCCGCTCGCCCGGGACTTCGCGCGCCAGTCGCTGCAGGCGTGGGGCTGGCTGCCCGCGGCGGGCGCCGATCAGCGTGCCGCCGCGGAGGACGTCCTCCTCGTCGTGTCGGAGCTGGTGACCAACGCGTGCCTGCACGCCGAGGGCCCCGACGAGCTCTGGCTCTCCTCCGACAGCAAGGTGCTGCGGATCGAGGTGTCCGACCGCGGCGCCGGTCAGCCCACGCCCCGCACCCCGCACCGCGCCGGCCGTCCCGGCGGACACGGGATGTTCATAGTCCAGCGGCTCTGCCTGGACTGGGGGGTTGCCCGCACCCCGGGGGTGCCGGGCAAGACGGTGTGGGCCGAGCTGAGCGCGCCCGTGTAGGGCCCGCTCAGTTCCCCCTTGGGTTACCCACGGTTCGTACGCGCGCCGGATCATTGAGATCCGGCGCGTTCTTTGTCTTCCCTCGGCAAGGCCCCGGGCGTACCTTGAGCGCCCAATCTGATGTGCCGTCAGTAAATCCGCACCCCGCGGCACGCCACGACCGGCATGAGGGGATCTCGAGGTGTATCACCAGAAACGAAGGGTCGCGCTCGCGCTTGCCACGGCCTTGGCCGGCGGCTCGGCGGTGCTGATGGCCGCCCCCGCCGCGCAGGCCGAGGTCCAGGACGTCAACTACCAGTGCAAGACGCCCATCGGCAACAAGGGCGCGGTCTCGCCGATCGACATCAAGAGCGTGAAGAGCGGCAGCGGCTACAAGCTCACCATGTCCTTCCAGAAGGGCGTCTCCTCCAGCCCCGTGGAACTGGGCAAGGGCGCGATGAAGCCGAGCGCGCTCATCAAACTGGGCGGCGCGGAGAGCGGCACGGTACCGGTGTCCGGAGCGCCCAACGACAAGGCCATCCCCGCCAACACCCCCATCAAGATCAGCGACCTGTCGGGGACGTACACGCCCAAGAAGAGCGGCAAGGTCACCTTCACCGCGGGCGTCCTGACGATCAAGGCGCTGGGCACCACGACGACGTGCACGCCGTCCAACAGCCCCAAGCCCGCCCTCTCGCTCGACGTGAAGGGCTCAGGAGGCGGCTCGGGAGGCGGCACCACGGGCGGCGGCTCCGGAGGCGGAACGACGGACGACGGCGGCTCGGCCAGCGCCCCGTCCGGCGGCGAAGAGCTCCCGCAGACCGGCCCCGCGGACTCCGCCATCGCGCTCGGCACCCTCGGCGGCACGGTGCTGCTCGCGGGCGCGGCGGGCGCGCTCTGGCTGACCCGCAGGAACCAGGCGGCCCGGTCGCGCTAGGCGCGGCGTCGCGGGGACGCGGTGGGCCGCGCGCCCCGTCCGATCCCCGCGCACGACGCGTACGAAACGTGCAAGGCGTACGAAGCGTACGCAGATCCAGGAGCCGCCGATGCCGTCGCTGCTGTCCGTTGCCCGAGCCGTCACCGTGGCCGTGGCCCTATTGGTGACGGGCGTGGCGCCGGCGACCGGGGCGTCCGCCGACGACTCCGGGGCGTGGTCCGTCGCGCCCTCCGCGGGAGGAGGGACGCGGCCGGCCAAGGACGGGCGGCCGTACTTCTACGTGGAGGGCACGCCCGGCTCCGTCCTGGAGGACACGGTGACGGTCACCAATCCCGGGTCCGAGCCGCGCACGGTGGAGCTGAGCGGTGCGGACGCGGACAACACCAAGGGCGGCGCGTACGTCCTGGAGCGGGGTGCACCGAAGGACACCGGTTCCTGGATCACCTTCGCCGAACGCAAGGTGAAGGTGCCGCCGCGCACCCGCGCCGAGGTGCCGTTCAGCGTGAGCATCCCCGAGAGCGCGGTGCCCGGCGACCACCCCGGGGCGGTCGTCGCGCGGGAGGGCGGCCGTGACGCCGGGGTCCGCGTGCACCTGCGGGTGAGCGGTCCGACGCTGGCCGCGCTCACGGTCGAGCGCGTGCGGGCCGAGGGCGGGCGCATCTCGTACGACGTCGTCAACCGCGGCAACACAGTCCTGACCCCCAGGCTCGAGGTCCGCGCGGAGGGCGTGTTCGGACCGCTGCTCGACCGGAAGCCCCGCACGCTCCCCGTGGAACTCCTCCCCGGCCGCAGGGTCACCCTGACGGAACCGTGGAAGGACGCCCCCGCGCTGGACTCCGTCGAGGTCACGCTCACGGTGACGGCATCGGGCGGAGCTCACGGCGAGGCGACGGCATCGGCCCGCTTCGTGCCGTGGGGAGCGGTGGCGGGGGTGGGGGCCGGGGTGCTCGGCCTGGTGGCGGCGGGCGTCTGGTTCGTACGCAGACGCGGCGGGGCGGCCGAGGGGCTTCCACCGGACGAAGAACCCGAACAGGGCGTCACGGAACCGGAGTTGGCGGGAGTGGGGACGGCAGAGGGAGAGCAGCTGTGAACAGCAACCCGTTGTGGGCGGTCAAGCGGTGCGTCGCCGTGACCGCCGTGCTCGCGGCCATGGCTTTTGTGCTGCTCCCGGCGGCGGGGGCCACCGCCGCCGAGAAACCGTCCCTCACCCTCTCCAAGACCGAGGCGGGCAAGGGCGGTGACATCACCGTCAAGGGAAAGGGGTGGCGGCCGAACGCCCTCCTGATGATGCTCGTCTGCGGCCAGTCCACCCCTGCCGACGGCGTGCCCGGCGGCACGAACTCCTGCGCCAACGACAGCGGCCGCGCCGTCACCACGGACGGCAAGGGCGCCTTCAGCAAGAAGCTCCCGGTGGCCGAGCCGCCCAAGCCCTGCCCCTGCGTGGTCCACGTGGCCACGGTCACGGGGGACAAGGCGCAGGCGGATGCCGTCTTCGCGGTCGCCGGGCATCCGGTGAAGCCCCTGCCGAGGCAGCAGGGCGGCGGGAAACTCTCCGTCCTCACCGACACACGGCTCGAGGGGTCGAGCGGCGTCCTGACCTGGTTCGGTGCCCCGCCGTCCCGCACGTTCGTCTTCACCGTGGGCAACGTCGGCTCCGCCCCGGTCAAGGACCCGGTCTTCCAAGTGGGCACCTCGCACGGCGTGTTCGCACCGCAGTGGGAGGAGCAGCAGTGGCGCGGCACCATCGCGCCGGGCAAGAAGGACCAGATCAAGCTGCCCGTCGAGCTGTCGGCCGGGGCGCACGGCGACTACCTCGTCTCACTGAAGTTCGGCGGCAAGGTGCTCGCCGAACAGCCCTGGGGCGTCGGACGCCCGTGGGGCGTCACCGTCTTCTGGATCCTGCTCTGCGTCGTCGTGCCGGCCGCCGTCTTCCGCATCGGCATGGCCGTGGTCGACAGGCTGCGGCCCCACCGCCGCCGCAGCCGCGCCTCCCGTCCCGCGGGGCGCCACCGCACCGGCAGGATCGCCGAACTCACCGACCGCATACCGAAGTTGCGGCTGTCCCAGGGGGCGGTCGCGGCGGACGAGGCGGCCCGTACGCCACGTACGAAGCCGCCCCGCGAGACCGGCGACTCCGGTACGTCCGCCACACCCGGCACGTCCGCCAAGGGCGCGGCCGCGAACACGGGCACCCTCCCGTGGTTCACCCCTGACACAGACCCCGGCTCCGGGACCGCACCCGCAGCCGGACAGCTCTCCGCACCGTCAGAGAACAGCCCGACGACGAAGGGAAACACGTGATCAGCACACGACGGAGAGCGGGCGCGGCCTCGGTCTCGCTGCTGCTCGGCGGGGCGGGCATCCTGCTGGGCGCGGGTCCCGCGCAGGCGGCCGAGGTGGCGTACAAGACGGAGTGCATTCCGCCGTCGATATCGGGGCTGCCGCCGGTGCAGGGCACCACGAAGGTGGAGATCACCGCGCCGGCCACCGCGAAGGTGGGCGATGAGGTCGAGGTCGTATGGAAGACCACGGAGGCCGCGTCCAAGAACCCGGACATCCTCGACCTGGACAAGGACACGGTGAAGCCGAGCGGCACGATCAAGCTGGGCGGTGGCCAGACCGGTGACCTGGCGGTGGCGGGCGAGCGCGTGAACCCGCCGATCAAGAAGAACAGCCCGATGATCCTGTCCGACATGAAGGGCAAGCTGAAGCTGACCAAGGCGGGCGACATCACGCTCACCCCGGGCGCGTACAACATCAACGTCAGCAAGCCGATGTCGACCGACACCAAGTGCACGCCCAAGGAAGAGGTCAAGGCGGGCGCGACCATCAAGGTGACGGAGGGCGGCGGCAGTTCGGGCGGCACGGCTTCCGGGGGCAGCACTTCGGGCGGGTCCACGTCAGGTGGCTCCACGTCCGGCGGCTCCACCTCCGGCGGGTCCACGACCGGTGGTGACACGGGCGGCGGCTCCACCGGTGGCGGTGGCGGCGGGACCGACTTCCCCGGCAAGGAGGTCCAGACCCCCTACAAGTGCAAGACGCCCATCGGCGACAAGGACGCCACGTCCCCCGTCCAGATCAACGCCAAGAAGGACGGCGGGAATTACGGCCTCACCGTCGAGTTCAAGAAGTCCGTCATGGACAGCCCCGCCGACATCCCCGCGGACTCCGTGAAGCCGTCGATGGAGGTCAAGCTGGGCGGCGCGGACAAGGGCACGGTGCACGTCGAGGGCCCCACGAACAAGGAGCCCATCAAGTCGGGCGACCCGATGACCATCCCTGACCTGACCGGCACGTACAAGCCGGGCGCCGACGGCAAGTCGACGCTCTCGCCGGGCGTCCTCACGGTCAAGGCACTCGGTACGACGACGACCTGCACCCCGTCCAAGGCCGAGGTGTCCCTGGAGATCGACACGGCGGCGCAGCCTGGCGGCGCGGCCGGCGGTTCGGGTTCCGCGGGCGGCTCCGACACGGGTGGCTCCGCCGGAGGGTCGTCCTCGACCGGCGGCGGCCTCGCCGAGACCGGTGCGGAGAACGACGGCACCCTGCGCGCGCTCGGCCTCGTCGCCGGCACCGTGATCCTGCTGGGCGGTGCGGTCTTCACGTTCCTCCCCGGGCGGAGGCGCGGCCTGCGCTGACGCGCCCGAAGGGGCGCGGGGAACTGCGCGAGCGGCCCAGGGCGGCCCGCACCCGCCGACCAGCCGCCGTAGGCAGACGCGTCCGCGTCGACCGCAGGCCGCCGTCGGCTGGGCGCGCAGTTCCCCGCGCCCCTATCGGGACGCGTGCTCCCTGAGCCACCTCAGCACGGCCTGTGTGACCGCAGGATCACGCAGTAGCTCACCCCCATGCGCCGTACCCGGCACGATCCGCACCGTGACGTCCCGCATCCCCGCCATCGTCTGCCGGTGCGCGAGGTCCGTGGAGTGTGCGACCGGCACGAAGTCCGCCGCCGAGTGCGTGAGGTACAGGGGCGCGTCGTCCTTGCCGGAGGCGTGCGACTTGGCCACCAGGTCGACCCACTTCTTCCAGCACGGCCCGGAGGCCCGGTCCGGCGCACACCCCGCGAGCAGCTCCGCCGTCCGCCGCAGCTTGCGCTGGGCCGGCGAGGCGGCGCGCATCCCGCCGTCCGTCCAGGCGCGGTAGGGCGAGGCCACCGGCGAGAGCGCCGCCACGGCCCGCACCCGCCCCCGCCCCGCTCCGTAGGCCCCCGCACTGACGGCGAGATGCCCGCCGGCGGAGGAACCGAGGACCACGGGCGCGGCGCCGCCACGCCGCTTCACCCACCGCAGGGCCGCGAGCACGTCGTCGCGCTGCGCGGGCCAGGCGGCGTCGGTGGCGAGCCGGTAGTCCGTGTCGTACACGGTGAACCCGCGCGCCGCGAACCACCGCGCCCGCCCGCTCCAGTCGGTGTCCCGCACCCAGGAGCCGCCGTGCAGGATCATCAGGGCCGGGCGCCCGGACCGGTCGCCGTACACGGTGATCTTCTGCCGGGCGTGTTCCCCGTACGAGAAGGTCCGGACCGGCGACGGCTCGGGCGCCGCCCCGAAGGCGGCACTGGACGACAGCAACGCCCCGCAGAGGGCGAGGGCCGGCAACGTACGACGCATGCGCATGGCCCAGATGCTCCACCGCCCCGCGGGCCCGCACCCGCAGAAACGCCAAAGGCCGCCGCACCGGGTGGTGCGGCGGCCCTCAGTTCGAGTGCGGGGGTGTGCGGATCAGCGCACGTCACCCATGAGCGCGCTCACCTTGTTGCGGGCCATGTAGACCGAGAAGCCGGCGAGCACCGCGGCCGCGGCCTCCAGGGCGACCATGCCCTGGCCGTTGAGGTCCACACCGGCGATGGCGAGCATGCCGGTCACGCTGTCACCCGCGGTGACGGCGAGGAAGAAGACTCCCATCATCTGGGAGGCGTACTTCGCGGGCGCCATCTTCGTGGTCAGCGACAGGCCCACCGGGGACAGGCACAGCTCGGCGACCGTGTGCATCAGGAAGATCAGCACCAGCCACCACATGGTGACCTTCGTGTCGCCGGTGGCCATGCCCATCGGGATGAGGAACACGAAGAACGAGGCGCCGGCCATCACCAGGGCGAAGGAGAACTTCACGATGGTGCTGGGCTCGCGGTTGCTGCGGGCCATCTTGATCCACAGGGCGGCGAAGACCGGGGCGAGCAGCATGATGAAGCCCGGGTTCAGCGACTGGAACAGGGTGTTCGGCATCTCCCAGCCGAAGATGTCCCGGGAGGTGTGGGAGTCACCGAAGAGGGACAGCGTCGACGCGCCCTGGTCGAAGATCATCCAGAAGATCGCGGCGGCCACGAAGAACCAGATGAACGCCGTCATCTTCGTCTGCTCTTCGGTGTTGAGCTCCTTGTCCCGCTTGATCTTGACCAGGACCGCGACGGGGATCAGCAGACCGGCCACGGTGATCGGCAGCAGCGCCCAGTTGAGGGTGAGCCGGTAGACGTCGGTGAAGGCCACGACGAGGTAGAACGCCGCGATGACGGCGACGGCCCCGAGGGTCTTGACGATGACGCCGCGCTTCTCCTCGGCCGACAGCGGGTTCGGGACCAGGCTGCTCTCCGCGGACAGGTGGCGGGAACCGAGCATGAACTGGATCGCGCCGAGCGCCATGCCGACCGCGGCCAGGCCGAAGCCCAGGTGCCAGTTGACCTTCTCGCCGAGGATGCCGATGGCGAAGGGCGCGGCGAAGGCGCCGAGGTTGATGCCCATGTAGAAGATCGTGAAGCCACCGTCGCGGCGGAGGTCCTTCGGGTCGCTGTAGAGCTGGCCGACCATCGTCGAGATGTTGGCCTTCAGCAGACCCGAGCCGACCGCGACCAGGGCGAGACCGACGAAGAACATCGCCGAGCTCGGCAGGGCCAGGCACACGTGACCGGCGACGATCACGATGCTCGCGATGGCCACGGTCTTGCGGGCGCCCCAGACGCGGTCGCCGATCCAGCCTCCGGGCATGGCCATGAGATAGACCATGGCCACGTAGACCGAGTAGATGGCCGTGGCCGTCGCCGCGGTGTAGGCGAGGCCGCCGCCCTGGCTGCCGGTGGCCGCGTCTGCGCCGCCGGAGACCAGGTAGAGCACGAGTAGAGCGCGCATGCCGTAGTAGGAGAACCGCTCCCACATCTCGGTCATGAACAGTGTGGCCAGTCCGCGGGGGTGGCCGAAGAAGGTCTTCTCAGAGCCAGGGGTACCGGCGGAGTCCTTCGTCAGGCTGGACGCCATGGGTCGATCCTCGTGGTTCGGGACGCGCGGCAAGAGCGTGTGCGCGCCCGGTGGGGGGGCGGTCGGCACCGGGGTCGTACCGCCCTCACCCCCACGCCCGGGGAGTGTTCGCGCCCCTTTTCGGGGAAGGCGCAGGACGGCGACTCCGAGATCCACGCCCTGGGCGCATCCTCACGCGCAGGGCCCGACCACAGGTCATTCCTTTCAAGGCTGGCAGAAGCCGGCCCGCACATAAAAGAGACCTAAGGCCGCACAGTGGGCCAAAGGTCCTTGCATAGTGCATCAGGCGTTGGGTCACCATACGCCACGACAGTGCGGCATATGGAAGGACTTGAGAGATGGATCACAGGTTACGGTGGAACCACCAGCCCACATTCCAAGGTGATCCTCAGGATCGCACCCCATAGCCGCAGGGGTCGAGCGACAGCGGTCGATCACCCCACGGCGCTCCTCCGGTGCGGACTACCATCACCCCATGACCCGTGTACTGCTCGCCGAGGACGACGCGTCCATCTCGGAGCCGCTGGCCCGTGCCCTGCGCAGGGAGGGGTACGAGGTCGAAGTGCGCGAGGACGGCCCGACCGCCCTCGACGCCGGGCTGCAGGGCAGCGTCGACCTCGTCGTACTCGACCTGGGGCTGCCCGGGATGGACGGCCTTGAGGTGGCCCGCCGCCTCCGCGCCGGGGGGCACACGGCGCCGATCCTCATCCTGACCGCCCGTGCCGACGAGGTGGACACCGTCGTCGGCCTGGACGCGGGCGCCGACGACTACGTCACCAAGCCCTTCCGCCTCGCCGAACTGCTCGCCCGGGTCCGGGCCCTGCTCCGGCGTGGCGCGGCCGAGCCGCAGCAGGCTCCCGCCACGCACGGCGTGCGGATCGACGTCGAGTCGCACCGCGCCTGGATGGGCGAGGAGGAGCTCCAGCTCACGGCCAAGGAGTTCGACCTGCTCCGGGTGCTCGTCCGCGACGCGGGGCGCGTGGTCACCCGCGACCAGTTGATGCGCGAGGTCTGGGACACCACGTGGTGGTCGTCCACCAAGACCCTGGACATGCACATCTCCTGGCTGCGCAAGAAGCTGGGCGACGACGCGGCGGCCCCGCGGTACATCGCGACGGTGCGGGGCGTCGGCTTCCGCTTCGAGAAGAGCTGATCTCGCCCCTGGGCGCTGGGCAGTGCCCCGTAGGGGCGCGGGGAACTGCGCGAGCAACCCGAAGACACCCGCACCCGCCGTGGAACGTCTGTGGGCGGACGCGTCCGCGGGCGCGTCGTGGCCGGCCGCGCAGTTCCCCGCGCCCCTGACGGGGCTTCGATCGGCGACACTGAGTGAATGCGCCGCCGACTGATCAGCAGCACCCTCGCCGTAGTCCTCGTGGTCATCGCGGTCTTCGGCGTCAGCCTCGTCATCGTCGAGACGAGGACCATCAGCAGCAGCGCCCAGGAGCGAGTGACGAGCGAGGCGTTCCGCCTGGCGAGCGTCGTCGACAGCAGGCTCATCAGCGACGAACGGATCAGCGCCGAGATCCTGCGGGACGTGGCCGCGGTCGACACCGACCGCTACGCCCTCATCGAGATCCCCGGCCGCGCCCCCATCGAGATCGGCTCCCGCCCCACCGGCGACGTCATCCGCGACACGGCCACGGGCGAGGAGGGCGAGAAGGTCACCGTCGAGGAGCCGCGCACCGCGGTCACCCAGGAGGTCGGCCGCACCCTGCTGATCATCGGCGCCGTGGCCCTCCTGGCGATCGTCGCCGCCGTACTCCTCGCCGTACGCCAGGCCAACCGCCTCGCCTCGCCCCTCACCGACCTCGCGGAGACCGCCGAGCGCCTCGGCTCGGGCGACCCGAGGCCCCGCCACAAGCGGTACGGGGTGCCGGAGCTCGACCGCGTCGCGGACGTCCTGGACGGCAGTGCCGAGCGGATCGCCCGGATGCTGACCGCCGAGCGCCGCCTCGCCGCGGATGCCTCGCACCAGCTGCGTACGCCCCTGACGGCCCTCTCCATGCGCCTGGAGGAGATCACCGTCACCGACGACCTGGACACGGTGAAGGAGGAGGCCACGATCGCGCTCGCGCAGGTCGAGCGCCTCACCGACGTCGTCCAGCGGCTGCTCACGAACTCACGCGACCCGCGCACGGGCTCCGCCGTCTCCTTCGACCTGGACGAGGTCATCAAGCAGCAGCTGGAGGAGTGGCGGCCGGCCTACCGCAGCGCGGGCCGCGCCATCGTCAGCTCGGGCAAGCGGCATCTGCGGGCCGTGGGCACCCCGGGGGCCGTCGCACAGGTCCTCGCCGCCCTCATCGAGAACTCGCTCATGCACGGAGGCGGCACCGTGGCCCTGCGGACCCGCGTCACGGGCAACCAGACGGTCATCGAGGTCACCGACGACGGGCCCGGCGTCCCTGCCGATCTCGGCGCGCGGATCTTCGAGCGCACCATCAGCGGCCGCAACTCGACGGGCATCGGCCTCGCGGTCGCCCGGGACCTGGCCGAGGCGGACGGCGGCCGTCTGGAGATGCTGCAGACCAGGCCGCCGGTCTTCGCCCTGTTCCTGTCGCGTACACCGCCGCAGAAGCGCGACCGGTGGCACGAGGAGGAGACCGTGCGCTAGCGCGTGCCTCGCCCGGCCGGGCGCTTCCGGTCGGCCGCCACGGCCGTGGACGCCGTGGGCGCCGTGGAGCCGTCGTCCAGGAACGATTCCGCACGGGCGACGGTCTCCCTTGCGGGCAGCGCCTTGAAGACCCAGGTGCGGTAGGACCAGAAGCGGAAGCAGGTGGCGATGCCGATGCCCACGAACTTGAAGACATTGCGCTGCAACGGGCTGTCCCAGTCGAAGCCGTAGATCGCCGCGTACAGGACGCCGTTCTCGATCACCAGGCCGACCGCGCTGAAGACGAGGAACAGCGTGAGCTCCTTGGTGCGGGAGCTCTTGTCGCGGTCCTTGTACGTGAAGTAGCGGAAGCCCACGTAGTTGAAGGCGATGGCGACGACGGTGGCGATCACGTTCGCCCGCACGGCCTGCAGGTCGGTGGTGTGCCACAGCAGGTTCGAGACGCTGAAGTTCACCAGCGTGCCCAGCGCCCCCACGGCTCCGAACTTGGCCACTTCGCGCGCGAGCTGCTCCAGTCGCACCCGTAGTGCGCCACGTTCCGTCATGGTGGTCGCCCCAACCCCCGTCGTCGATTCGTTCGGTCTCGTCCTCGTCGACGTATGTGGTGATTCGGTCGCGTCAACCCAGCCATGCTAACCAGCGACCCCGCCCGTCGCTCGGGGACGCCTCCACACTGTGGCGGCTCTGTGACGGGGGAGGCCGTGCGGTGCGCGGAAACCGGCCGTTCCGAGGTGGCCGATACAGGCCGATACCCTGGGGGTGTGACGTTCCCGGTAGTCGGCATGGTCGGCGGCGGTCAGCTCGCCCGCATGACCCACGAGGCGGGTATCCCCCTCGGCCTGAAATTCAAGCTCCTCAGTGACACCCCTCAGGACTCCGCGGCGCAGGTCGTCGGCGATGTCGTCATCGGCGACTACCGCGACCTCGACACGCTGCGCGAGTTCGCGAGGGGCTGCGACGTGATCACTTTCGATCACGAACACGTACCCACCGAGCATCTACGGGCCCTGGAGGCGGACGGCATCCCCGTGCGTCCGGGGCCCGACGCGCTGGTGCACGCCCAGGACAAGGGCGTCATGCGCGAGAAGCTCACGGAGATCGGCGTGCCGTGTCCACGCCACCGGATCGTGAGGGACGTGGCCGATGTGGCCGCCTTCGCGGCCGAGGGCGACGGCTTCCCCGTGATCCTCAAGACGGTGCGTGGCGGCTATGACGGAAAGGGGGTGTGGTTCGTACGTTCCGTCGAGGACGCCGAAGACCCCTTCCGGGCCGGTGTCCCCGTGCTCGCCGAGGAGAAGGTCGACTTCAAGCGAGAGCTCGCGGCGAACGTCGTCCGCTCGCCGCACGGCCAGGCCGTGGCCTACCCCGTCGTCGAGTCGCAGCAGGTCGACGGCGTCTGCGACACGGTCATCGCACCGGCCCCCGGCCTCTCGGAGGACCTCGCGGGCCAGGCGCAGGAGCTGGCCCTGCGCATCGCGAAGGAACTCGACGTGGTCGGCCACCTGGCGGTCGAGCTCTTCGAGACGCGCGACGGCCGCATCCTGGTGAACGAACTGGCGATGCGCCCGCACAACTCCGGCCACTGGACGCAGGACGGTGCGATCACGTCCCAGTTCGCCAACCACGTCCGTGCGGTCCTCGACCTGCCCCTCGGCGACCCGCGCCCGCGGGCGAAGTGGACGGTCATGGCCAATGTCCTGGGCGGCGACTACCCGGACATGTACCAGGCGTACCTGCACTGCATGGCGCGCGACCCGCAGTTGAAGATCCACATGTACGGCAAGGACGTGAAGCCCGGCCGCAAGGTCGGCCACGTCAACACCTACGGCGACGACCTGGACGACGTGCTGGAGCGCGCGCGTCACGCGGCCGGCTATCTCAGAGGAACGATCACCGAATGACCGCACCTGCAGGACCTGTAGTCGGCATCGTCATGGGCTCGGACTCCGACTGGCCCGTCATGGAGGCCGCCGCCAAGGCGCTCGACGAGTTCGAGATCCCCTACGAGGTCGACGTCGTGTCCGCGCACCGCATGCCGCGCGAGATGGTCGCGTACGGCGAGGAGGCGGCCGACCGCGGGCTCAAGGCGATCATCGCGGGGGCCGGCGGCGCCGCGCACCTGCCGGGCATGCTGGCCTCGGTGACCCCGCTGCCGGTCATCGGCGTGCCCGTACCGCTGAAGTACCTCGACGGCATGGACTCGCTCCTGTCCATCGTGCAGATGCCCGCGGGCGTGCCGGTGGCGACGGTCTCGGTGGGCGGCGCGCGCAACGCGGGCCTCCTCGCGGCACGTATCCTCGCCGCGCACGACCCCGAACTCCTCAGCCGTATGCGGGAGTTCCAGCAGGAGCTGAACGAACAGGCCACGGAGAAGGGCAAGCGCCTCCGTACCAAGGTCGAGGGCGCGGGGTCCGGCTTCGGCTTCGGCTCGGGGAAGTGAGCGAGATGACCGCGCTGGATGACGCCCGTGCTCTCCTCGCCGAGTTCCCGGTGGTCGACGGGCACAACGACCTGCCCTGGGCGCTGCGCGAGAAGGCCGGTTACGACATCGACCGCCTCGACATCGCCGCCGACCAGACGGGCCACCTCCACACGGACATCGCGCGCCTGCGGGCGGGCGGCGTCGGTGCGCAGTTCTGGTCGGTGTACGTCCGCACCGACCTGACGGGCGACGCGGCGGTGAGCGCGACGCTCGAACAGGTCGACTGCGTCGAGCAGTTGCTCGCCCGCTACCCGGCGGACCTGCGGCGCGCGCTGACGGCAGCGGACATGGAGGCGTCGCGGGCGGAGGGCCGTATCGCGTCCCTGATGGGTGCCGAGGGCGGCCACTCCATCAACAACTCCCTCGCGACGCTGCGGGCGTTGCACACGCTGGGCGTCCGCTACATGACGCTGACGCACAACGACAACATCGCGTGGGCGGACTCGGCGACGGACGAGCCCGGCGTCGGCGGTCTGTCCGCCTTCGGCCATGAGGTCGTACGCGAGATGAACCGCAGCGGCATGCTCGTGGACCTCTCCCACGTGGCGGCGACGACGATGCGGGCGGCCCTGGACACCTCCGTGGCGCCGGTGATCTTCTCGCACTCCTCGGCGCGCGCGGTGTGCGACCACCCGCGCAACATCCCGGACGACGTCCTGGAGCGCCTGCCTGCCAACGGCGGCGTCGCGATGGCCACCTTCGTGCCGAAGTTCGTCCTCCAGGCGGCAGTCGACTGGACGGCCGCCGCCGACGAGAACATGCGGGCGCACGGTTTCCACCACCTGGACACGACGCCGGACGCCATGAAGGTCCACGCGGCCTTCGAGGAGTCGACGCCGCGCCCCGTCGCCACCGCCGCGACGGTCGCCGACCACCTCGACCACATGCGCGAGGTGGCGGGCATCGACCACATCGGCATCGGCGGCGACTACGACGGCACGGCGTTCACGCCGGACGGCCTCGACGACGTCGCCGGCTACCCGAACCTGATCGCGGAGCTCCTGACCCGCGGCTGGTCGAAGCCGGACCTGGCCAAGCTGACGTGGCGGAACGCGGTGCGTGTGCTCGGCGCGGCGGAGGACGTGGCGCGGGACGAGCAGTCCCGGCGCGGTCCTTCGAACGCGACGCTCCAGCAGCTGGACGGCTGAGGCGTCGGAGAGACACAAGGGCGGGGCGGCCGGTCGGCCGCCCCGCCCTTCGCGTGCCTCAGCTCACGAGCCCCCGCGCGAAACGCAGCGAGCCGGTGAACACCTTTTCCACCGCTTCGTCGGACGCGCCGTACCAGCCGTGGTCGGCGCCCGGCACCGTACGCAGCTCGACCGCGGCTCCCGCCTCCCGCAGCCGCGCGGCCAGCGCCTCGCTGTGCGTGGCCGGGACCATGGTGTCCTGCTCGCCGTGGACCAGGAGGAAGGGCGGGGCGTCCCGGTGGGCTTGCGCGACGGGGCTGGCCGCGCGGGCACGTTCGGGAACGGATGCGGGGGCCGCGCCGAGCAGCAGGGCCTCCGGGGTCGTGGCGCTGTGCGGGTCGAACGGGCCGCGGGGGGTGGTGAGGTCGCTCGGGGCGTACCAGATCACGGCTCCGGCGGCCCCGACCGCGGGGTCGAGCGCCAGGAGCGAGGCCAGGTGCCCGCCCGCGGACTCGCCCCACACCACGGTCCTCGCGGTGTCGATGCCGAGCTCCGCCGCACGGAGCCCCAGCCAGCGCAACGCGGCCCGCAGGTCGTCCAGCGGGGCGGGGAACTGGGCCTCCCCGCTGAGCCGGTAGTCGGCGCAGGCCACCGCGAAGCCCGCGGCGGCGATGCGGGCGAGCGGCCCCGGAGTCCAGTCCCGGGTGCGCGGTCCCATGTCGTCACGGCGCCCCCGACGCCAGGCGCCCCCGTGCACGAAAAGGACCAGGGGAGCGGGCCCGGTCCCGGCGTCCGGCAGCCAGAGGTCGAGTTCCAGCGGACGGCCGCCGTCGACCTCGGCGTACGGGATGCCACGAAGGGCCCGCGGGTCCGGTGCCGGAAGGGGCGCGACGTCCGGGTGGGGTGCGGCGATCAGCTCCCGCAGAGCCGTGCCTGTGGGGCTCACCGGGTGCGCCACTGGTGCTCGGGCAGGAAGCGCACGTCGTACCGCTCGGGGACGGTGGCGAACTTGTCGGGCGTCGGCACGACCGGCTCGCGCGGCAGACCGAGCCCTTCGGCGGGCGCCCCGAGGGTCTCGAAGAACCGCTCGAAGGTGCCGCCGGGGCCCGCGGCGACGCCGACGACCTGGCTGTGATGACGCTCCATGCGGTAGGCGTGCGGACAGTTCTTGGGCACGAAGCCGAAGTCGCCGGGGGTGAGGAGCTTCTCCAACTGCTCGCCCTCCAGGTCCTCGACGAAGAGGCGGACGGCGCCCTGGGTGACGTAGAAGACCTCGTAGGTGTCGGGGTGCAGGTGGGCCGGGATGACGTTGCCCCTGGGGCCCTCGACGGTGAAGAAGTTGAAGCCGTTCTCGGTCTGCTCGCCGCCCGCGTAGATGGTGATCAGGTCGCCGAACAGATGGGCGCGGTCGCCCTCGCCCTTCTCGATGACGTAGGGCTTGCCCGGTTCGGCGGGGATGCGGGAGGCGCTCCGGTGGCGGGTGGCGTACTCGATCGTCATGGGCTCTCCCGGGGGTGCTGGAAAACGAGGGGAATGTCAGGCAGCCTGACATAGAGTGTCCGTGACGGGCAAGGGGCGATTCCGCGAGCGCGTGGGTCCTCGGCCGCGACGGGCGAGGACGGCGACTCCGTGTGCTCAGAGGCCATCGGCCCCGCGTGCTCAGAGGCCCTCGGCCCCGGTGGGCGAGGGGCGGCCCCGCGTGCCCATAGGCTCTCGGCATGCACGCCACCGGCCGCAATCTCCCGCAACTCCTCGGCGACGCCCGGCGCTGGTTCGAGGATGCGCTCCTCGCGTCCCTGGAGGAGGCGGGGGAGATCCATGTCTCGCCGACCCAGGCGGGCCTCTTCGCCGTACTCGACGAGGACGGCACGACGGTGTCCGAACTGGCCCGCCGCATGGGGGTCACCCGGCAGACCGCGCATCAGGCGGTGCACGGCCTGGTCGCGGCGGGCCTCCTGGAGCAGGTCCCCGACCCCTCCTCCGGTCGGCAGCGGCTGATCCGCCGCACCGCGGAGGGCGAGCGCACGCACCGCAGGGCGGAGCTGCTCCTGCGCCGCGTCGAGCGGGAGCTCGCCGACCGGATCGGCGAGCGGCAGGTGCACGCGCTGCGGGCGGCGCTCGAACTCCCGTGGGGCGACCCGCCGGTTCTCGCCCCGAACTAGGACTCACGCAAAACGCAGCCGCCCTCCCCCTGAGGCAGGGGAAGGGCGGCTGATGCAGACCAGGTACTGCTCCGGGTTACGGCAGGTTGCGGGCCATCACGATCCGCTGGACCTGATTCGTGCCCTCGTAGATCTGCGTGATCTTCGCGTCGCGCATCATGCGCTCGACGGGGTAGTCACGGGTGTAGCCGTAGCCGCCGAGCAGCTGGACGGCGTCCGTGGTGACCTCCATCGCGACGTCCGAGGCGAAGCACTTGGCGGCCGCGCCCTGGAAGGTGAGGTCCGCGTCGCCGCGCTCCGACTTGGCCGCGGCCGCGTACGTCAGCTGACGCGCGGCCTCGATCTTCATGGCCATGTCCGCGAGCATGAACTGCACGCCCTGGAAGTCGCCGATCGGCTTCCCGAACTGCTTGCGCTCCTGGACGTAGCCCTTCGCGTAGTCCAGGGCGCCCTGCGCGATGCCGAGCGCCTGGGCCGCGATCGTGATGCGGGTGTGGTCCAGGGTCTTCATCGCCGTGGCGAAGCCCGTGCCCTCCTCGCCGATCATGCGGTCGGCGGGGATGCGAACGTTGTCGAAGTAGACCTCGCGGGTCGGCGAACCCTTGATGCCGAGCTTCTTCTCCGGGGCGCCGAAGGAGACACCCTCGTCCGACTTCTCGACGACGAAGGCGGAGATGCCCTTCGAGCGCTTGGTCGGGTCGGTCACGGCCATCACCGTGTAGTACTCGGAGACGCCCGCGTTCGTGATCCAGCGCTTCACGCCGTTGAGGACCCAGGAGTCGCCGTCACGGACGGCCCTCGTCTTCATGCCCGCCGCGTCCGAACCGGCGTCCGGCTCGGAGAGGCAGTACGAGAACATGCCCTCGCCCTTGGCGAGCGGCGTCATGTACTTCTTCTTCAGCTCCTCGGACCCGGAGAGGATCACGGGGAGCGAGCCCAGCTTGTTCACGGCCGGGATGAGCGAGGACGAGGCGCAGACGCGGGCCACTTCCTCGATCACGATGACCGTGGCGAGCGCGTCGGCGCCGGTGCCGCCGTAGCTCTCGGGTACGTGCACGGCGTGCAGGTCGGAGGCGACGAGGGCGTCCAGCGCCTCCTGTGGGAAGCGGGCCTCCTCGTCCACCGCCGCGGCGAAGGGCGCGATCTTCGCCTCGGAGAGCGAACGGATCGCGTCGCGGAGCATGTCGTGCTCCTCGGACGGGCGGTACAGGTCGAAATCAGCCGATCCGGCCAAGGTTTCTCACGCTCCAAGGACGCTAATTACCGTTAAGTAACCCAAATTTTAGAGGGCGGCTCACACGAGGGATACGTGAGCTTGCCGACAACGGGCAGTCGGCGGGTGGCGATGGCGGAAACGTGCCCGGTCAAGGGCCCGACTATGCTCGGGCACCGCACTGACGGCCGTAGACCCCTGGAGCACCGCATGGCCCTCAAGATCACCGTGATCGGCACCGGCTACCTCGGTGCGACGCACGCCGCGGCCATGGCCGAGCTCGGGTTCGAGGTGCTCGGCCTCGACGTCGTGCCCGAGAAGATCGAGATGCTGCAGCGGGGCGAGGTCCCCATGTACGAGCCCGGCCTGGAGGAGCTGCTGCGCAAGCACGTCGCCGGGATCGTGGGCTCCAGCGGGCGGCTGCGCTTCACCATGGACTTCGCCGAGGTCGCGGCCTTCGGTGATGTGCACTTCGTCTGCGTGAACACCCCGCAGAAGCACGGCGAGTACGCGTGCGACATGAGCTACGTCGACAGCGCCTTCGCGCAGCTCGCCCCGCATCTGACGCGGCCCGCGCTGGTCGTCGGCAAGTCGACCGTGCCGGTCGGCTCGGCGGACCGCCTCGCGCGCGAGCTGGCCGCGAACGCTCCGGCGGGCGCGGAGGCCGAGCTGGCGTGGAACCCGGAATTCCTCCGTGAGGGCTTCGCGGTGAAGGACACGCTGCACCCGGACCGCATCGTCGTCGGCGTCCGCAGCGCGCACGCCGAGAAGCTGCTCCGCGAGGTGTACGCGGGGCCGATCGGCGAGGGTTCGCCCTTCGTCGTCACGGACTTCCCGACCTCCGAGCTGGTGAAGACCGCGGCCAACTCCTTCCTCGCCACGAAGATCTCGTTCATCAACGCGATGGCCGAGGTGTGCGAGGCCGCGGGCGGCGACGTGGTGAAGCTGGCGGAGGCGCTCGGCTACGACGACCGGATCGGCAAGAAGTTCCTGCGGGCCGGGATCGGCTTCGGGGGAGGCTGCCTGCCGAAGGACATCCGGGCGTTCATGGCACGGGCGGGCGAACTGGGCGCGGACCAGGCGCTGACCTTCCTCCGCGAGATCGACTCCATCAACATGCGCCGGCGCGGGCAGATGGTGGAGATGGCGCGCGAGGCGCTGGGCGGCGGGTCCTTCCTCGGCAAGCGGGTCGCGGTCCTCGGTGCCACGTTCAAGCCGGACTCGGACGACGTACGTGACTCGCCCGCGCTGAACGTCGCCGGGCAGATCCACCTCCAGGGCGGCCAGGTCACCGTGTACGACCCCAAGGGGATGGAGAACGCGGCCAGGCTCTTCCCGACGCTGGCGTACGCGGAGTCGGCCGTGGAGGCGGTGCGGGGCGCGGACGTCGTGCTGCACCTGACCGAGTGGCGCGAGTTCCGCGAGCTTGACCCGGCGACGCTGGGCGAGGTGGCCACGGACCGACTGATCCTGGACGGCCGCAACGCACTGGACCCGACGGTATGGCGCGCGGCCGGCTGGACCTACAGGGCGATGGGCCGCCCCTCGGCCTGAGGGGCCGCGCGGCGGGCGGTGCGTAGTCGGAGGCTTCGTGCGGCGCGCGTCCGCGCTCCTGGTACCGGCAGCGTCCGCCTGCCGCGCTCCGAGCCCCTTCGGCCTTCGCTTGCCGCGTTCCGAGGCCCGCAGTCCTTGCCTGCCGCGTTCCGAGGGCTCGCGCGGCGTGCGGTCCGCGGTCCGAGCACCGGCAGCTTCCGCCTGCACGGTCCAAGCGTCGGTAGCCTTCGCAGGCCGTGCTCCGAGGCCCGCGGCCTTCGCCTGCCGCGTTCCGAGGGCTCGCGCGGCGTGCGGTCCGCGGTCCGAGCACCGGCAGCTTCCGCCTGCGGTCCAAGCGTCGGCAGCCTTCGTAGGCCGTGCTCCGAGGCCCGCAGCCTTCGCCTGCCGCGCTCCGAGGGCTCGCGCGGCGCGCGTCCGTGCTCCTAGTACCGGCAGCTTGCGCCTGCCGCGCTCCGAGCCCCCTCGGCCTTCGCTTGCCGCGCTCCGAGGTCCTCACCCCCCGCCCCCCGCACCCTTCCGCGCCCGGTACGCGCGCATCTTCGCGCGGGCGCCGCACACCCCCATGTCGCACCATCGGCTTCGCCCGGCCGGGCTTCGGTCGTAGTACGCCCAGTGGCAGTCCGGGGCCTCGCACGCCTTGAGGCGGTTCCATGTGCCGGCGGCCGTTGCTTCGGCGATGGCTGCCGCCACCTGTGACACCAGTGGGGACGGGTCGGCGGGGGTGAGCCACGCCGACCCGTCGTCGGCGGAGATGGCCACCAACAGCGGGGCCCTGGAAAGGAGTTGACCCAGCGGCGGTGCGACCGCGTGCGGTCCGTGACTCGCGTGGGCGAGGCACGCCACCCGCAGCGACTCCCGCAGTTCCCGTGCCGCCACCACCTCCGCGCCCGGCGCGAGGCCGAAGGGCCCGCGCCCCTCCGCCGTGTCCAGCGCGTCCGCGCCCGTCTCCACGTCCAGGGTGTTCACCAGCGCCTGGATCAGCGCCAGGCCCCCGGGAGCGGGTGCTCTGTCATTCATGCTTGCGACGTTACCTCCATTGGGGCACCATGCAGTAACCGTTACTGCTAGAACTCACCTACCGGTAACCAACCCGAGGAGACCACCATGCCCCTCGCCAAACTCGGCATCGTCGTGCTCGACTGTCCCGACCCCCTCGCCCTCGCCACGTTCTACGCGGCCGTACTCGGCGGCACCCCCAAGAGCGAGGGCTGGGTGACCCTCCAAGTCCCCGGCGGCACGACGCTCGCCTTCCAGGCCGCCCCCGGTCACGTACCGCCGCAGTGGCCCGAGGCCACGCGCTCGCAGCAGTTCCATCTCGACCTCGATGTGGAGCGGGCGCAGTTGGACGCCGTCGAGAAGGAGGTGCTCGCGCTCGGTGCCACCGCGCTCGACACGCAGGACCGCGAGCGCGACTTCCGCGTGTACGCCGACCCGGCCGGGCACCCGTTCTGTCTCTGCGCCTGCTGAGGGCCCCGGAGCCAAGACGAGAGAAGACCAGGAGGGAACGTCCATGACCGCCACCCCACCGCCCGACGCGCAGGCGCCCGACACGCCAACGCCCGTCGGACGCCTGCGCAACGTCGTCCTCGACTGCCCGGACCCCGGGCAACTCGCCGCGTTCTACCGCCACTTGACCGGCGGTGAGATCGAGACCGAGGACGCGGGGGACTGGGTCACCCTCCACCCGCCCGGCGGCCCGCGCCTCTGCTTCCAGGCGGCACCCGGCCACCGCCCGCCCGACTGGCCGCGGGCGGAGGCAGGCTCCCAGCAGGTCCACCTCGACATCGACGTGGGCCCGGCCGTCCAGGACATCGAGCGGGCCCAGGAACACGTACTCGGCCTGGGTGCCAAGCCGCTCGACGTCGACGACGACAACGGCGAGCGCGACTTCCGCGTCTACGCCGATCCGGCAGGGCATCCCTTCTGCCTCTGCCGGATCCCAAGGGCGCCAAGGGCCTGAGGGGGGGCAACGTCAGCCGGCCGCCTGCTGCCGACGCCTCTCCCGCGCCGCACGTGCCGCGAAGTCCACGCCCCGCAGCACCCGTTGGACGTTGCCCCACGTCAGGCGGGCGAGGTCGTCGTCGGACCAGTCGCGCTCCATGAGCTCGGCGACGAGGTGCGGATAGCGCGAGGTGTCGGCAAGGCCCTCGGGGTGCGCGGCCGGGGTGTCGTACGTCCCCGAGAGGCCCACGCACTCCGGGCCCGCGACACGGCGCACGTGGTCGAGGTGGTCCGCGACCTCGCTGACCGAGGCACCCGTCTGCTCGGCCGCCAGGGGCACCAGGCACAGGCCCTTGGCGGCGCCGAGCGCGGCGAGCAGGTCGTCCGAGAGATTCGCCGGGGCGTCCCGCAGCGCGCGGGCTCCCGAGCGGGTGAACAGGACGGGCGCCCTGGAGACGGTGATCACCCGCCGCGCCGTGGCCTCGGAGGCGCCGGTCAGTTCGGCGAGGACGCCGAGCCTGTTGAGCTCCCGCACCACTTCCTCGCCGAACGGGGTGAGACCCTCGGGGCCCGCCCAGGACGTGCCGGACAGCGTGAGCGAACACAGGCCGAGGGTGTGCAGGGCGCGCAGGGTGGCGAGCGAGTCACCGATCGCCTCGGCGCGAGCCGGGCCGATCAGGGCGGCGATGCGGCCGCAGTGCCGGGCGTCGGCCACCTCGGACGCGGTGTGGGCCAGGCGCAGCCCCTCGGAGTGACGGCCGACGACGTGCTTGACGAGGTCGAGCTGTTCGAGGGTCGCGCCGAGGACCTGATCGCCGGTGATGCTCTCCGGGACGTGCAGCGACCAGAACTGCGCCCCCACGCCGCCCGCGCGCAGCCGCGGCACGTCGGCGTCCACGGCGCTGTCGCCCAGCTCCAGGTCGTACCAGGGCAGTGCGCGCAGTGCCCACGGCAGTCCGCTGTAGCCGTCGGCCACGGGATGCGCGGCGAGCAGCGCGCGGGCACGCCGCAGCGGGTCCGGCGCGGGCGGTCCCGACGCGGACGCGGGCGGTACCGGCTCCGGCGCGGGTGGTCCCTGCTCGGATATGGGCGGGGGCTCGGGGGACCGCACGGGGGGTCGGTCAAGCTCTCCGGCTTCGGCGGTGGTGTCGAGTTCGGCCTGCAGATCTGCCATGGCGGGGCTCCGGGCTCCGGGCTTCTGGGTGGGTCCGATCCACCGTGACACGCGGGAGCCGCGGCTTCGCGGCGGGCGAAGCGTTCGGGGTACGGGAGGGCCGCGGCGGTACGCGAAGGGGCCCCGCCGATCGTCCGGCGGGGCCCCTTCGACGTGCCCGGGAGACGGCTCAGCCGCCCGAGAAGGCTCAGCCGCCCGAGACGGTGACCTTCTCGTCGTTGTTCAGCTGCTCCACCATCTGCTTGACCTTGGCCTTGTCCCACAGGAGGTTGCCGCCGGTGGAGCCCGCGAGCGGCATGTTCATGGACTTGCCGTCGCCGCCGGTCACGCCCTTCATCGCCCAGAACATGGAGGCCACGTCGAACAGGCCCATGTCCTTGTCGACGATCAGCGTGTCCAGGCCCGCGCCCATCGTGGGGTAGAGCTTGAAGGGGTTCATGACCGTGCCCGGCGTCGCCGCCTGGTTGGCCAGGGCCGCGAGGAACTTCTGCTGGTTCTTCGTGCGGTCCAGGTCGCTGCCCGGCAGGGCGTAACGCGTACGGACGAAGGCCAGGGCCTGCTTGCCGTCGAGGGTCTGCTTGCCCGCCTCGAAGTCGGCGCCGGACTTCTCGTCCTTGAAGCCCTTGGGGATGTCCATCTCGACGCCGCCGACCGCGTCCACGATCTTGGCGAAGCCGCCGAAGCCGATCTCGGCGTAGTGGTCGATCCTGAGGCCGGTGTTGTACTCGACGGTGCGCACGAGCAGCTCGGGGCCGTCCTCCGCGTACGCCGCGTTGAGCTTCGTCTGGCGGCCCTGGTTCGGGTAGAGCTTGCCGGACTCGGCGCCCTTGAACGACGGGATCGTCACGTTCGAGTCGCGGGGCAGCGAGATCATCGTGTTCCCGCCGTCGTCCGCGACGTGCAGGATCATCATCGAGTCCGTGCGCTTGCCCGCGGCCGAGCCCGTGTGGAGGTCCTTCTTGTCCTGGTCGGACATGCCCTCGCGGCTGTCGGAGCCGACGATCAGGTAGTTCGTGCCGTCGCCGCCGTCGGGGCGCTCGATGACCTTGGAGAGGTCGACCTCGCGCTTGAGCTTCGAGTCGGCCCAGAAGTACGTGCCGATCGAGACGGCGAGCAGCACCACGACGAGGGTGATCGAGCCGATCTTGATGCGGCGCCGCCAGTTCGGGGCGGGACGGGGCGCGCGGGTGCCGTACCCGTCGTCGCCGCCCCGGCCGCCCTGGCCCTGGCCCGGACCGTTCGGGGAGCCGTAGACCTGACCGGTGTTGTAGCCGCTGTCGTAGCCCTCCTGACGGGGGCTGCGGGGCTCGAACATGTCGTCGCGGGCGTCGCCGTACGGCCGGCCGTATCCGTCGTCGTACGGCTGCTGCTGCGGCACGCCTCCTGCCTGCTGCTGGCCGGGTCGGCCGGACGGGCCGCCGCGCTGGACATGCCGCATCCTGCGGGCGCCCTCAGGCTGCGTGTTCCCGCTGCCACGGCCGTACGCGCGGCCGTTGCCCTGGTCGTCAGGCCAATCGCTCATGTGGCTCAGTGTGCCGTCTCCGCCCTCGTGCCTCACAGGGCAGGCGTGATTTCGGTTCAGGGCTGTTGCAGAGCTGATGCAAAGCGGCCCGGCGCGGGCCCGGCGTACGCCAGACATAGGGTGGAGTGCATGACAGACCTGGCCCCTGGCACGGAATCGGAGATTCCGGGCAAGCCGACCTCGGCATCCCGCACGACACTCAGCCACATCATGACCCACGGCGACACCAACCTCCTCGGCACGGTGCACGGCGGGGTGATCATGAAACTGGTGGACGACGCGGCGGGGGCCGTCGCGGGACGGCACTCGGGCGGGCCCGCGGTCACCGCGTCCATGGACGAGATGGCCTTCCTGGAGCCGGTGCGGGTCGGGGACCTCGTCCACGTGAAGGCGCAGGTGAACTGGACGGGCCGCAGCTCCATGGAGGTCGGCGTCCGGGTCCTGGCCGAGCGCTGGAACGAGTCGACGCCCGCGCAGCAGGTGGGCTCGGCCTACCTCGTCTTCGCCGCCGTCGACGCGGACGGAAAGCCGCGGGGCGTGCCTCCGGTGCTCCCGGAGACCGAGCGGGACCGCCGCCGGTACCAGGAAGCGCAGATCCGGCGCACGCACCGCCTCGCACGGCGCCGGGCCATCAAGGAGCTGCGCCGGGCGCGCGCCGCGGAGGGCCTGGACGACTGAGCGCCGGGCGCGGGGGCCGCACAGGCGGCCTGTGGGCCGACAGCGCCATCAGCACTGTCAGCGCCGTCAGCTCTTCTGGCACACCACCTGGTCACCGGTCACGGCGCCGAACTCACCCTGGTAGGCGTCCTCCGCCCGCACCGGCCTGACCAGCTTGAAGTCCTGGCCAGCGAGCACCTTCAGGGTCGCGCCCTGTCCGTTCACCGCCTTCATCTGGCAGCCGGGCAACGCCGTGGCCAGGGACTTCGCCGAGCGGTCCCAGCGCGGGTCGTACGCGACGATGGTGCGCTTCAGCGGCATGCCGGGCACGTTGGCCGGCACGTTTCCGGGGGTCCGCGTCGTGCGGAAGCCGGTGGCCCGCAGCCCGTTGTCGACCCGCTTGCCCAGGCCCGGGATGCCCGTGGCGTTGTCGACCTGCACCCGGATCTGCTGCGGCGAGACGTCGACGATGGCCTTGCGCCGGAGGTTGTGCGCGGCGAGGGGCCGGTCGTCGCGCAGCGCCTGGAAGAGCTTCGCGGACCTGACCGGGTCCCACTTCAGCGTCGACCCGATGCCGGGCACAAGCACGCCCTTGCTGCGCAGCGGCACGGTGGTGAACTCCGACGACTTCGGCGAGAAGCCGCGCATCGCCCTGCCCAGGGCGAGCATCTCGTTCGTGCCGAAGCCCTTGTCGGCCCGGACCGAGCCGAGCAGCGTCCTGGACACGTCCCGGAACTTCAGCGGGTTGAGCAGCACCCCGCTGCCGGTCGCCTTCGAGATCAGCGCCGCGAGGAACCGCTGCTGGCGCTGCATCCTCCCCAGGTCGGACGACCCGTCGACGTGCCGCGTGCGGACGTACTGCAGGGCCGCGCCACCGTTCAGCCGGTGCGTGCCGACGGGCAGGTTGAGCCCGGTGTAGGAGTCCCTCAGGGGGCGCGACGTGCAGATCTCGACGCCGCCGAGGACGTCCACGGTCTTCATGAAGCTGGTGAAGTCGACCTCCAGATAGTGGTCGATCTTGACCTTCGTCATGTTCTCGACGGTCCGCACGGTGAGGTTGGGGCCGCCCTCCGCGTACGCCGCGTTCAGCTTGACCGGATGCGCCTTGTGCCGGTCGCCGGAGTTCCGGTCGACGTGCTCGGGCATCTCGGCGTAACTGTCCCGGGGCAGGCTCACGACGCTGGCGCGGTCCCGGTCCTCCGAGATGTGCACGATCATGATCGTGTCCGTGCAGTGGCAGGGCGCTCCGCCGAGGCGGTACTTCTCCTTGTCCGCCGGTGTGATCTTGTCCCGGCCGTCGGTGCCGACGAGCAGGACGTTCATGCCGTTGCCGCCCTTGGGCCGGTTCTTCATGTCCTTGAAGGCGTCGACCCGCGCGATCTCGGTGTCGAGGCTGGTGACGACGCCGTGCCCGATCCCGGCCGCCGCGAGCACCGTCAGGGAGAACCCCGTCGCCACCCTCATGACCCACCGCGGCCGCCTGCGCTGCTTGACCTGCCGCCCCGCGGGCTGCTGCGCCGGCTGCCTCGCACGAGGCGGACGCTGTCCACGCGGGGGCGGTGTGGGGTAGCGGCGGGGCGGTGTGGGCACGTGGGGGGACACCTCCGCGGTGACGGGCCTGTCCGGACGGGTAGGTGGAAGGACTCGTGAGGGGCCGGGGAATGCGAGAACCGTAGGCCCATACGATCTGCGACCCGGGGCAGCAGGCCGGGCGGCGCGCGCCCGTGTCCCCCATTCGCGGTAACGTGGCGCCGATGAACGCGACGCCCGACGAGCAGCTTCCTGCCGTATCCGTGATCATGCCGGTGCTCAACGAGGAACGGCATCTGCGTGCTGCCGTCACCGCCATCCTTGAGCAGGAGTACGACGGTGAGATGGAGGTCGTCGTCGCGCTTGGTCCCTCCACGGACCGCACGAACGAGATCGCCGCCGAACTGGTCGCCGAGACCGCGGGCAACCGCGCGAAGGTGCAGACCGTCCCGAACCCCACGGGCCGCACGCCCGCCGCCCTGAACGCCGCCATCAAGGCGTCGAGCCACCCGATCGTGGTGCGCGTGGACGGCCACGGCATCCTCTCGCCCGGCTACATCGCGACGGCCGTACGCCTCCTGGAGGAGACCGGCGCGCAGAACGTCGGCGGCATCATGCACGCCGAGGGCGAGAACGACTGGGAGCACGCGGTCGCCGCCGCCATGACGTCGAAGATCGGCGTGGGCAACGCGGCCTTCCACACCGGTGGCGCCGCCCAGCGGGCGGAGACCGTCTACCTCGGCGTCTTCCGCCGCGCGGCCCTCGAACAGCAGGGCGGATACAACGAGGAGTTCATCCGTGCCCAGGACTGGGAGCTGAACTTCCGCATCCGTGAGGCGGGCGGCCTCATCTGGTTCTCGCCGGAGCTGAAGGTGCAGTACCGCCCGCGGCCCAGCGTGAAGGCGCTCGCCAAGCAGTACAAGGACTACGGCCGCTGGCGGCACGTCGTCGCCCGGTACCACGAGGGCTCCATCAACCTGCGCTACCTCGCGCCGCCGACCGCGGTCTGCGCGATCGCGGCGGGCGTCGTGGTGGGCGCCCTGGTCACGCCCTGGGGCTTCGTCGTCCCCGCGGGCTACCTCGCGGCGATCACGGCCGGCTCACTGCCGGCGGGCAAGGGCCTGCCGCTGAAGGCGCGCCTGCAGATCCCGGTGGCCCTCGCGACCATGCACATGTCGTGGGGCTGGGGCTTCCTGACCAGCCCGCGCTCCCTCGCCAAGAGGGTCATCGCCTCCCGGCGTCCGGCGGTCCTCAGCGAGGCCTAGCAGCCGGAAAGACCCGGCCCATCACTTGTGGGCCGGGTCTCGTCATGTCCGGGCGGACCTCACTTCCAGGTGAAGTCCGGGTCCACGTGCATGCACGCCTTCTTGTCCGAGCCGTTGAGCGCGTCGGCCGAGTCCGGCGTCTTGTCGTTCTGCTTCGACTTGGGGGGCGTGTTCCCCTCCCGCCAGTCGGCGCCGACGACCAGGGTGACCCCGGAGACGTCCGTCGACTTCTTCACCGAACTCAGCTTCATCCCGAGGGACTTGGCGATTCGCTGCGCGTCGCCCTCCAGCTCGGCGCTGGGGAACGTGACGACGGTCTTCTCCTGAGCGAGCACCGTCGTCGTGTCGGCCGCCGCCTTGGCGAAGCCCTTGCCCGCGAGGATCTGCGTGACCGCGTTGGCGCGCCCGCTGACCGGCGGCTCGACGTCCGTGCGGGTGCCGTTCCGCACCTGCACGGCGATCTCGTCGTCCGCCGCCGCCGGGTCGTCCGAGAGCTTCTCCTCGGCGGGCTTCTTCTTGCCCTTGCCGTCCAGCGCGATGTCGTCGCGTACGAGACGGAAGAGCTGTTCGGCGTCGCCCGGCTTCGGGATGACGCGCGCGCCCACGTACTCGAACGGCATGGTCGTCATCGTGGTGCGCTCCGGCGAGACCTTCTTGAGCTCGTTGCTCAGGTCGTAGAGCTTCTTCACGGTGCCGAGGCCGTCGTCGACCTTGAGCGCGCTGGTGGCCGTCTCGGCGAGCCTGCGCAGCTTGTTGGGGCTGCTCAGATTGGCGTTGTTCCGCAACTCGCGCACCAGCGAATTCATGTACATGTGCTGGGCCTTGGCGCGGCTGATGTCGGTGCCGCCGTCGAAACCGTAGCGGGTGCGCAGCCACTGCAGGGCCTGCTCGCCCTGGATGGCGGTGGTGCCCTTCTCCAGCTTCAGGCCGGAGCCGTGGCCCTGGCTGTCGCGCGAGTGGATGTTGGCGTCCACGCAGACCGGTACGCCGCCGATGGCGTCGGCCATGGAGACCACACCCGCGAAGTCGACCTCCATGAAGTGGTCGATGTGGATGTTGGTGAGCTTCTCCCAGGTGGCGACCGTGCAGCCGGGGCCGCCGCGACCGAGCGTCTGGTTCGTCATCGTCCGCTGCGTGGACGCCTCGTAGACCTTGCCGTCGTCCGGGTCGGTGCACTTGGGGATGTCCAGGAGCGTGTCGCGCGGCATGCTGATGACCGACATGTTCGTGCGGTCGGCCGACAGGTGAAGCAGCATCTGGACGTCGGCGAGCGGCGTGCCGCCGAAGGTCTCCTTGGCTCCGCCGAGCTTCTGGTTCGCCTTGGAGTCCCGTGCGTCCGAACCGATGAGCAGGATGTTCAGCGGGGTCTGACCGGCCGCGTTGGGCGTGGGCTCGGGGGCCCGGTGCTCGCCGAGGGTCAGGTCGTCGGTCTCCAGGTTGTCGTTCAGGTGCTGGTACCAGAGGTATCCGGCGCCGGCCGTGCCGAGGATCAGCACCGACAGGATCGTCGCCGACCAGCGGAGTATCCGGCGTCTCGGACGCGGAGCCCGGCCGCCACCACCCCCACGGCCGCGCCCGCGGTGCCCGCCGTCCGCCGAGGGCTCCCCTCCCTCGTGCGACGGGCCTCCTTCCTGGCCATGATCACTTGCGTGCGGGGCGCGTGGTCGCGCCCCCTCCCCACGCACGCTGCTTTTCCCCATCCCCTGTCCCTCCCCGCGCTACCCCGAAATACGGCCATCCTGCGCCTTGTGAGACGCAGAACGGCCGCTTCAGGTCACTTGGCGCACACAGTCTTGTCCGCTTCGACCTTCTGAATGCCCTCCGGCGCCTTCGACGGGGCACTGATCGGCACCCCGGCCCCCTTGAAGTCGCTGCCGAGCGTCAGCTTGATGGCCGGGAGCCCCTGCGAGTTCTTCTCGCTCTTCCCGGGCTTCATCGCGGAGCCGGAGAGCCCCATGACGTCGGCGAGCCGCCGGGCCTGGTCGGCCTGGTCGGGCGCGTACTCCAGCGTCGTCTTCTTGAGGTCGGACGGCGCGTTGCCGAGCTGGCTGGCCTTGGACATGCCCTCAGTGTTCTGCAAGTACGTGAGAGTTGCCTGAGCGGCGCCGGTCTTCCCGCTGCCGTTGTAGATGTTGACCCGCACATCGGCGGCGGTGGACTTCTCGCCCTTGAGCCGGGCGGCGACCGCTGCCTTCTCCTTCTTCTCCTTCTTCTTCACCGCGGTCAGCGACTCGTCGGCGCGCATCATGGCGAACAGCGGGTCGGCCTTGGCCTCGTTCACGACGACCGTCGTGTGGACCTTCTCCGCCGGGTTGTCGACCACGGGCACGGTGGCGAAGCTGAGGTTCTTCATGTCGAGCTTGCCGAGCTCCATGCCCAGGTCACGGAGTTTCATGATGTCCGCGATCTTGGAGTCGACGGTCAGCGCCTCGGTGCCCGCCTCGGCCAGCTTTATCATCTTCGACGGGCTGGTCAGCGTGTCGTTCGACTTGAGCTTGCGCATCAGCGAGCTGAGGAACTGCTGCTGCAGCTCGATGCGGCTCAAGTCGCCGCCGGTGCCCACGGAGTGGCGCGTACGCACGAACGCGAGCGCCTCCTCGCCCTCGATGGTGTGCTTGCCCGCGGGCAGCTTCAGATGCGAGTCCGGGTCGTCGATGTCCTTGGCCAGACAGACGTCGACGCCGCCGACCGCGCTGGAGAGCGTCTTGACCGCGTTGAAGTCGGCCACCATGAAGTGGTCCGGCACTATCCCGGTGATCTTCGTGACCGTACGCATGGTGCAGCTGGGCGTGCGCTCGCTCTGACCGAGGCTCTCGTTGAAGCGGGCGCCCTGCGATCCCCGGATCGTCTTCTTGCTGCCGTCCTCCATCGTGGTCGGGCAGTCCGGAATGTCCGTGATCATGTCGCGCGGGATGCTCAACGCGGTGGCGTTCGTGCGGTCCTTGGAGACGTGCAGCAGGATCGTCGTGTCGGCGTGGCCGACGCTCCCCTTGTCGCCGTACTTCTCGTTGCCCTCGCCGCTGCGCTTGTCCGTGCCCATCACCAGGATGTTGATGGCACGGTCCTTGCTGAAGCCGCCGGTGCTCGCGCCGTCGGCATTGATCGAGCTGATGTTGTCGTTGAGGTGCTGGTAGTAGACGTACCCGCCGACACCCACCGCGACCAGGACGAAGGCGAGCGAGCCGCCCGTCCACATCAGGGCCTTCTTGCCCTTGGTCTTCTTCGGCTTCTGCTTGCGCCGCCCGCCCGCGGCCTCCGGCTGCGGTGCCCGCCTTCTGCGCTGCGGCGGCACATCGCGCTGCTCGTCAGGGCGCTCCCCGCGTCGGCCATCGCGGCCGCGCGTTCCCTGGCGTGGCGTGGACCGCGGTGATCTGCGCGGTCCGGGCACTGGCGACTGCCCAGCGGAAGGGCTCAGTCGCAGTTCGTAATCGCCGGTGTTCGGGTTGAGCACCCACTGGTCTGCGGGGTCGATGTTCTCCGCCCGCCCACGGCCTTGCGCGTCCACGGTTGTCTGCGTCCTCCGTCGGGGCCACGCGGCGCCATTCCCCCCTCAAGAAAGGCGCTCGGTCAGTCGTCCAGCGGTGCGCGGCCACGAAGGGCCAGGCGCACCGGATCGCTCACACTATCCGGCCAGTTCGGCGTCGAACGACGCCGGTGACAAATTCCACTCCCCTACAACTGGGCAATCCGCCCCATTTCTTTGTGCGGGCGGTCTTGCGCTTGAGGATGTGTTTACTCGCAGGTCGTCCCGGCTGCCGTGTTGCCGCGGAAAGTGGGGTCGGGGCTCGGCGTGCGGGAGGGGTCGGCGGCCTGCTCGCCGCGGGGGTCGGAGTCGGGCTCCTCGCGCGTCACTTGGAGGGGTGCGTCCGTTCGGAGTCGCGTGAAGAGTTCGTCCGCCGCCGGCTCGACGAGTTCATCCCGATTGGCGTCGTAGGCATACGACCGCCGGGGCGCCGTGAGGAACTGCACCTGTTCTGTGGGGATGTTGCGCATGCCGCGCACCAGTTCGTACAAACCACGCAAACTCGCAAGCGCGGGGTCCGTCGTCAGCGAAGAAGTGGCCGCGTCGAGAACCGGATAGAGCTTCGCCGGATTGAGCAGGACGTCATTGCTCTGCACCTTGTTGACGAGCGCCGCCAGGAACTGCTGCTGGCGGTCCATCCGGTCGGTGTCACTGCCGTTGCCGATGCTTTTGCGGGCCCGCACGTAGCCGAGCGCCTGTTCGCCGTTGAGGATCTGCTTTCCCGCGGCGATCTTCAGATGGGCGTCGCGGTCGTTGATGGGCGCCCTGAGGCAGACCTGTACGCCGTCGACCGCGTCGACCATGTCCTTGAACCCGGCGAAGTCCACCACCATGTGATGGTCGACGCGGATCTTCGTCATCTTCTCGACCGTACGAATGGTGCAGGCCGTCCCGCCGAACTCGTAGGCCCAGTTGAACTGGGCGAACTGCGCCCGCGTCCGCGAACCGTCGCTCTTGCGGCAGCGCGGGATGTCCACCATCACGTCCCGCGGGATCGACACCGCGGTGGCGCTGCGCCGGTCCGCCGCGAGGTGCAGCAGGATCGTGGTGTCGGAGCGCTGGGTGCCCGGATCGCGGCCGTACTTCTTGTTGCCCCGTCCGGAGCGGGTGTCCGAGCCGATCAGGAGAATGTTCTGCGCGCCGTTCACCAGCGCCGTCGGGCGCTCCTTCTCGTACCGGGCGAGCTCCGCCGCGGCGTCGGTGTCCTTGGTGATGTTGCCGTCGAGCTTCTTGTAGACCGCCCACCCCGCGCCCCCGGCCGCCAGGACGAGCCCGGCGGCCCCCACCGCCGTCCAGCGCAGCCAGCGCCGTCTGCGCCGGGCGATGCCCTCGCCGGTGGGGCTTGAGCCCGCGCCGGGTGCGTACGTGGCCGACGGCTCAGGCGGGCCGCCGTCCGCGTCCGGGCGCTCCGGTCCGGCGGGCGTGCCTGCGGTGTCGGACACGTGTACGGCCACCCCTCATCGCGACGTCGGTGCATGGTGCGCTCCTATGACCATGGACCGACGTGACGCCGGTGGCCTGCGGGCCAGGGGCGTGGGTGGGCCGAACGGGGGAGGGGAGGGGGCACCCGGCCGGGTGCGCTACTTGACGGTGGCCGTGACCCGCTCGTCCTCGATCCGCTTCGCCAGACCCGCCTCCGCGAGCTGGTCGAGATGGCGGCAGAGCACCACCGAGCCGCCCGCAGCCAGCGGGGCGTACAGACCGGAGCCGAGGCCCTCCCAGCTGTCGTACGAAAGACCCGAGAGGAGTCGCGAGCCGGGCGTGAGCCCCAGCGCGGCGGCGTCGGCGCGGGCCCGCTCCACCAGCTCCGCACCCGTCAGCTCACCGGCCCCGGCGACGGCGAGGGCGGGCTCCGCCGGATCCACGGGCGCGTACGGCACGAAGCGGTCGCCCTGGCTCGGCACCTCGACCGCGTAGTCCACGAAGCCTTCGGGGGGCTGCGGGAAGCGACCGCCCAGCGGCCGGAGCGCGAGCGCGACCCGCTCCCCGGAGCAGGCGCGCGCCGCGTCGAGCGAGTCGGGCCCGCTGACGACGAGGTCGGCGCCGGCCGGGTCGCCGCCCACGTCCGCGACGACGCCGACGGACGAACAGGCGAGCAGCCAGACTGCCGTCTGCCAGTGCGCGGGCAGCAGCAGGGCGAGCCGGTCACCGGGCTGGGCGGCGAGATCGTCCTGGAGCAGATTGGCGGTCTTGGCCACCCAATTGGCGAAGGTGGCCACGGACAATTCGACGCGCTCGCCCGTGGCGTCGTCGTAGAAGGTGATGAGCGGGCGGCCCGGGTCCGCGGCGAGCGCGGATCGCAGCAGGTCGGCAGGGGTGCGGTCGGTGGCGTTCACGGGCGCAAGGGTACGCGCGTGCTCTGGTGGCCCGGGCGTGGCGGGGGAGCGGCAGGCACCGGTTCGGCGGACATGAACCGACGGACCGTCAATTCCCCAATGGACAGATCTGTCCGACTATGCCAACTATCAGTTGTATGCGTGGATTTCTAGCTTCCTCGATCGGCGTCACGTGCGCGGCCGCCCTGGCCCTCCCTCTGACCCTGCCGTCGTCCGGCGCCCGCGCCGCGACCCCGGCCGCGGAGTCGCCCGCCGGGCCCTCCGCGGAATCGGTGCCGGGCAGCACCCAGTCACTCCCGCTCACCCCATTCGGCTCCGACCGCTCGGCGAGCGGCGGAGCCTCCGTCGAACAAGGCCTGCTCCAGCGCGAGGTCCGCCCCTTCTCCCTGGTGGGCGTCGTCTGGGACGACCCGGACGACGAACTGCACGGCAGCGTCCAGGTCCGCACCCGGGCGAGCGGCACAAGCACCTGGTCCGGCTGGCAGCCCGTGGACACCCACAACCACGAGCACGCCGCCGACCCGGACGACCCGGAGCGGACCTCGGGCCGGGTCCGCGGCTCCACGGCACCGCTGTGGGTCGGCGACTCGGACGGCGTCGAGATCCGGGTACGGGGCGAGGCGGCGCAGCACCGCGGAGCCGCACCGTCCGCCGTGGCACAGGCCCTGCCGACGGGCCTGCGTCTCGAACTCGTCGACCCCGGAGCCGAGCCGCCCCCACAGGGCCCCGCGCCCAAGGGCGCCGGCTCCACGGCCCTGACCGCCGAGACGGCCGCCTCCTCGGCGGTCAACGCCGACCTCGCCCCGCTCGGCGCCGACGTCATCCCGGCGCTAGGCAAGAAGGAGACGGAGTCCGACCTCATCGCGGCGCGCGGCGGCCCGGAGGAAGCCGCGGGCCAGGCCAGGCCCTACGTGGGGCCGCGGCCGCGGATCACCACGCGCAAGGGCTGGGGCGCGAACGAGAGGCTCCGCGAGAAGAACTTCGCGTACACGAAGACCGTCAAGGCCGCCTTCGTGCACCACAGCGCCTCCGGCAACAACTACCGCTGCTCACAGACCGGATCCGTGCTGCGCAGCATCTACCGCTACCACGTCAAGAGCAGCGGCTGGCGTGACATCGGCTACAACTTCGCGGTCGACAAGTGCGGAAACATCTATGAAGGGCGTGCCGGAGGTGTGGCCAAGCCCGTCCTCGGGGCCCACACTCTCGGTTTCAACAGCAACAGCATGGGCATCGCCGTCATCGGCAGCTTCGGGTCCTCCAGGCCGCCCGCGGCCTCGGTGAAGGCCATCGCCCGGCTGACCGCGTGGAAGCTCGGCCTGTACGGCGCGAATCCGCGCGGAAAGACATACCTGAGGTCCGGGGGAGGGAATCTGTACAAGAAAGGCAGCAAGGTCCGGCTCCATGTGATCTCCGGACACCGGGACGGTTTCGCCACGGAATGCCCCGGTAGCCGCCTGTATCAGAAGCTGGGCAAGGCCCGTTCCACCTCGGCCCGCTACCAGGGCCGCTGAGTCCGCTCCCGTACCACGAAGCACACCGCACGACCCGCACAGCGCACTGCACGATCTGCAAAGCCATCTGCATACACTGGCCGGCCGCGACTCAAGTTCGGCCGGCCCCAGCAGGAAGCAGAGACGACAGGTGACAGAAGCGATCCTCCTGGTCGGCGGCAAGGGCACCCGGCTTCGTCCGCTCACGGTGCACACGCCCAAGCCGATGGTCCCGGCGGCGGGCGTGCCGTTCCTCACCCACCAGCTGGCGCGGGCCCGCGCGGCGGGCGTGGAGCACATCGTCCTGGCGACCTCGTACCTCGCCGAGGTCTTCGAGCCGTACTTCGGGGACGGCTCGGCGCTCGGTCTCCACATCGAGTACGTCACGGAGACCGAGCCCCTCGGCACGGGCGGCGCGATCCGCAACGTGGCGTCGCGCCTGCGCTCGGGACCCGACGAGCCGGTCCTGATCTTCAACGGCGACATCCTCACCGGCCTGGACATCCCCGCCCTCGTCTCCACGCACGAGGAATCGGGGGCGGACGTCTCCCTGCACCTCACGAAGGTCACGGACCCCCGTGCGTACGGCCTCGTGCCGACCGACGCGACGGGCAGGGTGCAGGCCTTCCTGGAGAAGCCGCAGACGCCCGAGGAGATCGTCACCGACCAGATCAACGCGGGCGCGTACGTGTTCCGCCGCTCGGTCATCGACACCATCCCGGTGGGCCGCCCCGTGTCGGTCGAGCGCGAGACGTTCCCCGACCTGCTCGCCTCCGGGGCCCACCTCCAGGGCATGGTCGACTCGACGTACTGGCTGGACCTGGGCACACCCCAGGCCTTCGTCCGCGGCTCGGCCGACCTGGTGCTCGGCCGTGCCCCCTCCCCGGCGGTCCCGGGGCGTTGCGGCGACAGCCTGGTCCTGCCGACCGCCACGGTGGCCCCGGACGCGAAGCTCACCGGCGGCACGGTGGTCGGCGAGCACGCGGTGATCGGCGAGGGCGCACGGGTGGACGGCAGCACGGTCCTGGCGGGCGCGGTCATCGAACCGAACGCGGTCGTCACGGACTCGCTGATCGGCGCGGGCGCGAGGGTGGGCGCACGCACGGTCCTCGCGGGCTCGGTGATCGGCGACGGCGCGGACGTCGGCGCCGACAACGAACTGCGCGACGGCGTACGGGTGTGGTGCGGGGCGGGGCTGCCGGCGGGGGCGGTCAGGTTCTCCTCGGACCAGTGATTGTCAGCCGGTCCGGCGTTTGAGGACGAAGCCCTTACCCTCATACAGATGTCATCCCGTTTCGCCCCGCGCCCCACCCGCACCACCGTGCGCGGCGGCGAAACGGCGATCCCCCAGCCAGCGAGCCAGGGCATACCCCGCCAGGCCACGGCAGGGCAGACCCGCACCTGGACCCCGCCCCACCCCCTGAACCTGGGCCTGACCGTGGGCCCCCTGCGCAGAGGCCCCGCGGACCCCACGTTCCGCGCGACCCCGGACGGCACGGCCTGGCGGGCGAGCCGCACCCCTGAGGGGCCCGGCACGCTCCGGGTGGCCCTGCGCGGCGCCACGGTGGAGGCCGAGGCCTGGGGCCCGGGAGCGACCTGGCTCCTGGACCAACTCCCGCACCTGCTCGGCGAGTCGGACACCCCGGAGGACTTCACCCCCCGCCACCGCCTCCTCGCGGTGACAGCGCATCGTCGCCCCGGCCTCCGCCTGATCCGCACGGGCCTGGTCATGGAGTCCCTGATCCCGTCGATCCTGGAACAGAAGGTCACGACGGACGAGGCGTACCGCGCCTGGCGCCTCCTGGTCCGCAAGTACGGCGAACCGGCACCCGGCCCGGTGCCCGAGCAGCTGCGCATGTACGTCATGCCGGACCCGAGGACCTGGACCCTGATCCCGTCCTGGGAGTGGCACAAGGCGGGCGTGGACAACAAGCGCGCCTCGACGATCCTGCGCGCGGCGCGTGTGGCCGCGCGCCTGGAGGAGGCGGCGGCGATGGAACCGCTCAAGGCCCAGGCCCGCCTGGAACTGATCCCGGGCATCGGACCGTGGACCTCGGCGGAGACGATCCAGCGCAGCAACGGCGCCCCGGACGCGGTCACGGTCGGCGACCTCCACCTGCCGGGCATCGTCGGCTACGCCCTCGCCGGCGACCGCACGGCGGACGACGAGGAGATGCTGCGCCTGCTGGCCCCCTACGAGGGCCAGCGGCACCGGGCGGCCCGCCTGATCCTCCTGAGCGGCCGCACGCCGGCCCGCAGAAAACCAAAGATGCCGAAGACGGACATCGCGCTGTTTTAAAGCGCCCCGCAAGGGGGCCCGTAAGGGAGGCGGGGAACTGCGCGCCAATCCCCCACAGGCGCGCACCCGAATTCAGCCCCGCAACACCCCCGCCCAAAGACGCTCAACGCCCAGGGGCGAGCTACCGCACAGCGATGAAGTCCTCCGCATCCCGCGCGGCCCGAGCGCCGGGCTCGACCGCCCCGTGCCCGACAGCCACCGCTCCCATCGGGTCCCACGACTCCGGAAGCCCGAGAACGTCCCGTACGACATCCCGGCAGAACATCGTCGACGACACCCACGCGGACCCGAGACGCTCCCCGGCGAGGGCCACGAGGAAGTTCTGCACCCCGGCACCGGCCGCGACGACGAACATCTCCCGCTCGGCCGCGTCCCGCCGCTCGTCCCCGTACGTGTGCGAGCCGTCCATGACGAGGCAGGGCACCACCAGGTAGGGGGCCTTGCGCAGGACATCCCCCCGGCGTACGCGCTTCGCGATGGACTCGGCGGACTTGCCGTCCCGCTCCAGATCGGCGACCCACGCGTCCCGCATCGCGTCGAGCAGCCGCACCCTGGAGTCCTCGGACTCCAGAAGGACGAACCGCCACGGCGTCGTGTGATGCGGCGCCGGCGCGGTCACCGCGGCCGCCACGGCCCGCCGCACGGCCCCGGGGTCCACCGGCTCGTCGGTGAACTCCCGCACGGTCCGCCGCTGCGTCACCGCTTCCCGCACGGCCTCGGACGTGCCGAGCCGGAACATGTCGTCACGCGAGGACCGCACCATGACGCGAGCCCCCTCGCCGGTCTCCCCGACGACGTGCGGCAGCCCGCGGACCACCGCGACCGGCAGCCCGCCGGCCTTCCCCTTGACCAGATCGCCCGCCGCGGCCAGCTCGTCCGCCGTGGCGACGACCGTCGCGCTCAGCGGATTGCCGTACGCGTCGACGCCGCCCCGCAGATCGTCGAGGACCCGCACGCCCGCCGCCCCGATGGCGACGTCGGTGAGGCCGTTGCGCCAGGGGCGCCCGAAGGTGTCGGTGACCACGACGCCGACGTCCACGCCCAGCGCGTCCCGCAGCCCGTCCCGCACCGCGCGCGCCGAGGCGTCGGCGTCCTCGGGCAGCAACAGGACGGTCCCGGCGGGCGTGTTGGAGGCGTCGACACCGGCGGCGGCCATCACGAGGCCCTGCCGGTTCTCGACGATGCGCAGGGTCCCGCGCCGCGCCACGACCCGTACGGTCTCGGCGTCGATGGCCGCTTCGCGGTCCCGGGCCTCGACGATCCGCCCCTCGGCCTTGCTGACGATCTTCGAGGTGACCAGGAGCACGTCACCGTCGGCGAGCCCCGGCTCGGCCGCGGCGATCAGCTTGGCGAGGTCGTCCCCGTGCCGCACCTCGGGCAGCCCGGGCACGGCCCAGACCCGGAACGACGGCGTGGCCCCGGACGCACAGGACGTCACGCCCGCACCTCCTCCGCGAGGGCGAGCGCCGCACGCGCCATCTCGGCGGTCGCGTCGTCGTCGCGCATCATCAGCGGGATCGCCCGGCACCGGATGCCCGCCGACTCGACCCGTTCGACGACCCCGGCGTCCACGGTGTCGACGAGCCAGCCGTCGAGCAGCCCGCTTCCGTAGTGCTCGGCGACCGCGGCGGCCGACGACTCCACGCCCACCGCGGCAAGGACCTTGTCGGCCATGCCCCGCACGGGCGCGTCCCCGACGATGGGGGAGAGCCCGACGACGGGCACGCCCGCGTCGGCGATGGCCTCGCGGATGCCCGGCACGGCGAGGATCGTCCCGACGCTCACCACGGGGTTGGACGGCGGGAAGAGCACGACGTCCGCCTCGGCGATCGCCTCCAGGACGCCGGGCGCGGGCTTGGCCTGGTCCGCGCCGACCGGCACGACGGCGTGCGCGTCCACGGACGCCCGAAGCCGCACCCAGTACTCCTGGAAGTGCACGGCCTTCTGCTCGCCGTCGACCGTGACGGCGACATGCGTCTCGACGCGGTCGTCCGACATCGGGATGAGCCGCACGCCGGGCTGCCACCGCTCGCACAGCGCTTCCGTCACCGCGCTGAGCGGGAATCCGGCGGCCAGCATCTGCGTCCGCACGATGTGCGTGGCGAAGTCACGGTCGCCGAGCCCGAACCACTCGGGCCCGACCCCGTACGCCGCGAGCTCTTCCTTGACCTTGAACGTCTCGTCCGTACGTCCCCAGCCCTGCTCTTCGTTGATGCCGCCGCCGAGGGTGTACATCACGGTGTCGAGGTCGGGGCAGACCTTCAGCCCGAACAGGTGAATGTCGTCACCGGTGTTGCCGATGACGGTGATGTCCGCGTCAGGCGCGGTTTTCTTGAGCCCGCGGAGGAAACGGGCGCCGCCGATACCGCCGGCCAGGACCACAATGCGCATGGGGCCCAGCATGTCAGGCAGGTACGACAGCGCGTCAGGCGGTTACGACATCTCCGGCCGCCGGAGCGGTGGCCCGTACGCCGCACTGCGCCGCGTGCATCGGCATGTCGGTCAGGCCGGGGTAGTAGATGTGCAGGCTGACGGCCGGTTCCAGGGAGTCGTTGACGACGTCGTGGACGTACCCGGGCGCGAACACGCGTTGGGACCCGGCGCCGAGCGCGCGCTGCCCGCGCTCCGTACGCTCCGTCAGTTCGCCCTCCAGGACCGTCAGTACGCCGGAGGAGCGGCCGTGGTCGTGCGTTCCGCTGCCCTGTCCCGGGACCCAGGAGAGCAGCCAGACCTCGTAGCCGGGTCCGGTGCGCAGCCGGTGGTACCAGCGGCTCGTCGCGTCGTACTCGACGAGGTGGGACCACTGGGCGCGGTCGGCCGCGATGGTGCGGGCCAGGCCGACGAACTCGGCCACGGTGGCCGGGTGCTCGCGGGCGGGCTGCAGGAGGTGGGTGACTTCGAGGATGTCGCCGGCGATCTGGAGGTCGCTGTCGCTGTTCATGGTGCGGTGGTTCCTCAACGTGAGTGCTGGGGTGTCGCGAGGGAGGGGTGAAGCGATGGAGCGAAGGCGGCTCGGGCGAGGAAGCGCCGGAGCGGGCTCAACAGCTGGAAGCGGGATGGCTCAACAGCTGGAACAGGAACAGAGACAGCGCGCGTGGGCAGCGCCGAGGAGCCCGCTGGTGCGGGTCGTCGGGAGTGCCAAGTTTGCGAGCATGCCCACTAGAACAGCGGCTCACACCTTCTCTGTCAACTCTATGTCCGGTATGTGGGATATGTTTCACCTCATCCGGTTGTTCTGTCAGGTGAAAGGTTTGTGCATGGGGTTCACGGGACACCCAGGGTCACATCGCGCTTCACCCGGCGCGTAAACCCCGGCAGGCTCCCGTGACCCGAATGTGATCCCCTTCGCTTCGGTGGAGCGGTCGCAACGGGATCGTTCCCCGTGACGTCCTTCCCTGGTGAAGGCGGTCGCGGGGCGCCTTGGGATGGGCCACCGGCAAGTGACGGGGTTTATGCCGATTTGAACACTTTCCGCATTACCTTGGTTCCGCAGGGTGAATAAGGGGCCCAATAGCAGATCTCGGCTTGACTGGCCCGGATCGGCACACTTGTAATTTCACTCGTGTCGTTCAACCGAAATCGGTAACGGCAAGCACCACGGGGACGCACAGACAGACGAGGGGCGCACATGACCGAGCTGGTTCAGGAACTGCTGGTCGAGGACGCGGACGAGGAACTCGGCTGGCAGGAGCGCGCGCTGTGCGCCCAGACCGATCCCGAGTCCTTCTTCCCCGAGAAGGGCGGCTCCACGCGAGAGGCCAAGAAAGTCTGCCTCGCCTGTGAGGTTCGCTCGGAATGCCTTGAGTACGCACTGGCGAACGACGAGCGGTTCGGAATCTGGGGCGGCCTTTCGGAGCGGGAACGCCGCCGTCTGAAGAAGGCCGCCGTCTGAACACCAGCTGGATCCGCCCGACCAAACGGCACACACCCCTACGTAAGGAACAGCCCGTCGCCCGTGGGTTATCCACAGGCGGCGGGCTGTCGTGATGCCAGCCGTTAGTGTGGGGCCCCGTCCGAGACGCCCCGGCGCCCCCATGAAGCGCAGGCGTCCACCGCAGTCCATCGAACCGGGGCCCGTACCTCGATGTCCGTGCACAGCCATTCGGCAGCCAGTCACCACGACGCCGCTGCCGCTCCTGAGTTCCCGCGGCACGTAGTCACCGCCGTGATCGTCTCCCACGACGGCGCGCGCTGGCTGCCCGACGCCCTCGCCGGCCTGCTCGGCCAGGAACGCCCGGTGCAGAACGCCGTGGCCGCGGACACCGGCAGCGCGGACGACTCCGCCCGCCTGGTCACCGAGGCGCTCGGCCCCGACCGTGTCCTGCACCTGGCCCGGCGCTCCGGCTTCGGCACCGCCGTCGACGAGGCGCACCGCATCGCCGGCGTGCTGACCCCGGAAGAGCTGCCGTACCTGAAGCGCCCCAGCGGCTGGGACCCGGTCAGCAGGTCCTGGCGCGACGACGCCTACGACCTCCCCGAACTGCCCCACGGCGAGCCCGAACAGTGGCTGTGGCTGCTGCACGACGACTGCGCGCCCGAACCCGGCGCCCTCGCCGAACTGCTCCGCGTCGTGGAGAACGAACGCGAGGTCGGCAAGGACGTCGCGATCGTCGGCCCCAAGCTGCGCGGCTGGTACGACCGCCGCCAACTCCTCGAGGTCGGCGTCTCCATCGCCAACAGCGGCCGCCGCTGGACCGGCATCGACCGGCGCGAACAGGACCAGGGCCAGCACGACCACGTACGGCCCGTGCTCTCGGTGTCCACCGCGGGCATGCTGATCCGGCGGGACGTCTTCGACGAACTCGGCGGTTTCGACCGGCGCCTGCCGCTCATGCGGGACGACGTCGACCTGTGCTGGCGCGCCCAGAACGCGGGCCACCGCGTCCTCATCGCCCCCGAAGCCGTCGTCCGGCACGCCGAGGCCTCCTCGCGCGAGCGCCGCACCGTCGACTGCGTCGGGCGTACGTCGACGTCGCCGCACCGCGTGGACAAGGCGGGCGCCTCCTACACCCTGCTCGTCAACGCCCGTACGGCCGTGCTGCCCTGGGTGCTCTTCCGGCTCGTCTTCGGCACCCTGCTGCGCACCGTGGCGTATCTGGTCGGCAAGGTCCCCGGCCAGGCGGTCGACGAGGTCGCCGGGCTCCTGGGCACACTGCTGCGGCCCGGACGGATCGTCAGCGCCCGCAAGGAGCGCGGCAAGTCGGCGCTCGAACCGTCCGAGATGCGGCCGCTCTTCCCGCCGCCCGGCGCCACCGTGCGCGCCACCGTCGAACAGGTCGCCGGCAACATCGTCGGCCGCTCCGACCCCGAGGCCGTCACCGGCGCGGGGCGGCACGGGGCCGTCGAGACCGGCCCCGGCGGGGACGACGCGGACTTCCTGCAGGTCGAGCAGTTCGCCCGCGTCAAGCGCCTGGCCCGCAAGCCGGGACCGATGCTCTTCGTGGTGCTGCTGTTCGCCTCGCTCATCGCCTGCCGCGAACTCCTCGGCAGCGGTGCGCTCGCGGGCGGCGCGCTGCTGCCCGCACCCGGCGACTCCTCGGCCCTGTGGGCGCGCTATCTCGACGCCTGGCACCCGGTCGGCACCGGCGGCACGCAGTCGGCGCCGACCTACCTCGCGCTCGTCGCGGGGCTCAGCAGCCTGCTGTTCGGTTCCACCGGGCTCGCGGTCACGGTCCTCCTGGTGGGCTCGGTGCCGCTGGCCGGCTTCGCCGCCTACTTCGCCTCGCGGCCACTGGTCGAGTCGCGCCTGCTGCGTGCCTGGGCCTCGGTCGCGTACGCCTTCCTGCCGGCCGCCACGGGCGCGCTCGCGGGTGGACGCATCGGCACCGCCGTCCTCGCGATCCTGCTGCCGCTCATGGCGCGCGCGGGCATCGCGGCGAGCGGACTGACCTCCCCGGAGGGCACCCGCGGAAGCTGGCGCGCCTCATGGGCGTTCGCCCTGCTCCTGACGCTCACCACCGCCTTCACGCCGATCGTGTGGCCGATCGCCCTGGTGCTCGGCCTCGCGCTCCTGGTGGTGCGCAGGGGCGACATCACGGCGTACGGCCTGCGCTTCCTCGCCGCGCTCGGCACCCCGCTCCTGATCCTCGCGCCCTGGTCGATCTCGCTGCTGCCCTTCGGCTTCTTCGGTGAGGCGGGACTCGAGTTCGGCGTCGGCTCCGCGACCGGGCTCGACCTGCTCGGGGGCAGCCCCGGCGGCCCCGGCACCGTGGACGGGCTGCTGCTCATCGGCATCGTGCTCGCCGCCCTGGCCGCCCTGCTGCGTACGGAGCGGCAGCTCGCCGTCCGCACCGCCTGGATCGCCGCGCTGGTCTCCCTGGTGTTCGCCGCGCTCTCGAACAGCTCGGCGTGGGCAGGCCCCGCGACCCTCGGGTACGGCCTCGCGCTCCTCGCCGCCGCCGCGCTCGGTGCCGACGGCGCACGCACGCGTGTCGCCGAGCAGAGCTTCGGCTGGCGCCAGCCGGTCGCCGTCCTCATCGCCTTCGCGGCGGCCGCCGGGCCGCTGCTCGTCGCCGCCGGGTGGATGATCCGCGGCGCCGACGGCCCCCTGGAGCGGCGCGACCCGGTCCAGGTGCCCGCGTTCGTCGCCGAGGAGAGCGGCACGCAGGACCAGGCCCGCACGCTCGTCCTGGACAGCGAATCGGCCGCCGAGGTGTCGTACACCCTCGTCCGCGGCTCGGGCGCTCGCCTCGGTGACGCCGAACTCGCCGACGCAGGCGGCTCGAACGGGCACCTGGACAAGATCGTCGCCCGCCTCCTCGCGGGCTCCGGCGCCGACCAGGCCGACCAGCTCGGCGGTTTCGCCGTGCGCTACGTCCTCGTACGCGACGGCGCGCCCCGCCAGATGAGCCGCACCCTGGACTCCACCCCCGGCCTGACCCGGCTCAGCCAGGAGGACGGCAGCGCCCTGTGGCGCGTGGACCGCCAGGTCGCGCGCGCCGCGATCGTCCCCGAGTCCGGCGACCCCCTGCCGGTGGCCGCGGGCCCCGTGGAGCTGCACACGAACATCCCGGCCGGCGACGAGGGCCGCACCCTGCGGCTCGCCGACGCCGTCGACGCGGGCTGGACGGCGACCCTGGACGGCCGCACGCTGACCCCGACCACGCTGGACGGCTGGGCGCAGGGCTTCGAACTGCCCGCGTCGGGCGGACGCCTGGACGTCACGCACGCGACTCCCGTGGGGCACACGGGATGGCTGTGGGCCCAGGGCGCGCTCGCCGTGGTCCTGGTGGTCCTCGCCCTTCCCGGACGCCGCCGCGACGTGGACGACGACCTCCCCGACGAGCCCGTCGTCCCGGCCCAGCCGGTCGAGGGCGAGGGACGCAGGGCCCGCAGGTTGCGGGCCGCGCAGGCCGAGCAGGACGCCGCGCAGGGAGGCGCCGGGCAGGACGACGCCGGCACTCCGCCTCCCCCTCCGGAGGAGGAAGGCACCTACGCCGCCGTGCCCCAGCAGCAGACGCCGTCGCACGACGAGTGGCAGGCCCCCGTCCCCGCGGGCGCCGACTACGGCACGTACGAGGGCGAGCAGCGGTACCAGGACGCGCAGTACCCCGCGGGTTCGTACGACCAGCCCGCGTACCAGGACCCCTACCAGGGCGGCCAGTACGACCCGTACGCCTACGGAGGCACCCAGGGCGGACAGGGCGGCGGCGAGCAGTACGGCCAGTCGTACGACGCCGCGTACGGGCAGCAGCCCCCGATGCCGCCCCGGCCCCCGCAGCCGCCGCACGGCACCGACAGTGAGCGCCCCGACGGGAGCCAGCAGTGAACCGCACGACCCAGTCCCTGATCGCCGCCGTGGCCGCGCTCGCCGCGGTCACCGGTTTCGCCGTGGCCAACGCGCCCGACGACGGCGGCGACGACGGCGCGAAGGCGGCCGCGCGGCTGCCCGTGGAGCGCACCAGCCTGCTCTGCCCGGTGCCCAGCTCCTCCGACCTCGCCGAGACCTCGTACACGGCGTTCACGCCCGGCGGCGAGGGCGAGGGCTCCGGCAAGACGGGCAAGGCGGAACTGCTGCCCGCCACCAGGGCGTTGAAGGTCACGCCGGAGGGCGCCGCCAGGGAAGAGAAGAAGGACGACAAGCCCTTCCTGACCTCGAAGGCGCCGGGCGAGCCGGTCACCGGCGAGGAGTCCGGCGGCGAGTCGCCCGCGCTCCTGGGCACCGCGGACGGCCGACAGGCCCCCGGCTGGACCGTCCAGCAGACCACCAAGTACGCGGTGGGCAGCGGCCGCGGCATCCAGGGCACCAACTGCGCGGCGCCCGACACGGACTTCTGGTTCCCGGGCGCGAGCACCGCCAAGGACCGCAGTGACTACGTCCACCTGACCAACCCGGACGACTCCGCGGCCGTCGTCGACATCGAGCTGTACGGCAAGGACGGCGCCCTCAAGACCGAGGTGGGCGAGGCGATCCAGGTCCAGCCGCACTCCAGCGTCCCGGTCCTGCTGTCCACGCTCGCGGCCCAGGAGCAGACCAACCTCACGATGCACGTCACCGCGCGCAGCGGCCGGGTCGCGGCCGCCGTGCAGTCGTCGGACGACAAGCTCGGCGGCGACTGGCTGCCCCCGTCCGCCGACCCCGCGAGCCGCCTGGTCCTGCCCGGCATCCCCAAGGACGCCACTTCGGTACGCCTGGTCGCCTTCACCCCCGGCGTCGACGACGCCGACCTGAAGGTGCAACTGGCCTCGCCCACCGGTTCGATCAGCCCGGCCGGACACGCGAGCCTGCACGTCAAGTCCGGCATGACGACGGCCGTGGACCTCGGCGACGTCACCAAGGGCGAGGCGGGCTCGCTGATCCTGACGCCGACGGAAGAGGCGGTGCCCGTGGTGGCGGCCCTGCGCGTCACCCGGGGCAAGGGCGCCGACCAGGAGACGGCGTTCATCCCCGCGACGAACTCGATCGGCGCGCGCGCGACGGCGGCCGACAACCGGGCCAAGGGCTCCACCCTGTCGCTCGTGGCCCCCGGCGAGACCGGCAAGGTGAGGGTCACGGCGTCGAAGGGCAGCGAAGGCGGCTCGCCGACGACCAAGACGTACACGGTCAAGGGCGGCACGACCCTGGGGGTCGAGGCGCCCGTCCCGAGCGGCCTCAAGGGCACGTACGCGCTCACGGTGGAACCGGTGTCGGGGGGCGACGTCCATGCCTCCCGCATGCTGGAGGACCCGGAGGACGGCGTCCCGATGTTCACCGTCCAGACCCTGCCGGACGACCGGGGGACGGTGTCGGTGCCTCAGGCGGAGCAGGATCTGAAGGTGCTGCAGAAGTAGGTGCTGCAGAAGTAGGGACTGCGGAAGTAGGCGCCGCGCTCAGTCTTCCCCGTAGCGCGGGTCGACCGACTCGGGCGAGAGGCCGAGGAGCTCGGCGACCTGCTCGACCACGACTTCGTGGACGAGCGCGGCCCGCTCGTCCCGCCCCTTGGTGCGGATCTCCACCGGACGCCGGTAGATGACGACCCGCGCGGGACGGTCACCGGAGGCCTCGATCGTGCCGCCCAACGGCACGACGTCATCGCTCCAGTCGTCCTCGCCCGCGCCTCCGCCCCGCCCCAGCGCGGGAACCTCGAGCACCAGGAAGTCGATCTCGCTCAGCTGCGGCCATCGCCGCTCCAGGCGTTCCACGGAGTCCTGCACGAGGTCGGTGAAGACCTCGGCGCGGCTGGCGGACAGCGGCACCTGGGGCGGCGCCACGGGTCCGCGCATACCCCTGCCGTGGCGGTCGCGGCGGCGGGGCCTGGGGTCTGCGGTGCGGGGCTGTACGGGGTCGTCCATCACTGACGAAGAGTAGTCCTCGGCATCGGCGTTTCCGCACAGCTTCCGCCGGGCTGCCGTGCGGCGTCCGTACCGCTTCGGCGCTGCTTTCGTACGGCTTCCGTGCTGCTTCCGCGCTGCTTCCGGCCGGCGTGCCGCATGTCGTCCGATGACCATTCCGGCCAGGGTTGGGCCCAATTCCGTATCTCTCCGCGACCGTCGACCTCGCGATGAATGACGGTATTTGCGCCAAGTAGTGACCGGATTCAACACCACCGGCCACTCGGGCCCCTTGCGTCACCGCAGGTCAGCAAGGCGCCGCGGGGGCGTGTGGTGGCGGGGGGCACCGCACGACACGGTGGGGTGACCTCGCGGAGAGTCGTCGCGGCCCGCTCAAGAGTGCGGTACCGTCCAACATCGTGAGCCCTGTACGTCGCTGTTCGCGCACCGCTTGCGGCCGTCCCGCCGTCGCGACGCTGACGTACGTCTACGCCGACTCGACCGCGGTCCTCGGCCCCCTCGCCACCTACGCCGAACCCCACTGCTACGACCTCTGTGCCGAGCACTCCGAGCGCCTCACCGCGCCCCGCGGCTGGGAGGTCGTCCGGCTCGCCGACTCCTCCGGACCGGCCCGCCCCAGCGGTGACGACCTCGAAGCGCTCGCCAACGCGGTGCGCGAGGCGGCCCGCCCGCAGGAGCGCGCCGCGGAGGCCGGTGGCGGAGCGCGCAGGGCGGACCCGATGGAGGTCGCGCGCCGCGGCCATCTCCGGGTGCTGCGCTCACCGGATTCCTGAACCGCCCCTCTCCGGAGACCTCGTTCGTTTCCCGAAGGCCTCCGTCGTCTCTCCGAAGGCCTCCGTGTCTCTCCGGAGACCTCTGTTGTTCATCGCTGAACAAGTTCTCCCGTACGACCCATTGACGTGCCCATGTCGGTGACTCGACCATTCCCCCAGCCGTGAGAGATCACGTTCCGCATCGCGGAATACGGAAATGGAACCGGGGAGCCGCCCGTGTACGTGCAGCAGCTGGAGCCCGTGGCCGATTCGCTCGGCCTGTCCGCCCTCGTCGCGACCCTGCCCCTCCTGACCGTCCTCGTCCTGCTCGGCGCCGTCCGCATGAAGGCCCACCACGCGGGCCTCATCGGCCTCGGTGTCGCCGCCCTCGTCGCCTGGATCGCGTACGGGATGCCGCTCGGCCAGACCGCGTCCGGTGCCGCGCAAGGTGCCCTCTTCGGGCTCTTCCCCATCCTGTGGATCGTCGTCAACGCCCTGTGGGTGTACCGGATGACGGTCCGCACCCGGCACTTCGACATCCTGCGCCGCTCCTTCGGACGGCTCTCGGACGATCCGCGCATCCAGGCGCTCGTCGTGGCCTTCTGCTTCGGGGCGCTCCTTGAGGCGCTCGCCGGCTTCGGGGCGCCCGTCGCGATCTCCGCGGTGATGCTGGTGGCGCTCGGCTTCGACCCGGTCAAGGCCGCCGTCGTCGCCCTCGTGGCCAACACCGCGCCCGTCGCCTTCGGCGCCATGGGCACCCCCGTGGTGACGCTCGCGCAGGTCACAGGCCTTCCGCTGGACACCGTCGCCACGGTCGTCGGCCGCCAGACGCCGCTGCTCGCCCTGGTCGTGCCGCTGCTCCTGGTCTTCCTGGTGGACGGGCGGCGCGGCCTGCGCGAGACCTGGGTGCCCGCCCTGGTGTGCGGATTCGCCTTCGCCGCCGCGCAGTTCGCCGCGTCCAACTACGTCTCGGCCCAGCTGGCCGACATCGGGGCGGCCTTGGCCGGCGCGGGTGCGCTGATGGCGGTGCCCGGCGCGCGCAAGCCCGCCGCGGAGCCCGTACGCGTCGCCGTCCTGACCGGCGCGCGCAGCGAAGACCTGGACCAGGACGACCCGCGCCCCGAGATCCTGCGCGCCTACGCCCCGTACGCCCTGATCGTCGCCATCTTCTCGGTCGCCCAGATCCCGCCGGTCAAGGACCTTCTTGCCAAGGCGACGCAGACCTTCGACTGGCCCTTCCTGAACGTCGCCGATCCCGACGGTGACCCGGTGAGCGGCAACCTCTTCTCGCTGCCGCTCGTGGCGACGGGCGGGACGCTCGTGCTGCTCGCCGGTGTGGGCACGGCCGCCGTCATCGGCGTGCACGCGCGCGTGGCGGTGCGGGAGTGGCTCGCGACCGTGCACGAACTGCGGTTCGCGATCCTCACCGTGACGTCCGTGCTCGCCCTCGCCTACGTGATGAACCTGTCCGGACAGGCGGCCACCATCGGCCACTTCGTGGCGGCGGCCGGCGCGGGGCTCGCCTTCCTCTCACCGGTGCTCGGCTGGTTCGGCGTCGCGGTCTCCGGCTCGGACACCTCGGCCAACGCGCTCTTCGGCGCGCTCCAGGTGACGGCGGCTCAGCAGTCCGGGCTCTCGCCCGAACTGCTCGCGGCCGCCAACAGTTCCGGCGGCGTGCTCGGCAAGATGATCTCCCCGCAGAATCTGACGATCGCGTGCGCGGCGGTCGGACTCGCGGGCAAGGAGGGCGACCTGCTGCGCAAGGTGCTGCCCTGGAGCCTCGCCCTGTTGCTGGTGATGTGTCTGATCGTGGTGGGGCAGAGCACGGTGGTGCTCGGCTGGATGCTGCCGTGACGAGAGCCTGACGTCCGGCTGACGGAGGCTTGACGCCGCTCACAGCTGGTTGTCAGTTGTTGCGGGTAGTTTGGGGTGACCGGCGAGCACTCGCCCGAGTACTTTCCGCATCCGCTGAACTCGCAGAACCTGCAGAGAGGGTTGGCCGTGACTGCTGATCTGTCCCAGATCGTGAAGGCGTACGACGTGCGCGGGGTGGTCCCGGACCAGTGGGACGAGTCGCTGGCCGAGCTGTTCGGTGCCGCCTTCGCGAAGGTGACGGGCGCGGACGCGATCGTGACCGGGCACGACATGCGGCCGTCGTCGCCCGGCCTCTCCCGGGCCTTCGCGCGCGGTGCCGCGGCGCTCGGCGTCGACGTCACGGAGATCGGCCTCTGCTCGACGGACCAGCTCTACTACGCGTCGGGCGCGCTGAACCTGCCCGGCGCGATGTTCACGGCCTCGCACAACCCCGCCCAGTACAACGGCATCAAGATGTGCCGCGCGGGCGCCGCCCCGGTCGGCCAGGACACCGGCCTCGCCGACATCCGCGCCCTCGTGGAGGGCTGGTCGGCGACCGGCGCCCCGGAGCCGGCCGGCACGCCCGGCACGCTCACCGAGCGGGACACCCTCAAGGACTACGCGGCGCACCTGCGCGGCCTGGTGGACCTGACGTCCATCCGCCCCCTGAAGGTCGTCGTCGACGCGGGCAACGGCATGGGCGGGCACACCGTCCCGACGGTCTTCGAGGGCCTGCCGCTCACGCTGGTGCCGATGTACTTCGAGCTGGACGGCACCTTCCCGAACCACGAGGCCAACCCCCTCGACCCGAAGAACATCGTGGACCTGCAGCAGCGGGTGCGCGAGGAGGGCGCCGACCTCGGCATCGCCTTCGACGGCGACGCGGACCGCTGCTTCGTCGTCGACGAGAACGGCGACCCGGTCTCCCCGTCGGGGATCACCGCCCTGGTCGCCGCACGCGAGCTCGCGCGCAATGGCGGCAAGGGCACCGTCATCCACAACCTCATCACCTCCTGGTCGGTCCCCGAGGTCGTCCGGGAGAACGGCGGCACGCCGGTCCGTACCCGCGTGGGTCACTCCTTCATCAAGGAGGAGATGGCCAAGACGGGCGCGATCTTCGGCGGCGAGCACTCGGCGCACTACTACTTCCGCGACTTCTGGAACGCGGACACGGGCATGCTGGCCGCGCTCCACGTCCTCGCCGCGCTCGGCGGCCAGGACGGCCCGCTGTCGGCCCTCGTCGCGCAGTACGACCGCTATGCGGGCTCCGGCGAGATCAACTCCACGGTCGACGACCAGACGGCCCGCCTCGCCGCGATCAAGGCGAGGTACGCCGGCCAGGAGGGCGTCACCCTCGACGAGCTGGACGGCCTCACGGTGACGTCCACGGACTGGTGGTTCAACGTCCGGGCCTCCAACACGGAACCGCTCCTGCGCCTGAACGTGGAGGCCCGCGACGAGGCGACGATGACGAGGACCCGGGACGAGGCCCTGGGCATCATCCGAGGCTGAGGACGTATGGGGGGAGGGGGATGGGTGCCCGTACGCATCCCCCCCCGCACCCCCGTTTGTGGGCAGGCGTTCCGCAGGGCGATGGGGGTCCCCCCTCGAACGCAGCTGAGAGTGGGGGAGGGTGGGCGCAAACGCCCACCGGGCCGCAGAGGCGAAAGCGACGGAAGTCCCACCCGCGGGGCCTGGGGCGAAGCCCCGGCAGCACACACGCAAAGGCCCCGGGGCCAGCAGAGGCCCAGGGGCCGGCGGTAGGCTGACCAGGCGACATTCTTCGCCCCACCGCTCGAAGGGACCCACCCCATGCCGCTCGAAGCCGGCCTCCTGGAGATCCTCGCCTGCCCGGCCTGCCACGCCCCCCTCAAGGAGGCGGACACGGAGCTGGTCTGCACGGCGTCCGCGAAGGACTGCGGCCTTGCCTACCCCGTCCGCGACGGCATCCCCGTCCTCCTCGTCGACGAGGCCCGCCGCCCCGCGTAAGGCCCCGCAAGGCCGCCCGGGGCAGACGCCCCGCAAAGCCCCGCCAGGCCCCGCGTAACGACAAGAAGTGCGAGCGGCGGCGCCCCCGCCCCGTCGCCCGGCGAATCGGAGGCCCGACCCCATGCTCGACGAATCGCTGCTCGACGCTCCCGAGGCACTCGCGGTGGCCGACCGCCGCGGCCTCCTCCGGGGCGCCGCGGAGGCAGGTGCCCGCGTCCGCACAGCGGTGCGGCACGCGACGGAGGCCGGCCTCACCCAGCTCAAGCCGGACGGCCGCCCCCGGGCCATCCTGATCGCGGGCCCCGGCACGGCCGCCACCTGCGTGGCGGATCTGCTCAGCACCCTCGCGGGCGCCGGCTGCCCCGTGATCCGCCTCGCGCCCACCGGCGTGGCCCCCGCGGCGGGCGCCCTGCGCTGGGCGCTCCCCGGCTGGGCGGGCCCGTTGGACCTGCTGCTCATCGCCACCCCGGACGGCACGGAACCGGGCCTCGAACTCCTCGCGGGCCAGGCCTACCGCCGCGGCTGCACGGTCGTGGCCGTCGCCCCCGCCCGCTCCCCGCTCGCGGAGGGCGTGGAGGGCTCGCACGGCCTCACGGTCCCGATGGCCACCTCCCCGTACGGGGAGTACGAGACCCCGCACGACGGAGAGCGCGCCTCCGAGGCGTACGAGGCACGCCGCGTGGACGACGAGGCCGCGGCCTCCGCCCCCGCCACCCTCTGGGCCCTGCTCACCCCGCTCCTCATCCTGCTGGACCGCACCGGCCTGATCACCGCACCGCCCGAGACCCTGCAGAAGATCGCCGACCGCCTCGACCACGTCGCGGAACGCTGCGGCCCGGTCGTCGCGACGTACGGCAACCCCGCCAAGACGCTCGCCGCGGAGCTCGACGAGACCCTCCCGGTGATCTGGACCGAGGGCGGGCTCGCGGGCCCCGTGGGCCGCCGTTTCGCCGCCGGCCTCGCCGAGCTCGCCGGGCACCCCGCGGTCGCGGGCGAACTGCCCGAGTCCCTGCCCGCGCACGGCGCCCTGCTCGCGGGCAACCTCGCTTCGGGCGGTGACGGCGACGGCGACGACTTCTTCCGCGACCGCGTCGAGGAACCCCAGCAGCTCCGTGCACGCGTCGTCCTGCTCCGCGACCGCCCGGTGGACGCCGGAGGCCTCAGCGCGGCGCCCGCGGCCCGCGAGCTCGCCCACGGCCACGACATCGCGATCAGCGAGCTCGAACCGGAGGACGGCGACGCCCTGGAGATGCTCGCGGAGCTGATCGCCGTCACGGATTTCGCCGCCGTTTACCTGGCGCTCGCCCCGAGGGACCGATCATGACCACAGCCCGGTCATGACCTGAGACCTCGCACCGCACTGCATGGCACCGCACTGCGTGGCACCGCACCGCATGGCCCCGCATCGCCCGCACCGCGTACGTACGTAAGGGAGAACCCCTCCGTGGACCGCCTCACCAACACCATCCGCCCCTACGCCTGGGGTTCCACCACCGCCATCGCGGACCTCATCGGCGTCGAGCCGACCGGTGAACCGCAGGCCGAGATGTGGATGGGCGCCCACCCCGGCGCGCCCTCGCGCACCGAGCGCGGCCCGCTCGACGAGGTGATCGACCAGAACCCGGGGCCGGAGCTCGGCCGGGCGGCCGTCGCCAGGTTCGGCCCGCGCCTGCCCTTCCTCCTCAAGCTCCTCGCCGCGGGCGCCCCGCTCTCCCTCCAGGTCCACCCCGACCTGGAGCAGGCGAGGGAGGGCTACGAGGACGAGGAGAAGCGGGGTGTCCCGATCGACGCCCCGCACCGCAACTACAAGGACGCCAACCACAAGCCCGAACTGATCTGCGCTCTTACGGAGTTCGACGGCCTCTGCGGCTTCCGCGACCCCGTCGAGGCCGCCGACCTGCTGGCCGGTCTGGGCGTCGACTCCTTGAAGCCGTACGTCGACCTGCTGCACGCCAAGCCCGAGGACGGCGCGCTGCGCGAGGTCCTGACGGCCGTACTGACCGCGGACCCCGAGGAGATGGCGGCGACCGTCACCGAGGTCTCCGACGCGGCCCAGCGGCTCGGCGGCGCCTACGCCCCGTACGCGGGCATCGCGCGGCACTACCCCGGCGACCCCGGCGTCATCGCGGCGATGCTCCTCAACCACGTCCGACTGCAGCCCGGCGAGGCCCTGTTCCTCGGCGCCGGAGTCCCGCACGCCTACCTCGACGGCCTCGGCGTCGAGATCATGGCGAACTCGGACAACGTGCTGCGCTGCGGCCTGACCCCCAAGCACGTCGACGTACCCGAACTCCTGCGCATCGTCCGCTTCGAGGCGACCGCCCCCGGAATCCTGCGCCCCGAGGCCGGCCCCGACGGCGAAGAGGTCTACGAGACGCCGATCGACGAGTTCCGCCTCTCCCGCTTCGTCCTGCCCGAGGGCGGAGCCGCGCACGACCTCACCGCCGCCACCCCGCAGATCCTGCTCTGCGTCGCGGGCACCGTGAGCGTGGGCGACGCCGGCGAACTCACGCCCGGCCAGTCCGTGTTCGTCCCCGCGGACGAAAAGGCCGAAGTGTCCGGAGTGGGCACGCTCTTCAGGGCCACTGTGGTGGCCTGACTCACCACCAGCGCCTCGTGCTGCAACAATGACCCACCGCAAAGGCCGGGCAAAGCGGCAGTGGACAAGAACGTACGCAGGCGAAGGGACAACGGGCACACATGAGCGCGTCAGGCGGAACAAAGGCGATTGTCGCGGCACTCGCTGCGAACCTCGCGATCGCGGTGGCGAAGTTCGTCGCGTTCATCTTCAGTGGTTCGTCGTCGATGCTCGCCGAGAGCGTGCACTCGCTCGCGGACTCGGGCAACCAGGGGCTGCTGCTCCTCGGCGGCAAGAAGGCGCAGCGCGAGGCGACCCCCCAACACCCCTTCGGGTACGGGCGTGAGCGCTACATCTACGCCTTCCTGGTCTCCATCGTGCTCTTCTCGGTCGGCGGCATGTTCGCGATCTACGAGGGCTACGAGAAGATCAAGCACCCGCACGAGATCGAGCACTGGTACTGGCCGGTCGGCGTCCTGGTGTTCGCGATCATCGCCGAAGCCTTCTCGTTCCGTACGGCGATCAAGGAGTCGAACCTCACGCGCGGCAACCTCACGTGGACGCAGTTCGTGCGCCGCGCGAAGGCCCCCGAGCTGCCGGTCGTGCTCCTGGAGGACCTGGGCGCGCTGGTCGGTCTGATCCTGGCCCTGGTCGGCGTCAGCCTCGCGCTCGCGACCGGCGACGGCGTCTGGGACGGCATCGGCACGCTCTGCATCGGTGTCCTGCTCATCCTGATCGCGATCATCCTCGCCGCGGAGACCAAGTCCCTGCTCCTGGGCGAGGCCGCGGGCACGGACGAGGTCGAGAAGATCGAGAAGGCCCTGGTCGACGACGACACGGTCACCCGCGTCATCCACATGCGCACGCTGCACCTCGGCCCCGAGGAGCTCCTCGTCGCCGCCAAGATCGCCGTGCGGCACGACGAAACGGCCACCGAGGTGGCTTCCGCGATCAACGCAGCCGAGGAGCGCATCCGCGCGGCGGTCCCGATCGCGCGGGTGATCTACCTGGAGCCGGACATCTACAGCGAGACGGCGGCTGCCGAGGGCACCAACCCGGCGAAGACGCCGGGCGGCCACTGACCTTCCGCCTCTCCCGTACGCAGTCGGGGCCCCGCACCGTGCAGGTGC
>NZ_JBSGYY010000041.1:0-88324 GCF_053610705.1 Streptomyces sp. NPDC054872 | reverse complement strand
CCCGCCCAACGGCGTCCCCCTCTCGCGGGGGCGGGCGGCGTGCCCGGGGGGCCTCCGGGCGAGGGGGGGCTGGTGTTGACGCCGCTCTGCGCGCTGTGCCCGACGGTCCTGGGAAGCTGCCGAGGCGCGCTGTGTCGAGCAGTTCCGTGCCGCCAAAGGCGACTTCCAGCACCAGGTGACAGCGGCTGCGTGGAGCTGCTCCCGTATTGGGAGACAGTTCCACGCAGCGTTCACACGGCGTCGTCAGGCGCCACCGAAGAGAGGCGACATCACCTCTTGCCCCTGCGCGGGATGGGTCAGATGGCAGTCAGCTGGGCGTGGCTTGGGCCGTTTATTGTGGGTCACTCCCGGGAGGGGAAGGATGATGGCCATGGTCTCTGGCGAAACGCCCACCAGTCCCGCGAATGCCCTCATCGCGTGCCCGTGCTGCTTCCAGCGAACGTTGGAGGAGCGGGCGAACTTCGAGATATGTCCAGAGTGCGGCTGGGAGGACGACGGGCAGGACGACGTGGATGCGCACCTCGTCCGGGGCGGCCCCAACGGTCGGCTGAGCTTGGCCCAGGCCCGGTTGGACTATCGGGAGGTAGTAGCCGAGGAGTGCGAGGAGTCGACGACACGCGGTGGTGCGGGGCTGTGGCTGTCAGAAGCACGGCGCCAGGTTCCGGACGTGGGTTAGGGCGTCGTCCAGAAGCGCTTTTCGCCACGCCGCGAATGCTTAACGGCGGCCACAGCTGACTTCGCGCGCTCACGGAGCGGCGTCTCACGACCGCCTCGAGGTGGTTCGTAGTTGAGGGTGCAGACACCGTCCGCGCAATGTCGTCGCGGACGACGCGGTGCCAGACGTCGACGTCGCCGACCCACGATGATGGTTCCTGCGGGGAAGTGGTCGGCAACCGGCACCGGTGCATGAGCAGAGCACGCCTCACGGGTGCGTGTAGAGGTAGCGCTTACGGATGCGTTCCCATCGGAGGCCGTTACCCCTTGGCCGTGGTCGTCCCTCGCCGTTGCTCGGGTTTCCTTGCATGTGCCGGGCAGTGTCCGCCCGTGGTGAGTTCGGGGCAGCCGGGGACAGAGCAAGAGGGCGGGACTTACGGGGCATGGAGGATCACCTCCATCGAGGGGCGGGGCGCGGGTGGAACGTTGCGTTCGCGCGGATAGTTATGCTCCGTAGCGCTTCGTGGGTAATACATCCGGCACACGGACAGCCCCACCAAGTCAGGGAGCCCGCTATGACGTCTGCACCGACCCGCAGCACCCCACCGCAGGTTGAACTGCGGTGCGGCGGATTGCACGTGACCATTCAGCGCGTGCCCGCGTGGCTCGTCTCGCTGATCAGTACGGCGGGCGGCATCGGTGCTGCGTGGTGGACCCATCAATGAGCGGGGTGGAGGGAATCGAACCGTTTCTACCGCCCGGTTTCAGTACGGGGACCACCCGCGCTTACTCGGGGCAGAGTGCACGCCTGCCCCGCACCGCTTCCGCTGGGGCGCATGGAGGCGGGTGGGGCTTGCGTGGCACAGGAGGCACCAAGTTAGAGGTAATTGACCTGTTAGGCTTCTATTTGTCGCACACTCACGTCATCGAGTGAAAGAACGCATTTGGCGCGGCGAAGCGGGTGCTAGAGGGCCAAGCTGAAGCCCAGCGGAGAGGCAACAGTCCCGCCCCATTAACCTTAACTGTAGTTGCGGTTGCTACATGTTCTGGCTTCACCGCGTGGTGCACAAGTCGCTGAACTCTCGGCTAGCCGTCAGAGCCGAGTACCCCAACCCACTCCTACTGATTTATCCGGTGGGTTGTCGGGTGTGCGGGTCAGGCGGGGTGAGGCTGAGTGTCGTGCCTTGGAGGCATCAGTCGATGAGGTCGGGCCTGCCTTGGATTCTGCGCAGGTCTCCTCGGACTGCCCGTTCCAGCTGATCGCGGTCGTTAAAGAGCACGTTCGCGGTGACGCTGCGCCGCAGCAGAGACCAGATGCCTTCGATGGGTTGAACTGGGCGCAGTAGCTGAGTGATTGGATGCCGGTGAGCCAGTCATGATCAGCCGTGTACTGGCGCGCATCCCGGCAGACCGGTGGACGTTCAGTTGTCCCAGATCAACACAATGGGGCCGTCGAGCTGGATGTGCGCCCGCACGATCAGGTCGCGATAGTCCTTCCAGGTGAAGCCCCGACGTGCGCCCTGGTGGCGGCTCTGGACCTGGGGCCGGTAGATCAGTTTGCTGGACCGGCCGAGCTTGTAACAGGCCAGCGCGGCAAGGGAGGTCCGGCCTCGGGAGCCACCACGAACCGGGACCGTGGGTGTGCGGCCTCGGGGCGCCCAGTTTCGCGAGTGGTGCGGCTTCATCAGTTCCACTCTGGACAGCGCCCACCGCTCATCCGACCAGCCACGGCTCACCGTGCCCTTCAGCAACTCCACCTCAAGCACCGCGAATTCCTCCGCGGAAACTTGGGGCGCTTGGCCGGGCCGGAAGACCGCAACGCCTCAATGCTCTGCTCGCGCCAGGCCCGCGGCCAGCGCTCCACCGAACGCAGGCTGACCCGCAACTCCCTGGCAATGATCGCGTTCTTCTCACTCCGGTCAAACCCCTGCCCCGCGACTATCCGTATCCGCTCCCGCGCAACCTGCTGGCCTGGCCCGAGCCCACCACCCTGCGCATACCGCATCCCTACGACATGTCACAGGGATCAAACACCGTCACCCTCCACGACAACCCACCGGAGAGATCAGTAGCTCGACGGCCGGTGCGGGGCAGGGCGTGGTTAGTGTGGCCTGTATGTCTGATCAGATGGATGTGGGCAGAGTCGCAGCAGCGTGGGGACGGATCAGCGGGTGGCTGGCGGAACATGCTCCGTTGTCGAGCGAGGCTTTGCTGCCGCCCGCTTCGCCGGAGGAGATCGCTGTCGCCGAGCAGAAGCTGCGGGATTACGCCGGGCATGGCTTCCCGGTCGAGTTGAAAGCCTTGTGGTCGCTGTGTGGGGGGCTTCGAACCGTTGACTTGCCGGAGGAAGACGAGGACGACGGAGATCTGAACCCGCATGGGTTCATCCCGGAAGGGGATCTGCTGTCCCCGCAGCGGGCTGTCCACGCGCGCCTTCGCTCCGATGGCTTTGCAGGCACGATGACGCCGCCGGGGATCCAATGGGTGCCGTTCTTGGGTGAGCATTGGGAGGGAGGTGTGTTCGGCCGGTACGTCGATGCCGCCCTTTCGCCGAGTCCCGTGGGCCGGTGGGATGCGATGGCGGGCCTGTACATCGGCGGTGTCGGTTTTACCTCGATCGCTGATCTGCTGGAGCAGACCGCCGACGGCATCATTCACGGCGGGGGGCCGTTGGTCACCGACGGCCAGGTGCCGGGGCTGGAGAAGGGTTGTCTGACGTGGGCGGACCCGAGCGACCCCCTGATGCGGCATCCTGCCTGGCGGCCTCTGCGCTAGGTGTGCCGCTCCGACACGGTGGTGACGCGGCTGGCTGGGGTCTGGCCGCTGATTCCGGTGTGGGGTCGGTGGTAGTTGTATCAGTCGAGCCAGTCGAGCCAGTCGAGCCAGTCGAGCCAGTCGGACCGCCGTCACTAGGCGGGATCGTGCGGGAAGAAGCTCAGGGGCTGGAGCGGCGGCGCGTTGTCTGAGCAGAGCACCCCGGCGGCCGCCGCGTCGAAGCCCTGGGGCCAGACCGTGGTGGCGTCGGCCACCGCTTTGGTGAACGTCGCCCCGGTCAGGTCGGTGCCTGTCAGATTCGCGCCGCGCAGATCAGCCAGCTCGAATCGCGCGGCACCGATGACGGCCGCTGTCAGGTCGGCATTGCTCAAGTCCGCCGCGCGCAGGTCGGCGTCGTCGAGCCGGGCGTGGCACAGCAAGACGGACCGCATCGAGGCCTGTCGCAGGTCGGCTCCCAGAAGTATGGCTCTGACCAGCCACGTTCCGGACAGGTCGACTCGTTGCAGCCGGGCCCCCTGGAGGTGCACGTTCGTCAGATCGGCGTAGTGCAGGTCCGCGTCGACGAGATCCGCGTGGTCCAGCATCGAGCGTCGGAGGTCCACCCGCTGGAGACGAAGTGTCAGCCCTTCGGGGCGTGGAGCACGGCCGAGCACGGTGACCGCCGCGTGCACATCCGGGGAGCGTAGGACCAGCAAGGTGTCACCCGCGTGCGCCAGGGCCACTTCACCGCTTCTCGCTATCTCGCCAGGGTCGGGGCGGGCTTCGAGCGGTGTGGCCAGTGCGTTGCGTTGTGCGAAGAGGCAGAGCACCTCGGCGACGGTCCCGCGATCGTCCCGTGAGTCGACAGCGACCCTCTCTAGAGCGAAGACCTCTCCTATGCGCACCTCCACGCTAGGGCTGCCCAACTGCTCCACCGCCGCGGTAAACCGCTCGCTGAGTTGTCCGTACCGCGTCACTTGCAATTGTCGCCAGGTGAAGAAGGCTCCAACAAGCAATGCCACCCCGGCCAGCCCCTGCAGCAGCGTGGTCCGAGTGTCGTTGATTGCCTTCGCGCGGTCCGGAACGCGGGCGCCGGCAGTGTCCCAGGCCAGGAGATGGCGCGGCGCGACGACGACGATCAGCGCGACGAGCAACGCGCTCACGAGGGCCGTACCGACGCCAAGCACCCACGTCCGGCCGGGCTTTCGCACCCCAGAGCCCCGCGCCGCAGGCGGCGACACGTCCCGCACGAGATGTCCGGGCAACGCTGCGGGCCTTCTCCTTCTACGCGCCATCTAAGGAGGCTGCGTCCCCGCGCCCGAACCAAAACGCGGGGCGCGCACACCGCGCCGCTGACCTCAGCTTCGTTCGCACGGCAGGCCGGTGGGCTGAGAGTGACGTCACCAACCACCGCACCGGGTACTGCCCAGACGTCACCTCCTGGCCGACCGTCGCTCGCGCCCTGCAAGATCTGGGGCTCGGTCGGCTGGCGGCGGCAGCAGAATCCGGACGTTGTCACGGCTGCGCAACAGCACCGCACGCCTCACCGTTCACTCCGGGTTCCCGGCTAGCGTTCCCGTCGCCAGCGCTTAAGACCCGGCGGCCGTCCAACGGCCGCGGGACATGGAAGGGAACCTCATGAGGCTCAAGCAACTCGGCCGGATCGGTACGGCTTGTGGGCTCACCGTCGCAGCGGTGGGCGCTTCGATCGTCTTCACACCGTCCATGGCGTCCGCGGACAGCACCTGGGAGTGCTACGGCAAGCAGGTCAAGCGCTGTGCGACCGTATGGTGGGACGACGAGGCCGACACCTACCGGGCACGGGCGAAGATCACCGACACCGCCGGCGGTGGCAACTACACGGTCGCGGTCAACGACGTGAAGCTCCTGCGCTTCAACGGCACCAGGACGCTCACGGTGAAGTCCGCCAAGGACAGCGACGGCTGGCACCGCACTCAAGACCTGGCAAGCACCTCGTCGGTCAACCCGTGCAGGTGGCCGACGAACAGTTTCCAGGTACAGGCCAAGTTCACCTGGAAGAAGCAGGGCGGGACCGCGAGCACCAAGACCTGGCGCCCCGACATGGGCTGGGGCCACGCCTGCAACTGACCGTGTCCGCTCGGGTTCCCCGCCCGAAGAGAACCATCGCGCTCTCGCTCCGGCCAGGGGCACCTGCCCGCCGCCCCTGGCCGATGCCCGTACGTTGAGGACACGGTTATCGCCCCCTGATCCCTACAGCAGTCACTGGACCCGTGGGGAGTGCGAGACCCGAGGGTGGTACTGGGTGAATCGGAACCCCTCGTGGACCTGGGAGTGTGCACCCGGCCTCGGCACTGACGGAAAGTTCAAGTACCACCTGTACCTGTGGTAATGAGGGGCAGGTGTAAGCCCGCGAGCAGGGCATCTCCCGCACGGTGTCCTGGAGTTGCGGACCGAGCGGATGCAGACGGGCACGTTCGCTGGGCTGCGGATGACGCCACCCATGGTGGCTTCCGCCGACTGACCGGATGCTGCCGGTAGCCGTGTGCTTCCGCGCACGACGGGGCCGTTAGCCCTGCTGTGCAGCGGCTCGGTCCGCTGCTCACGCAGGAGTCGGCCGAGCTGCTGTGGACCGTGGACGGCTCGCCGGTCCGGTCCGCAGCAGCCAGGTCTTTCGGAGTCCGGTCCCGGGGCGGTGGTCGGCATCTACCACCAGGCCTGTGCCGGCGCTCGGATGACGGCGGACGGCCCCCCGCGCACCCATTGCGCACTCTCTGCGCAGTGGCCCGTCGGCGCGCCGGGGCCGGGCGATGCACACCGGCAGCAACAAGTGATCGGCCTCGTGCGCATGGCGAGCTGAAGAGACACGTTCGCAGAGGTAGCGGACTCGCTCCACATGCGCCAGCGCCGCCGTCGACTCACCGCTTCTCGGCCCCCGCTGTAGGCGGGATGCGTGAGACTTTCGCTGTGTTGACGACCGAGGCTATCCCCGTGGTTATCGCGCTGGTGCCCGTCGTCGGCTTCGCTCTGTTCCTATTTCCCGGACCGAAGTGGCGGCGCAGGGCTGCGAGGCCATCTTTGCGGGGACCGGCGGAGACGAGATCAACGCGTGCCACTCAAGAGCAAAGGCTGAACTCCCCGACTCCGAGCCGGTTCCCTGGCTCGCCAGGTAGGCGCGGGACGCGGTCGCCGGCGTGAACGCGAACCTAGCCCCCCATCCCAGTCTTGCCCCTGCCGGCCATCATGGCGAGCGGGCTTCACAATCCGGGATACCGGCGGGTTGGAGTCTGGCCCGTGAACCAGCTGGTACATCCCCGCATCGTGCGGTTCATGGAAACCGGGTTGCGCACGTACGGGCTCCCCCTCCTCGACCGAATGTTGCGAGGATCGCTACTCGTCGATCTCGGCTACGTAGACCCCAAAGCGCTCGCTCCGGCCCGAGACCACGCCGAACGCGCGCCCACGGTGCCCGATCTGCTCTGCGACACACGCGCCCTGGAAATCGGGCTGCGGGCCCTCGCATGACCAGCCCCGACGGGAAGCCGAGCGCCATGGAAGCTACGAACGTCTTCTACCGGAACCCCGCGCTCCACGACGCAGTGCAGGCAGACAGCGGTACCGCCGAGACCTGCCAAGCACTGATCGACCAGCACCAGCCGGACGCTGCCACGTTGGTGGACTTCGGATGCGGCACTGGGCGAGACCTGGAAATCCTGGCGAAGCGGTTCGAGTGCGTCGGCGTGGACCTATGGGAACGCATGGTCTTCGCAACGTTCCCGGCGCACGCGCGCCCCGGCGCGACCCTCGTGCTCTGCTCTCCCGTATCGCCGATCACTCAGGCAGGGCCCACAACCGCCACCGTCGAGACGCCGGACACACGAGCCACGGTCACCGTCCGGTATGAGTGGGATCTCCGGACGCAGATCAACACCATGCACCGGCTGTGGACATTTGAATCCGGCGAGGAAGCGCAGGACGTGATCAGGCGACGGGTCCTGTTTCCGCGCGAGCTGGAGCACTACGCGGCAGGAACGGGGTTCGAGGTGGTCGACATGGTGGACGAGTCCGCGCCAGGCTCACTTACCGGACCGACCGCGTACACGGTGGCGCGCTACCGGCCGTGAACGCCTGACGCTATTTGCTGCCGTCGCCCTCGCCCTGTACCTGAACATACGTGCCGTGCTGGGGGGACAACGAAGAGCAGGTTTTCGGCGGCCAGGACCGCAACCGCGCGGCCACGTGTCGCGGTATGGCTGCCTGGATCACCAGCCGTGCACCGATGCCGCCAAGTGGACGCTGGGTCAGGGCCTTTGGGCGCGGTGAGCGGACCACGCGGTTGCCCCCGTGGGCAGCCGCCCTGCTCCCATCTACGGCATCAGACGGTGCAGACGACTGGGCACCTTCACGTTCACCTCGCCGCAGCCGACGCGCTTCGCCTCCGCCTTGACGTACGGCGGCAAAACGGCGAGGGCGAGTGACGTGCCCTCGTGCGACTCGCTGTCCGTTCCCGGCTCATGCGCCACGAATGCGACCCGCCCGCGCCGGCACTCGGCCGTGTAGACGCTCAGACCGCCCGCGTAGGCGCCCTGCCCGTCACCGCCGAGGGAGGCGGCCCTGTTGCCAAGGACGCGGGAGACGACGCCGGCCATCTCCGGGTCCGCCACAGTCATCAGCCGGAGCCTGCTCGGCCCGAAGGGCTGGCGCACGTCGCACGCCCGGATGCTGTCCGCCGAAGAGCCGCCCGGCTTGAGGCCCGGTGTGGTGCTCACGGCCTTCGTTTCGGGCCCCTTGGCCCACCTGGGCAGCCGGACGCCCTGGATCCCGCAGAGCCGGTCGGCGTCGACGTCCGGCAGCTTGTTGCCCTCCGGGACACGGGGGAGCTTCGGCGGGTCGGAGTAATGGCCGTCGCAGCCATACCGTTCCATGACCCCGTTGGCCAACCGCACCACCGCGCGGGACATCGCGTTCAGGCCCCGCCGCGCGTCGACCTCGTTTTGGCCCTCGGGGTCGGCCTCGTCCGAAGCGAGGGTGACCACCCGCAACGGCGGCTTCTCGCCGGGTTCATACGAGATTTCCTCACAGCTCGCGGGAAGCGCCACCCAAGCCCGGGTGGAGGAAGCCATGCCGGTGATCCCCTCGCCGAGCGGCGTCATACGGGAGGAGAGGTACTCCTCGGTCCAGCTCCATGCCTGCGCCCCCCGCAACTCGCCCAGCGTCCGCACCGACGCCGTGACCTCCGACTCCAGCTCGTCGGCCCCGAACCCCTGCATACTGCACTCCGTGTGCATGTGGTCCTCTGTGGCCCGGCGCAGCGGTAGCTCACGGCTGCGGACGTCCGTGTCCGAGAACAGCGCGTGCGCGACATCGGGCGAGAGTGAACCCCAGCACACGTCCCGCTCCACGAAGGGCAATTCGTTGGAGCGCCATGCCATGACGCCTACCCCGAGCAGCGCACCGACGAGCGCGCCGATGACACCGATGCCACTACGGCTACGGGACAAGCGGCGCATCCGGCCCGGGCGCTCCGGCGCGGAAGGCCGGGAGGCGGGGGCGGCCTGCCACAGGGCCCCACCCACGTCGGAGGCCCCCGGCCCAGAGTTGACCATCTTGGAGCTCTCCGGCCCGGTGCTCTCCGGTTCGTCCGGCATCTCGTCCTTCCTCTCGGGGCTGTCCAGGCGATCCGCCGCGGCCCCACGGCCGGGCAACCGAGACCCTGGGCAACGGTGACGGACCGCCTCCCCGCTCGCCATCGACGGTCCGAGGAGGCTACCTGTTGGTTACACGCGTTCAGGGAGCAGGGCAGCCTTGTGGAGGCCGACGCGCGGCCCGACGGAGTTCGCGCAGTCGGCGTGCGCGGAATACTTCACCCTCCACGCCACCCCCAACGGGGTGGACCTACGGGTCCGTGACGACGGCCATGGCGTCGGCCGGAGCTTGGAACCGCGCGCCGCCGAAAAGATCAGCCAGCCCCACCGGTTCGCCGACGGCTAGCAGGACAGGACCCCACCGGCCTCTATCACTACGAAACCCGCTACTACGACCCGGTCCTGGACGAGATCAAGGCCGCCGGCTCCTTCGGTCGCGGGCTTGCTCAGGCTTCGAAGTAGGCCACAGTGACGATGGTGCGCCTGATCGTCATCGTGTAGATGATCCGTACCGCGGTGCCGGGCGCCTTGTACTCCCACATGATTCCGCCGTGTTCGGTGCGGGTGCGCAGGACGCCGATGGTGGGGTCCGCTGCGATGGCGGCGAGGGCCCGGTCGACGGCGATCTCTTCAGCGGGTGTGAAGCGGCCGGCCTGTTGGACGGCGGTGGGGCCGAGGATGATGCGGGATCCGGGCCTGCGATGCGGGGGCGCCATGGCCCTGGATTATGCCGCGCTGCCGCTGACGTCGATGCCGTGTTCGGCATAGAGGTCGACGCGGAGATCTTCCCAGTCGACGGTGGGAGTCTTGCCGTCCCGGACGCCTTGCCAGTAGTCGGCGAGCTCGTCGTTGCCGGACTCCCGCGCGGCCGTGATGGTCTCGTCGAAGTCGGCGAGCTCGTCGGTGGTCCACGGCTGGTTGCTCATGCCGTCCTCCCGATCGCTGCGGTTTTCGCTTGGTAGTCCCGGAACGAATCGCCGATGTGATCGCGGATCTGATTCCGTATGTACCGAGCGATATCACCCTGATATCTCCGCCACCGTAGCGTACTCGCGTGGACGCGGGCAGGGCATCGACGACGGACGCTCTGACCTGCTGCTACGGGTTGACTGCGGGGGCCTTCGTCGCCCTGTACGCCGTCGAGGGTGCGGATGGTGGCGCGCCTTTCGCCCGTCTCCGTCCGTGGCCCTCGTCGTTTCCCAGACAGGTATGTGCACAGAAGGTCACTGACCATACACCTTGCGTCGTGGTGTGAGCGGATGGTGCGGGCGTTCGACACGACGCCGCTGACCGAAGGCCGAGCCGCCTGCACTTCGGGCGGGCAGCCGGGACGTTCGGCATCTTCCAGCAGGCGCTGTTCTTGTGTGCGTCGCAGCGGATCACCTGGTGGGCCAGGTAGCTGAACCACCGCTCGACCTGGTTGATCCAGGAGGATCCGGTCGGGGTGAAGTGCGGCTTGGACCGCGGGGGTTTGGTCAGCCAGGTCGGCGATCGTCTACGTGTTCCCCTCTGCGCCGGTGAGAGACTGGCGGTCAGTGGACCGTGGTGGCTGGTGGGGTCCACCGGTGGGTGCGGGGGACCGTGTTGGAGACGCCGAAATCCTTTTTGAGCTGCTCGGGGATGGCGTAGTGCATGACGCGTCCGCGGGTGAGGGAGGACAGTTCGAGAACGCTGGTCAGATGGCCGAGGCGGTCCAGCGCCCAGGCGCCGAGGGGGGAGCGGTCCTCGATCGTCTCCAGTACGCCCAGGAGATGGGGCACGGTCTTGACGACGGTGTCCCACGGGGTGCGGGGAACTGCCAGCCAGTCGGCGCAGGTGTCTCCGACGAGGAAGCGGATGAGGGCGGAGACGATCGGGTCGAGCACGGTCCCGGGCACCACTTCCTCGTAGAGGTCGATGAGTTGCCGGGTCAGATGCGCGCCCTCCTCGGAGGGCCCCATGTGCCGGACCATGTACAGGTCGAGGAAGCGGCGGGCGTCGTCGACGGTAGTGGGGACGGCTTCCTGGTCGACGCCGAGCATGGCGCCGACCACGCGCCAGGCGTAGTAGTACGCTTCCGCGCCTTCTGTCGACATGTGGATGCCCAGGCGGTGGAGGCTGTCCAGCACGAGCATCGAGAAGAACATCTGTCCGCCGATCATGTCCTCCTGACAGATCGGCGTCCCGAGCGCGCTGGTTTCCCACCGGTTCTCGCGGGTGAGGTGGTGGCGAATGGAGGCGTGCAGCAGGCGGACCTTCTGGGCGGCTGGAATGAAGCGGCTGCCGCTCTCGAAGGCGTCGGGCTGCATGAGGTAGACGGTGAACTGCCCGGTCTCCGCCATCCGTTTGGACGGGTACTTCAGTCCATGGGTGGTCGACAGCAGCTTCGCCACGTGCGGGACGACGTAGCAGGCGGGCATGGAGGCGAAGGACAGCGCAGTGGAGATGTGCACGTTGTTGTCGATGAAGAACAGCCGAGCCTTCTCCATCTCTCCCCAGTCCACCCACGCCGGCGGGGTACGGGTCGCTTCGAGGTACTCGCGAGCGACGTCTGGAAGCCCGTCCGGCAGGGGTGAACCGGCGGTGGAGACGTATCGCATCAGGGTGTTGAACGTGCCGACCTGCCCGCGTTCGAAGAGTTCGGCGACAGTGGCGTCGGCGAGCGCGTCCCCCGTCTGCCGCAAGGAGTCCATCGATGCCTCGGTGTAGATCATGGCGGGGTCCTCGTTTTCTGCAACTGCTGCGTCTATACGTGTGTCTGCTGCGGGGCCGGCCGACACCGGCGGGCCAGGAAGGCGCAGGTTCACCCCGTGCCGGTGCGCGAGTCAGGACAGGCGGAGGGCCGCCGAACGCGCCAACACGGTCAGGGCGGTTGCGGCGTGCGTCGGCACATCCAGGGCGTGCAGGGCGTCGAGCGCTTCCTCGACCCGCGTGTTGATCATGGCTTCGATGCGGGCAGGCGCCCCAAGGCTGTCCATCACGTGGCGCACCTCTTGCAGGCCCTCCGCGCCCAGGTCGCGCTTGCCGAGAAGGGCACGCAGCCGCTCCCGTTCGTCGTCGCCGGCCACGCGCCAAGTCTCCGCGAGCAGGGCTGTCGGCCGGTGGCCACGCACGTCGTCGGCGTTGGCCTTTCCGGTCAGATCCGGGTTTCCGAAGAGGCCGAGCAGGTCGTCCCGGAGTTGGAACGCCTCGCCCAGCGGCAGCCCATACGCTTCGTAGCCCTCGCGCAGGCGGGGCCCAGCGCCTGCCAGGGCCCCGCCGATGAGCAGGGGTTGCTCGACGGTGTACTTCGCGGTCTTGTAGCGGATCACTTTCAGCGACGCCGTGATGTCCGGACCGGATCCGGTGCGCAGGATCTCCATACACTCTCCCGCGATGAGCTCGCGGGCCATCACCGACCAAACCGGGCGGGCTCGGGCCAGGTAGGCGGCGGGCAGCCCGCTGGTGGTGAAGAGATCTCCGGCCAGCGCCATCAGCAGGTCTCCCACCAGCATCGCCAACGACCTCGCCGCGGCGTCGGCGCGCGGGCGACGGCGTACGGCGCCGCGCAGGGCGCGGTGCGCTGTGGGCCGCCCGTGCCGCAGCGGGCTGTCGTCGATGAGGTCGTCGTGCACGACGGCCGCGGCGTGCACGAGCTCCATGGAGGCCGCTGCCCGCACCAAGGCGTCGTTGTCGGGCTGTCCCACCGCGCGCCAGCCCCAGTAGCAAAAGGCCGCCCGCAGCCGTTTGCCGTCCGCGACCGCCGCCTCCAGTTGCCCGGCCACCGGGCCCAGGAGTGGATCGATGGCCACGAATTGGTCTGCCTCCTCAGCGACGAACCGGCGCAGCGTCTCGTCGACGCGGGCCTTGAACGCGTCCGGCTCCCACGCCTCAGACGTCATCGGCGGCCTGTCGAGCCAGTGCCCGCTGGGCCAGCACCTCCAGGTGAGCCGGGGGCATGGTCGCGTACCGGTCGATCACCAGGCGGCCCCGCGCCAGAAGTTCACGCTCGGCCTCCGTCGCCAGCTCCGCGGCGTCGGAGCGTCGCAGCATCCCGCGAACCGTCCCCAACGCCGACTCCAGCGTGCTCACCGTCAGGTCGGCCAGTCCGGCCACCAGCAGTACCGTCTGGCCGTTCAGGCTTCCGCGCCGTTCCGCTGGCTGTTTCATGCCACGCCCCCGCCCCAGTGGACATCCGGACGGCGCTGGTCACGCGCCGCCCTTGCGAGCATCCCGCCGTTGTCGGACGGAGAACGGAAGAACTCACGATCGAGTGATCACATCGCTCGACAGTACGGATCACCCGACGATACGGATGACGCTGGAGAGTCCGGTGTATTCGGCGAGGCGCACATGCCCTGCGCTGAGCCGTCGGTCATGGCCCGAAAGACGTGGGGCCCGGCACTCTTGGAGGTGTGACACGTTCGCCCCGTGAAGCAGTGGAAGTGACCCGACTGGTCACCGGTAGATGAGGTTCGGATGGTACCGAGGGGACGCGGATGAGTCGGGAGCTCTGGCGGACGGTCAGCGGGCCCTCAAGAAGGACACCTGGGCGGCCCACCTTGTCGTCTTTTGCGCTGCGCTGCCGTCGCCGCCCTTGCGGCGCAAGTGGGAGCCGGCGCTGCCGGCCCCACTCTTGCGCGACGCGACGTGCCGAGTTGAGATCAGCCGCCGGACTGCACGGGCTCCAGCTTGATGCTGAAATGGCGAAGGATCGGCGACTGACCCACGATGCGGTAGCCGTGCACCGATTCGGGGTTTTTGGCTATGTCGGCCAGGGTGGCGGCGACATGGTCGTAGTGGCTGCGGGTGTAGACCCGACGGGGGAGTGCCAGCCGCACGAGTTCATAAGGTGCGGTCTTGATGGAGTTGCCTTGTTCGTCCTCTTCCCCGAGGTACAGGCTGCCCAGCTCCGCCGAGCGGATGCCTCCGCGGAGGTAGAGCTCACAGACCAGTGCGGTGCCCGGGTACTGGTGCGGGGGGATGTGGGGCAGCAGCCGCCCGGCGTTGACGTAGAGGGCGTGCAGGCCTGCCGGCTCCACGATGTCGACTCCGGCCTCGCGGATGCGTGCGGCGAGGTGGGCGGCTATGTCGGCGCGTTCGGCGAGGTAGGCCGGTTCGGTGACTTCCACAAGCCCGCGGGCCATCATGTCGAGGTCACGGCCGGCCAGGCCGCCGTAGGTGGTGAAGCCCTCGGTGGCGATGAGCAGGCCCGCGCACTTCTCGGCGAGTTCAGGGTCCTTGAGACCGATGAAGCCGCCGATGTGGACGATGCCGTCCTTCTTCGCGCTCATGACGCAGCCGTCCGCGAGGCGGAAGGCTTCCTCGGCGACCTGGCGGGGGGTGCGGTTGGCGTAGCCGGGCTCGCGCTGGGTCACCAGCCAGGCGTTCTCCGCGAAACGTGCGGCATCCAGGATCAGGGGGACGTCGTGGCGGCGGCACAGTTCGGCGGTCCGGTACAGGTTCTCCATGCTGACCGGCTGGCCACCGCCACCATTGTTGGTGATGGTCATCAGCACGGCCGCCACGGGCGCTTGATGCGCGTTCTCCAACGCCTGCTCGAGGGCGAGCAGGTCGATGTTGCCCTTGAACGGGTAGTCGCTGTCGAGGTCCTTCGCCTCGGCGCAGGGCAGGTCGTAGGCCTGGCAGCCGGTCAGTTCGACGTTGGCGCGGGTGGTGTCGAAGTGGGTGTTGGACAGCACGCTCGTGCCGGGCTTGAGCAGCGCGGAGAACAGGATGCGCTCGGCGGCGCGGCCCTGGTGTGCCGGCAGGATGTGGGGGTATCCGGTGAGTTCGGAGACGACCTCGTGCCACCGGTAGTAGCTGCGGCTGCCGGCGTAGGACTCGTCGCCGTGCATGCCCGCGGCGAGCTGGTCCGCGGAGATGGCGCCGGTCCCCGAGTCGCTCAGCAGGTCGATGGTGACCTCGTCGGCACGCAGATCGAAGGGGTTGTAGGCGACCCGCTTCAGCGCGGCCTCGCGCTCCGCTCGGGTGGTGAACGCGATCGGTTCTACAACTTTGATGCGGTACGGCTCCACGAGACTTCCTTTGGTGCGGTGTGCGGGATGGCATGATCGGCGGCCTTGCGACCGGAGTTCAGAGCGCTCTGGGTGCGGTGTGCGGCTAACAGGCCGACTTGCGCGTACTGCTCTGTCGGCGCCCTGGTCAGATAGGCCTCAGAGGACAGATAGGCCGTGATGCGGGGCTGCCGGCTTCGCTCGTGCACGAGAGCGAGGTAGGCGATCAGCCCCACACCGTCGGTGAGTTGTCGTTGTGTGAGAGCGCGCAGGCTCCGGCGCAGGACCGTGGGGTCCATGCCGAACCGGGTCAGCAGGGCGGTTGCCCGGTCGAGGGCCTCCTCGTCGTCGCGCACGTAGTCACGGACGGGGATGTGGAGGGTGAAGCCGCTGGGGTCGCTGTCGCCTTCGGTGAAGGAATGGCAGGTGAGCGCGGACCGCCGCAGCAGGCGTGGCGTACCGTCCCCGTGCTGCCCGGATGGCGGGAGGGGGCCGGCAGCCGCGTGGAAGAAGTGGCGGATGTCTGCCGCTGCGGCCCCGGAGGCATCGCTGAACGCGCAGGCGTCGTCGGCCGACATACGCGGGTGCTTCACGTAGACCTTGACGCGAGGTGACTCCCAGGAGCCCAGGTCCAGGGCGAGGAACGGATAGCCCGCCGCGGGGGGAAGCTGCGCGAAGGCCTTGTCGTAGCCAAGTCGGCGTAGCGCCTCTTGCACGGTGTGTGCAGCGTGCTCGGGTCCGGCGGCGGAGGGGTTCAGATAGACCTTGACGCCGGGGACGCCTCCCGTGCGCAGATCGAGCGCATACCACAGCGACAGCGGCCCCTCGGCCGTGTCGGGTAGGAACAAGTCGTGCAGGGTGTCGAGTTGGGCGGTGGAGAAGTTCCAGCGGGCGGCCATCGCGTGGATGGCCTCGAGTCCGGCGCGGCCGCTGTCGCCCATGTCCTCGTGGGCCCATCCGGGCTCCACGAGCACCCGCGGTGCCGGGGCGGCGTCCGCCGTGCAGGCCAGGGAGAACTCGACGGGGGTGTGGTCGTCGGAGAGGAAGCTGGGCGACGCCGGGGGCAGAGACAACGGTCGCCGGGCGGAGTCCGCGAGGGAGTCGAGCAGGACCTGCCCGTACAGCGCGGTGTCCGCCTTGTTCAGGCCCACCGCGGCGCCGAGGCGCTGTAGTTGGCCCAGCACGTGATCGCCGAGCGTGGCCTTACCGGGTTCGTCTGCCGGTATGCCCGCCTCCGGCAGGGACGTCATCGCGTTCCTCGCACGGTACGGCGCAAGAAGCGTCCGTATGGCGCGGAGGTACGGGGACGTGCTGCGCCAACGAGGCAGGAGACGAGGGCCGATCCGCCGTAAGCGGCGAGTATTCGGCCCTGCGCCTTGTCGGGGTCGTCGCACCCGCACGAGTTCCGGCTGCTGGATGTGGTGCGCCGTTGGCCCGGCCGGTTGCCTGCGGAACGGGGCGCGGAGGTTGCGAGGTTCACTGCCTCTCCTTTATCTCGTGTCACTCCAGACACTCCGCGCTGTCCTACCCCAGCAGTTGATCTTTCATGCAGGCTACAACAACTGCCTGTGTCGCCTGCGTCACAGGGGGTGCACCGGCTACTGGCCCGTCAGCCACCTCACGAAGCTGCTCCAGCGCGCCGGCTTGCCGGTGGCCTGCGGCTCCGCGGGCGCGGGCGCGGGCGTGGGTGCCAGGGGAGGGTGCGTCTGGTGGCGAGGGGATGCGGCCGTCGGCTCAGGCGCGGCCGCGGGGCGCGGGGTGACCGCTCCGAAGCGGACGGGCAGGCTGGCCAGAGCCCGGTTGAAGGGGCCGGGCCGCCAGGTGAGGCTGTCCGCGGGGACCGCGAGTTCAACGTCCGGCAGCGCGTTGAACAGAGCCTCCAGGCCGGTCAGGGCGATGAGCCTGGCCGGTTCCTTGGACGGGCAGGCGTGCGGGCCTGCGCTCCAGGCCAGGTGACCGCGGGTGTCGGCCCCCTGGTCCGCGAGCGCCGTATTGGCGGCACCGAAGGACACCAGGACCAGCTCACCGGCGCGGACCTTGTCGCCGGCCACGTCTGTGTCGGAGACCGGGTAGTGCGGCGCGTAGTTGGACATGGGCGCGTTGCGCCACAGGGTGTCATCGAGGGCCTTGTCGAACTGCCCGTTGCGCGCGTACTCCTCAACGGTCAGCATCGTGTAGAAGGCGTTGCCGATGAGGTTGCCTTCCGGCTCGCCGCCCGCGCCGAGGAGCAGCACCAGCGTGTGCGCCAGTTCCTCGTCGGTCAGCTGTGCCGGGTGCTGCATCAGGTAGGACGTGATGTCCTCCCCGGGATGGACGCGCTTGAGTGCCACCAGCTCGCCGACCGCCTGGAGCAGGACCTGGCTGGCCTGCTCGGCATTGACGCCGTCGAACATGCCGGAGATGCCGAACAGGACCCGGTCGCCGATCTCCGCCGGGCAGCCGAAGAGTTCGTTGAAGACGTACAGGGGCAGCTGTTGCGCGTAGTCCCTGAGCAGGTCGGTACTGCCGCGAGCGCTGAACTGGTTGATGAGGAACTGGGCGGCCTGGTTGACGATGCGGCTCAGCCGGCTGTTGCTGACGCGGGCGAAGCTCTCGGTGATGGCCTGCCGCAGTCGCACGTGCTCGGCGCCGTCGGTGAACATGCAGTTCGGCCGGTAGGCCAGCAACGGCAGGACCGGGCTGTCGGGGCGGATGAGGCCCTCGTTCAGCGCCCGCCAGCGGCGCGCGTCCTTGCGGAAAGTAGTGGGGTCCTGCAACAGCTCAAGAGCCGCGTTGTAGTCGGTCACCAGGGTCGCCTCCACGCCGGGCGCGATGGTGACCGGCGCCGTGGGGCCGAGCTGGTGCATGTAACGGTAGTACGCGTGCGGGTTGGCGGCGAACTCCGGGGTGTCGAGGGATATGCGCTGCCCGCTGCCGTGTGCGGGGCAGCCGGGCGGAGGTACGGGAGGGGTTGTCATGCGTGCTCCAGGGCGGCGCGCTTTTGCAGATAGCGGACCATGGTGATCAGGGCGTTGACGGACGACGCTTTGTCGCGCGCGTCGATGGTGACGACCGGGGTGTCGGGCAGCAGGTCGAGCGCCTCCCGGACTGCTTCGGGGGTGTGTACCGCGCTGCCGTCGAACTGGTTGAGGGCCACGGCGAAGTCGAGGCCATAGCTCTCGACCAGATCCATGACCTCGAAGCTGTCGGCCAGTCGCTCGGGGTCCACCAGGACCAGGGCGCCCAGCGCTCCGCGGGCCATGTCGTCCCACAGATTGACGAACCGCTGCTGGCCCGGTGACCCGAACAGATACAGCACGATGCGCTCGCTGAGGGTCAGGCGACCGAAGTCCAGGGCGACCGTAGTCGTGGTCTTCCCCTGCACTCCCTTGAGGTCGTCGACTCTCTCCGAGAGGCTCGTCATCTGCTCCTCGGTGGACAGCGGCGCGATCTCGGAGAGCGAGCCGATCAGAGTGGTCTTGCCGACGGCGAAGTGCCCGACGACCAGGATCTTCACCGCAGTCTGCTGTGCACCGCTGCGCACGTAGGCGTCCTCAGACAGAGAGAGCCTTGAGACCATCGAGCACCTCCTGAAGCAAGGCCTTGTTGGCGAGACGAGCCGAGGGCACCGGCGCACGGGTGACCAGATAGCCCCCCTCGGCGAGGGAACTGAGCAGCACCTTGACGACACCCAGAGGCAGCTGGGAATGGGCGGCGATCTCAGCGACCGAGAGGTAGCCGCTGGAGCACATCTCCAGGATCTGCTGCTCCTCGGGCGAGAGCCGCTGGGGGCGCTGCTGATCATCGGTGGATGTCGTGACGAGAGTGATGAGGGCGAACGCGCCCTCGTCGAGCAGGTCACGTCCACGGGTGATGACATAGGGCCGGACTAATTCTCCGGCCTCGGACACGAGCTCGGGCTCGGTACGGTCCGGATCCGTCATGAGATGACCGTGTCGGTGCGGCGGCCGGTCGACATGGCCTTGCCCAGTCGGCTGACCAGCTGCTGCATCCGATACGTGATGTCTCCCATGTCGACCTCGGCGGACGCCGCCACGGCGAGGTAGGAGCCACCTCCTGCGGCATTCAGGAACACCCAGCCACCGTCGAACTCGATGAGCGTCTGGCGCCAGGTCGTGCCGTCGTCACCACAGAAGAATCCGACGGACCGGCTGAGCGACTGCAGTCCGCTCACGGCGGCGGCCACCTTGTCGGCGTCGTCCCGGCCGATCTCCGCGGTGCGGGACATCTGCAGGCCGTCAGCAGAGATCAGGACCGCGTGCAGGGCATGGGGAATCGCCAGCGCGTCCTCGAGCATCCAGGACAGATCGTCGCTCACGGGGCATCGAATCCTTCGTGTGTATCGGCAGGAGTGTCGCGTTCGGCGGCCGGTACCCCCGCACTTCGGCCGCTGAGAGTGCCGCGCTGAAATGCGCCCATGGCCGCCACCCGTGCCTCCGCCGACCGGGCCGGCGGCGCAGTCGCTTCATCGGGCTGGTTGTCCGGCACGAGTGCCATGGCGCGGCGCTTGTTCTGTCGCCGGGGCAGGTCGCCCGCTGTCGTCGCGGGAGCCGAACCGCTGTCCCCTGTGCCCGCGTTGGCTCCGTGCGTTGCGGTGGGCCTCGCGGGTTCCGGCATGTCGGTCAGCAACTCCTTCGGCACCATCACCACCGCTCGGACGCCGCCGTAGGGAGAAGTGCTGTCGATGGTGACCGTGAACCCGAAGCGCGCGCACAGCGCACCGATCACCGCGAAACCGAACGCGGGAGGATTGCCGAGTTCGGAGACGCTCACCGCGGCCCCACTGGACAGCAGAGCTGTGGCGGCCGTCTTCTCTTCCTCGCTCATCCCGACGCCTGCATCGTCGATCACGATGCACATGCCCTTGGGCACCGTCCGCACTTCGACGTCGACCATGGAGGACGGCGCCGAATAGCTGGTGGCGTTGTCGAGCAGTTCGGCCACCGTCAGCGCGACCGGCTCGACGGCGCGGCTGGTCACCGCGATGTCCACCCGCGAGGCGATGTCGATGCGCTGGTAGTGCCGGATACGGCCCTGAGCTGCGCGGATCACGTCGTAGATGGATGCGGCATCCCGCTGCCGGCCGAGCCACCCGCCGCAGAGCACGGCAATGGACTGTGCACGCCGGTTGAACTGCGAGTTCATGTGGTCGACGTCGAGAAGATCCCGCAGCACGGCCGAATCGCCGTACTTCTTCTGCAGCCCGGAGATGGCCCGCTGCTGTTCCGCCGCGAGGCCCTGAAGGGTCTGCATCGCAGACTTCAGTACGGTATTGGTGGCGTTCTCCGCCTCTTCCTTTGCCTGTCGGACCACCTCGTCGTAGCCCCTGCGGAGCTCTGCGATGGTGGACTGGAGGTCAGCGTGGCTGCCCTGAAGTTCGGTCAGGTCGCTTTCGAGTCCCCGCTTCTGACGGCGCAACGACTCAGTCGTTTTTCGCTGGCGAACGACCACCATGGTGGCGACAGGGACGCCGGCAGCAAGCGCCCAGACCGTCGGATCCTGCAAAATTGTCATGTGACTCTCTTTGAGCGGCTGGAGTCCAGCTCTCGGATCTGTCCATGCGGACCCTCGGCGTGGGCAGCCTTCACCACCCGGAGAGCCCCCTGGCTGTAGCCAAGCCGAGGAAAAAGTCCACGTGGCATGTGCCCGAGATCGTAACACCAAACGATCATGACACTTTGTCAAGTACGCCACGCCGTGGCCACGTTGGCGAAAAAGCCATGCATAGGTCAGTGAAGAAGATGTGAGCGCGACGTGGAGACTCGCAGCAGGCGGCCGCGCACTGAGTCGCCCAGCAGTGTGCCGTCCGAGTTTCCGCAGCGCAGAGAGCCCTCACCTCGTGACCGGATGCCCGCACCGGAACACGGGTCGGCAAGGCGAAGCACGCACGAGAGGCGTCCGCTCAGCGCAAGATGGCTAATTTGGGTGCGGCTGGGGGAGTGCGAGGCGTCGACGCAGGAGCGCGCGCAGCGGGCATCAAGTCACCACGCCCTGACCGACCTTGATGCCCTCGTGGGCCCGGGGTTTACTGCCGACCCTGCCCATGAGGCCGTACTCGCTGACTGGAAAGCGCTTGTCCGGGCTCCCGGACCTGCGGCGACTACTCCGGGACCTCAACGGTTTGACCCCCAACGCCCGAATCACCGCTTTTGGGGTAGAGCCCAGTCTTCTGAGTCTTGAGTTCTCTTCATTGCCGCACGCCGATCGCCATCGCGTACGCCGCAACTGGCGCTCCATGCCGGGAACCTCCCGCCCGCCTCCCTCGTTCCCTCGGGGCCGCTACCGGTCCCGCATGCGCCGAATCAAGGAGTACCGTGCCCGAGTCATCGTCCACCGTGACCGCTCTCCCACCGCTCGCCGTCCAGGCCCAGCGTCTGATCGAGCTCGGCGTGCACGAAATCTCGGGGATCCCCGCCGGCGAACTGCGCGCCTTCGCCGAGAAGTTCACGGAGGGCGACGCCGACGGTTACACGTTGCTCGCCGTCCACCCGGACCGCGCCCCCGCCTCGGCCCTCGCTCCACTGCTCCGTCGCGGCGACAAGCCCGGCTTTGTGGTCGTCGACATGCCCGACGTCGACGACTTCGCACCGGTCGGCGCGGTCGAGGTGCCCGAGGCCCCGCTCTATCTGGTGAGCGGTATCGACCGCGGCGACCACATGTCCAACTGGAGCCCGGAGGAAGCCCTTCCCGCACTCACCAAGGAGGACCGGACGCCCCTCACGCTCAGCGAGGGCATCCACTGGGTGCTGCAGCAGCCGGCCGCGCTGGAGCGCAACCTCTGCTTCATGACGATCGGCTCCCGGCTGCGCAAGGCGAAGGGCGACTTCGACGCCCGTACGCCGGCGATCTGGATCAGCAACGGCACGGGCCGGGACGGCCGCGAGCGGCGCAACGCCCCGAAGGTCGGCTGGTGCTGGTGGAACAACCGCCACACCTGGCTGGGCTTCGCGTCGACCACGGGCCGCACGTCCTAGTCTTCTGAGCCGGGAATTCTGTTCAGATAACCGGCGAGGCGCTTGAGGATCTCGTCTGCGGTTTTGGTCCAGACGTAGGGTTTCGGGTCAGTGTTCCATCTGGCGATCCAGGACCGGATGTCCTTCTCCAGGGCCTGGACGGACTGGTGGATGCCTCGTCGTATCCGCTTGTTCGTCAGCTCCGCGAACACCGCTCCACCAGGTTGAGCCAGGGTGATCCCGTTGGCGTGAAGTGCAGATGGAAGCACGGCTGCGCCAGTAGCCAGGTCTTGATGGCCGGGGTCTTGTGGGTGGCGTAGTTGTCCAGTACCAGGTGGACGTCCAGGCCCTGCGGGATCTCGTGGTCGAGTTTGACGAGGAACTTCTTGAACTCCTCGGCGCGGTGCCGACGGTGGAGTGAGCCAATCACCTTGCCGGTGGCGACCTCGAGCGCGGCAAACAGGGTGGTGGTGCCCGTCCGTACGCAGTCGTGGGTCATGCGCTGGGGCACCCCGGGCATCATCGGCAGTACCGGCAGAGAGCGACTCAGGGCCTGGCTCTGCGACTTCTCGTCCACGCAGAACACCAGTGCCCGCTCGGGCGGGTCGAGGTAGAGGCCGACCGCATCATGGACCTTCTCGATGAAGTACGGGTCGGTGGACAGCTTGAACGTCTCGCTGCGGTGGGGTTGCAGACCGAAGGCCCGCCAGATGAGCGAGACACTCGACTGCGACAGTCCCAACTCCTTGGCCATCGACCGTGTTGACCAGTGTGTGGCGTCCTTCGGGGTTGACTCCAAAGTCTTGGTGACCAGTGCGGCGACCTGCTCGTCGGTAATCGTCCGAGGGCCACCGGAACGCGGCATGTCACCAAGCCCGGCAATCTGATGCTCGACGAACCGCGCCCACCACGACAACGTCAACTCGGCCATCGGCTGCCCAGTCTTCGCCGCCCGGCCAGCCCACATATCTGCACAGAATTCCCGACTCAGAAGACCAGCGGGGCGGGGGAGACACGCAGCTCATCGCTGCCCGCCGCGCCCCGCTCGTTCTCGCCGACAGCGACTGGCTCCGGCGGCAGCGGCCCCCGGAGCCGGACTGGGCAGTGGGCAGACGGACGGCGCAGGAGCGTCGGCCAATTCGGGCTCCGGCGTGAGCCCAGCGTGGCGGGTGGAGGTGGGGAGTGAGCCATCGGCCAGGGCTTCCACATGGGACGCTGGTGAGTCGTCGCTGAAGAGCCCGGTCCAATCCCCCCCGCTGCCGCGTTCTGACTTGCTCCGCCCTGGCGCGGCGTTCATCCGGTGTGGGCCACGACGGTCCTGATGTCCGCACTGGACATGCGGATGCACCTTTGCTCCTGAACGGGACAAGGAAATGAACGTACGAGAACTATGGCTGGGTTGATCGTTTTCCGGGCTGCGGGTGCCACGGTGGTATCGACAGCGTGGTCCAGGCGCGCAGCAGCCACTCCAGCGGGCCGTAGGCGTGGTGTCGCAGCCACCGTCGGCTGGCCACTGTCTGTACCGCGAACAGGGTCAAGGCGATCGCCGCGACTCCGATGGGTGGGACGCGGCCGACCAGGGCGGCCCCGAGGCCGGTGAACAGCAGGGCGCAGACCAGGGACTGACCGAGGTAGTTGGTCAACGACATGCGGCCCGCCGGCGCGAGCGCGTTGACCAGGCTTTGGCCGCGGCGGCCGTGGGTGAGACGGAGCACAGTCGCCGCGTAGGCCGCGGCCAGCAGGGGAGCGGTGACCACGTCGAGGCCCATGGCGAAGAGCTGGTAGGCGGACTCGGGGTGGTTCAGGCTCGCGTCCGCGTACACGATGGCGCCCGGCAGCCCGACCGTGAAGCCGACCCACTGAAGTCGCCGCAGGAGCCGCTGGTGCCGGTCGGTGTCCGCGAGGGCTCGCCGGCGTCCGGCTGCCAGGCCCAGCAGGAAGGCGGCGAGCGCGGACGGCGCCTGGAAGAAGACCAACAGGAAGGCCACGTCCGGGAGTTCCTCGAGGTGGGCGCCGATGACCGATGCCGGTCCACCGCGCAGGGCCTCGGTCGCCTGGGCTGCGGCAGCTGCCGTGGACGGAGAGATCGTGCCGTCCCCGCCTGCGTGGCCGGCGGCGAGTGCGAGGAACGCGTATGCGACGGCGGTCACCGCAAGGAGTGCCACCGCGATCCGTACTGCGGTACGGGGCCGGATGCGGCGCAGCGCGAGCAGGATCAGCCCCAGGACGGCGTACAGAGTGAGGATGTCGCCGGGAAAGAGGACGACGGCGTGCACGACGCCGATCACGAACAGCCCGGTCAGGCGCCTCAGGAAGCGTGGTGTGAACCGGGCGCCGCGCCGCTCGGCCGAGTCGATCTGCAGCGTGAAGCTGTAGCCGAACAGGAACGAGAACAGCAGGAAGAACTTCGCCTCGAAGAGCACCGCCACCAGCCATCGGACGGCCTCACTCACCGGGCCGCTGAGGCCCGGGTCCTCCAGGCCGGTGCCGTGATAGGCGGAGGCCATGTAGGTGATGTTGACCATCAGGATGCCGAGCAGCGCGAAGCCGCGCAGCGCGTCCACCTGTGCCAGCCGGGCGCCGCCGCTTTGCCGCTGTTGCCGTGCCGGGGGGTGCGGGGGGCTCTCGTTACGTGGTCGAACGATCACGTCACTCCTCAGAAACTATCGAATTGAAAACGGTCGTTGCAAATACGAGCGTACTATGATTGTCGGTAGAGGTGAACGGTGAAGGCGCAGGACGGCTCGCGCCGGGAGAGGGAGGATCGTGGACGCACAACAGGAGGAGGCGGACCGGGGCGACAGCGGCGTCTCCCGTCTGCATCGAGGGATCCCCCAAGGAGCCGAACAGCAGGTGGCCGCCTTGTACTGGGAGGCGTTCGGCCGCAAGCTCGGCAGCGCGCTCGGCCCTCCGCAAAAGGGCCTGGTGTTCCTCGCCTCCCATCTGCATCACGACCGCGGCATCACCGCGCTCGACGGTGTGGGCCGCGTCGTCGGCGTCGCCGGCTACGACCTCGCGGGCCGCGCTCTGCACGGCGGCTCGGCACGCGACGTACTGTCCGGATACGGCCCGCTGCGAGGACTGCCCCGGCTTGCCCTGCTCGTCCTGCTCACCCGGAAACCCGCCGAGGGTGAACTCGTGATGGACGGCATCTGCGTGGCCGCGGCACACCGCGGCACCGGCATCGGAGCCCTGCTGTTGCGCGAGATCGCCGCCGTGGCCGCCGAGAACGCCTGCTCCCGGATCCGGCTTGACGTCATCGACGTCAACCCGCGCGCCAAGGCCCTTTACGAACGCCACGGCTTCAGCGACGTGCGTACCCAGCAGACCCCGTTTCTGAGGACGTTGATGGGATTTGGTGCCGTCACCACCATGCACCGTGCCGTCACCCCCGACGACCTGGCCGGAGGAATCCCCCGATGAATCACGCGCAACCGGACCACGCACAGCGTCCCGAGATTCCCACGAGGTTGCTCGTGCACGCCCTGGTCCGTGAGGACGGGACTGTCGACGCCGGTGAGCTCTACGCCGTTGCCGGACTCCTCGGCATGACCGACCAGCAGGTCCGGCTGTGCGTCAAACGCCTTGTCACCGAGGGTCGGTTCAACCAGGAAGGGCGGGGGCGCAAGGCCGTACTGCGGGCAGTGCCCGATGCCGCGACCGGCACCGTCGCCCCCGATACCGAGCATGTCCGCTATGCCTACCGGCAGGACCGCGGGCTCGCACCCTGGGACGGCACGTGGCACCTGTTCGCCTTCGCCATCCCGGAAGCACGCCGCACCGACCGCGACGCCCTGCGGGAAGCCCTGCTGCACCTGGGCGCGGCGCCTGTCCAGGGCGGCCTGTACGTGGCCGCCAACCCCATCGCCGATCTGGTCGAGGCTCAGGCCCGCCATCTCGACGTACTCGACTCCGTCACGTTCCTCACCAGCACCGACATGCGCATCGGGGGCGTCACCGACCCTCGGCAACTCGCCGCCCGCATCTGGCCGTTGGGTGAGATCGCCGCTCGGCACGAACGCCTCGCCGCTTTCGCCGCGACCTGCGCCGACCGACTGGCCCGCGGAACAGACCTGTCCGGAGTCGAGCGGCTCACCCTGGCCGTGGAACTCGCCGCGGAGTTCAGCCGAGCCATGACCCCCGACCCGCTGCTGCCTCCGGAGCTGCTGCCCCGGCCCTGGCCCGGCAGTCGTGCCCGCCGACTCACTCAGGAATGCTGGACCGCTCTGCGTGCCCTCCCTGCGGCTCAGCACACCCCCACCTCACTTCCGCGCCTGTTCAGCCTCTACAGCGACGCCATCACCGCGCCCGACAGGCAGTGATACGCGCCGAAGAGCCTGACATCGTCACTGCGCTGTGCTCGCAACGGTCGGGAGCGTGGACCTTGGACCTTTGGTGGCGATCGTCCATGGCCACGTGAGGCCGGCTCCCACGTGACTCCCACATGGCTCCCACGAGGCAACCTCGACGACATGCGTACGGGGTGTCGGCTGACCTGCACGTCCATGGGCCGGTCAGCGACGAGCGGGGTGCGCAGGTTGGCTCCCTACTCGGCGAAGCGCACCCTCTGCAGCACACAGGGGCCGACGTGCACGCCACGCCGGGCGTAGGCGGCGGTGTCGAGGGATCGACCGGAGGCGCCGACGCTGGCCCGTCGGCATACGTACCCCTATCAGGGAGCGGTTTCCGCTGGGGGCCACGCCCGACTGACTTCAGGCGACCCGAATGCGCGCCTGCGCTACCTGGCCTGGCTGCACTGCCGCAACAACAACGACCTCGACGACGCCGACGTCGAGCCCGCGCTCCCCGCCGGCCTCGCCGACCTTCCGGACTCCCTCACCGACCTGCGACCTGATCACCGCAGCGTCCGCTTCTCGCCCGCACGCCGATCCTGGACCCACCCGCGCCATGTAGGAGTCCTGGGTCAGCACCCTGCCTCCGGCGGACAAGGACGCCACCTTGGTACGCCTCCTCCACGACGACTCCCATGCCGCCACTGAACTGCGCCGACGATTCCGCCTAGCCCACCCTGCAACTCTCCCTCGCACAGCCGACCGCACCGTTGCCCAACTGCGAGCCGCCGTGCCTGCGGTGACCACCGAGCGCCACGCCCGCCAAACGCAGGAAAAAGCCGAACGCGAGGAGGCCGACCGTCAAAAGGAGCATGCCGCCCAGCAACGTCGGCTCACCGCCATCCAGGACGATCCAGAGGCCGCGTGGAGCCGCATCCACGAGATGATCGCGCACCAGAAGGGCCGCAACTACCCCACTGCAGTGCAGCTGCTGGTGGACCTGTCCGCACTCGCCGACCGATACGGCACCAGCGAAACCTTCGCCGAGCGCTACCGCGCACTGCGCGCGGCCCCACCACACCAAGAAGGCCCTGCAACGCCTGTTGGACGCCGCCGGAGCGATGGCGAGGGGTGCGCATCGCCGTGGGGCACGGCGGCCAGGGGAGGCAATCGGCCGTATCCGCAGTGCGCATCGCTGCTGCGCACACGGCGCATGCAGCCCATCACTGGCGCTGCACACCAGCGTTCGCGCCACTTGCCATCGGTGATGGCCGGTCGCGGGCGACGGCAGCACTGTCCATCAGCCAGTACGCACCCGCCATGGCCGCCAGCGAGCAGGCCGGGCGGGTACCGGGCAGCTGACGCATCGCCCGTCGGCTGCGGCAGTGCTGTGACCTGCAGTGGTCGGGTCCGGTGGGGGAGTGGTCGGGGGTGATGACGCCACGCGTGGTCGATATCTACCACCGCTGATCCACCGGTGAGGGCCCGTGGGCGGTCACTGCACATCGTTGCTGTGACGCCCCGTTGCGCGTGCGGACCGGATGCGATGGGTGCGCACTGTGCTGCCCCGCGCGGTGCGCAGCGCAGCCACCCCAGGGCCCGCCGACGAGTGCGCAGTCAGACGATGACACCGATGCCGGTGATTGTGCGTCGGGACGCCGGTGCGCAGCTGGCCCCTTGCCCGACCGGGATGCCGTGCCAGAGCTGCGGGCATGCATCGGATTGGCGGTGATCGCGCTCTGCCTGTGGCTCACCGCTGGCGTCCTCGTGGCTCACGGTGGTTGGCGTCCTCGCCGGCATCGGTCATGAGCGGACCGAGAGGGCCCTGCGTGCTTTGGTTCAGCCGGTGGTCGGGTCTACCACTGTGCAGTGGGCGTGTGGTGACGCCTTCGTGATGGTGGTCGGGGGGCAGACCGGTCGGCGCGGCGGTGTTTTCTCAAGCCATGGACCACGCCCACCCCTTGTTCCTCTGCACGCGGTGGCCGGGCGTGGTGGTGTTCCTTATCCGTCGATCAGATGCAGTGTTTCGATGGTGTCCCATCCGTGTGCGGTGAGTCTTTCTCGCAGCGCTAGTTCGGGGGTGGCTCGGATGATGAGGCAGTGGGGTGGTTGGAGATGGTTGGCGAGAGCTACGAGGATCTCCGGGGCGCTGCTGGCGAAGTAGTGCACGCCGGTCAGGTCGGGGCGGGCGGCAGGGGCTGTGCGCCGTGGCGAAGTCCAGCAGCACCGCCGCGTCACGCGTGATGATGAAGTGCTCCTCTTTCAGGTCGCCGTGCATCCAGCCGTGGCCGTGCAGGTCCGCCACGGCCCGGCACATTGCGGCCGCGTACTCGGCGACCAGGGACGGCGTCAGCCCGTCGCGGGCGTCGGCGAACGCGCTCTGTGCGTCCTCGCCGCTGATCCAGCGCAGGATCAGCCACGATCAGGCCTCCTCGGGCAAAAGCCGTGCGCCTGGTAGACGGGCACTACCGCGCCCGCGCGTTCCATGCCGCGCAGCAGTCCGGCTTCGAGGGCCGCTAGCCGCTCTGAGGACACGTGCCCGCGCGGATTATCGCTGGGGTCGTGCTTTTCACCCCTTAGGTGCCGGTCGCGGCCTCGACGTTCCACAGCGCGGTGCCGCGCCGCTCGATGATAAGTTCGCCGTCCTCCTCGTCGGGGCCCCAGCCGGAGCCTGGTCCGCCCCAGCCGCAGGGAGTTGGCCCGGCCCAACAGCGTGCGAGAGTGCCAGCACGCTGCCGGGCGCGGTGATCAGGGGGCTTCCAGGCCCGCCTGCGGCAGCACGGCGCGCACGGTCTTGGCGTCAGCTTGTGGAGTGAGGAACCAGGAGAGCGCGCCGCCGGCCTTCGCGACGAGTCCCAGACCGCTGTCTGATTTCTCGGCTATGGCCTGGTCGAAGCCGGGGAACGTGGGGTTCGGGTCGGTGACGTCAACGACAAGCTCGTGGGCTTCGGTGACGCGGAGGTAGGCACTCAGGTATTTCCCGGTCTGCCCGGGGGCGAGGCCATACTGTGCGGCGTTGTCGACGAGGCAGTGCAAAACACGGATGGCCACCGCATGATCGCCGGGCCAGGACAGCACGGTGAGCAAAGTACGACCGTTGATGCGTACGCGGGAGAGCAGCTTCACGCCCGTGTCGCCGGGGATGTCGAGCCGGAGTTCGCGCAGGACCGGCGCGGTGACTGCCGCATGGTGCATCTGTGCGGGCAGTCTCATGTCGTCCTGCGGTACGGGGAACGCAGATGGCATGCCGAGCCTCCGGGGGCTTGCGCGTTCTGGTGTGGACATCCCCCGCCACCGGCCACCGTGTGACGGTGGCGGGGGAGACTCCCGGCCCGTGATCCGTGGGCCGTGATGCGCGGATCGGGTACCGGGACCCGCTTCCCTGCCCGCAGCCCGCGACGGGCGGCCAGGGGCGGGAGCTTGTGTCAGCTTTCAGCCGGGTAAGGGCCGCGCAGAGCCAGGCAGGTGAGGCTGCCGTCGCCCTTCAAGTGGTAGCGCGTGGCTCTTTCCCAGCCCGTTTCGAGATCGTCGACGGCCTTGCTGGTCAGGCCGCAGTGATGCAGCGCGCCAGGGGCGTGCTCGACGACGTGCGTAGTGATGTGCAGGACACCGTCCGGCGTCAGCCATCGCCTCGCGTCGACCAGGAAACGCTCACGATCCATATGCGCGAGCGACAGCCTGCACACGATGATGTTGATCGAACCCGGCTTGAGCCCGCGGTGAATGGGACCGGCGTTGAAATCGTGCAGATCGAAAGTGACGTTGCTCCGGTCCTCGAACCCCCGCCGCGCTTCATCAACAGCCCTCGCAGCGAAATCCAGGCCCAGCACATCAAGACCCCTGGTTCCCAGGTAGGCGGCGAACTTGCCCCGCCCACACCCGGCATCGAGTGCGGCCATGCCGCTTTTAGGGCCGACGTACACGTTGAACTTGTTCAGCTCGCCCCCGGTGATGCGGGGCTGGTGTCTGCCGGCCTCGTAGTGGTCGTTCCAGTACTCGGGCGTACTGGTTTCGCGTACGGCAGTCATCCCGCGGACTCCGGGGCGCTCTGGCCGCGGCGTGCCCGGCGTAAGCGGGCCACCTCGAAGGATGTGACCACCAAGTCGCCGGCACGGAGGTTGAACAGGCTCACCGGCGACGGCTCGAGCTCTTTGGGTGTCCCCTCTTCCAGGGCCTTGCCCGGTGTGCGCTTGGGCAGATCGTCGGCGGTCATCACGATGTTCCTTTCAGGGGAGCCGACCGGAGGCGGTCAGCACGATCGGAAGGGTGAGTCCGGCGGCGATGAGCATGATCAGGAGTTGCAGGCACCATTGCCGCCAACCCCACCCGCGCTCGTCTAACCACCGAAGTGGTGCTCTTCAAGTGGCCGCCTCGGGCACAGCCAGCAGCAGCAGCCCGGGGCGCTGCCCGATCCAATGGATCTCTTCCTCGTACGCGTCATCGCTGCGACTGATCGCGTTGCGGTCGACGGCCGCGATGCCGTCTGCGAACCCGCAATGCAGCAGCCGCCGCGCCTCGACCCAGCCCGGCCGCTTCTGCGGGGCATCCAAGGCCCAGGTTCGGGTGTCGGTCAGCTCGTGCCTGACCGTGTAGCCCTCGCGTTCGATCAGGTCGTGTACGACCGCGAGGCCCTGGTCCGCACGGCCGCCCGTCTCGTTGATGGCGTAGGCGATGATCCGGCGGGGCCGGTCCGGGTTGGGTACGTGCTCCAGGGCGTTGCCGTTGTAGTCCAGGCGCAGCCGCTTCAAGTACAGGCCACGGTGGACCGCCGGTTTCGGCGGCAGCCGCACCGGCTCACCGTGAATTAAGGGTCTGACTTCTTTGTCACGGTCCATCCAACTGGTGTCCCGCTTTGTGCCTGCTGTGCTGGATGACATGGGGGTGTCTCCGTAGTCCGGGCCACTGGTGACCCGCCGCCGTGAAACTGCGGCAGCTGGTCACGCGACTGGGCCATGGCAGGGCGCTGTACGCACGGATCTCCGCCCGTTTCCGGGGCGTCGCTCTCCGTGCTCAACTACCGTGGTACACGTGCGATTTACTGTGCAAGGGCAATGGCGAAAGCACTAACATTGGCAATTGCCAGAACACACACAGGGGGTTGTTCAGAGAGGTACAGGGGGTGGCACACTCAGGGGCACGGCTCGCAACAGCGCAGGGCAGAAGGCGTGTTGAGTACCTACAGGGCTGGGGAGAGGGTTACGGGTGGCAGCAAAGCGCGGCGCTACGTTCCGACGTAGAGAACTGGGCAAGGAGCTTCGCAAGCTCCGGGAGAAGCAGGGGCAGACCTGCCTAGAAGTTGCCAAGGCTCTGGGCTTCTCCCACACGAAGCTCGCACGAGTCGAGATCGGCGAAAACGACCTCCCGCGCGTCAGCGACCTACAGGCCCTCATCGACTACCTGGCCCCAGAACTCCCCAGAGAGGACTTGGAGACCCTGCTCCAGCTCCACCGGGAGTCTCTGAGCAAGGAGCCGTGGACGCCGTACAAGGCTTACATGCCGTCGAAGATGCCGACCTACCGAGGCTTGGAGCAGGACGCCACGGTCATGCGGGTCTGGCAGCCAGCCTTTGTGTACGGCCTGTTCCAGACGGAGGACTATGCCCGAGCGCTCTACCAGATCGCCAAGCCGGTCGATGAGACGACCAGTGAGTACATCGAGCAGAACGTACGGTTGCGTCTGGAACGGAAGGACCTGATCACTCGCACGGACGACCCGCTGGAATTGCGAGTGATCATGGACGAGGGTGCTGTTCGGCGGATGGTCGGTGACTCCGACATCATGCGCGCTCAGTACGAGGAAATCGTGAAGCTGGCCGAGCTGGACAATGTGACCGTCCAGATCCTGCCGCACGACGTCGTGACGTACCGCTCAGAGAGCAACTTCACGATCCTCGACTTCGACGAAACCCTCGATCCTGTCGCGCAGTCAGACCAGACGAACACGATCAATGTTACCGACGAGCGGCGAGAAGTTCAGCGAAGCATCCGCCGCTTCGACGCCATGCGCGACAGCGCCCTGCCCCCGGCTCGAACAGCCAGGTTCCTGCAACTACTAGTACGAGAGTGGAAATAGCTATCAATACCAAGATCCTGGCCCCAGATGTGGCCCCAGAAAGCCGCTGGTACAAGTCCTCCTACAGCAACGACACAGGCGGTTCGTGTGTCGAGATCGCGGGCCTTGACGACCAGGTGGGTATCCGTGACTCCAAGGACAAGAGCGGGCCCGCCCTCGTGGTGCCCGCTACTGCCTGGTCCTCCTTCATTGGGCTTGTGCGTTCCTAGAGGGCAGCCGGAGCCGTCCCCTCCACCTGGTGCAGGGGAATGCAACCCGGGCGGTCACTCGTCCTAGCGCAACGGGTGGTTCCTCCCCAGGGGATTTGGGGAGGAACCACGCCTCTTTGCTCAATACGCGAACACAGCAGGGGCACGCCGTTCAGCACCTGCTGCAGGCGGGCTGGACGCTGGAGCGTCACGTCATCGCCGCGGCCGCGGCCGCTGCACTACACAGTGTGTGCGATCATCCCCGCCCGCCTGCGCACGGCACAGGCCACCCCCCGCGCCAGGCACCGCTGCCGTACACGAGTGGTCGGCGGGGGTGGGCTCACATCGCCGGTGGTTGTCGGGTCCGGGAGGGTGTGGTGTCGGGGGCGAGCGCAGTGTGCGCGGCAGCGAGGAACTCGGTTCGGGCCTGCCAGAAGGCCTGTCGGCGTTCTGCGATCCTGGACAGGAGCCGTGTGCCGTAGAGGGCCTGTCCGGCAGGGCGCAGGCTGCTGATCAGGGCGGCCGCATGGGCGGGGCGTAGGCCGGGGCACAGGCCCAGGGTGTGGCGGAGCCTTTGTTGGGCGGCCTGCAGTTCCGCGGACGGGGCGGCCCCGGAGGGGCGCTCACGCAGCAGTTCTTGGAGCCTGTGCAGGGCAGTGAGGGTATTTGTCCCCGGACCGCCGCCGGCCGGGGAGTTGCTCTCAGATGCGCGGAGCTCTTCCAGGAAGGCGAGCGCTGCGAGGTAGTCGGCGCAGCGCGCCATGGTCCGCTGCCAGTCGGAGAACCGGTCGGCGCTGACCGATGCTGCCGCCGATGTCAGGGAAGGGCCCTCGAGTTCGACCACCGCGAGGGCATCGCGGATCTCGCCCACCCAGCTGAGCAGCGAGGTGGAGCATTCGGCCACGCTCTGCGCGGAGTCTGTCTCGAAGTCATCGGCTGCGTGAGCGGCTTTGCCCAGGACGGAGAGGAAGGCGGCATAGGCGTCCCGGCGCAGCGATATCTGCCACTGATCGTGGACGGCCCGGGAGGTGTCCACGGCTGCCTTGTAGGTGGCTTCGGCCTGAGCGAGGCCGGCCTGGTGGGTGGCTTCCGCCGAGCGCAGGGCGGCACTCACTTGCCAGCGCACCGCGAGGACGGTGGCAGGTATCGCGAGCAGGGCGACGATTGGCGCCGCGACAGCGCCTATTCCCGCAAGGTCCATGGGGCACCATCCTGCCGTACGGCCCCAACGGCCACGGCAGTTGCCCGGGAAAGGGGCGCATGGCACCAGGGACCGAACCCGTGAGGATGGAGAGCAGGAACGCGCCGTGTCGCGTCACTCGCCGCGCACGAATTCCTCGAACCCGCGTAGTGCAGTGTCGCGCCGCTGAGATGGCCGTTCTTTGCGGGTAAGGGCCAGGCCGCCCGCCCATCACCTTCCTTGTAGAGCCCGGTTCTCGCCCCGCGTCCGCCGTGCCAGGGTCTTGCCTCGCAGGTCGGGGCAGCACCGCGATGCCGATCAGCGCCAGGCCTTACTGGTCAGTTCAGCAGGTGACGACCTTCCCGTAGGAGCCGCGGCCCCAGTTCCATTCCCACTGCTCACCATGCTGGTAGGTGAGGCACGGTGAGTCGTTGCCCCAGTCGATGACGACCTTCAGGTGCATGGTCTGGCCGCAGAGGTTGGTGACCTTCACGTACTTCTTGTGCTTGATGACGTCTCGCTTGACGCAGGCCGGGGCGGTGCCCTGGATTGATGCCGCGGGGGCCGCCGATGCCGCGGAGACCGTCACGAGGCCGGCGCCCAGTAGAGCAGCTGCCGCGACGAAGCCGTCGGCGAGACGCTTGCGGTACTTCATGCCTGATTTCCTTTCATCGGGCCAGGAGGCCGCGGGACATTTGGTTGCTCCGCAGACTCTGCCGATCTTTTCGGCCCCGGGGCCCGACACGACGGAAGTACATCCTTTCGGGTACCGCACCTCTCAAACGAGGGCGCTCACGCGGGAGTCGCGGCGCGGTGCGTTCCGAGGCGGCGGCGCGCAGCGGTGGGCGGGGGTGGGCCGGGTGCTGCATAGACCGCGGGCTCTGGCAGCGGGAGGCTGCGGGGCGGGCAGTCCAGGCCGTATGCGCCTTCCTCACGGCCGGTTCCGCTACGGGCGCGACACGCTATTCACCACCGTTCAGCGGCTCCCCGAGCACTCCGCCGCGTACGCCGATGCCGAGGAACTACGCCTGGCCTACTGGGCTCCCGTGTCACAACTGGCCAATGGTGAAATGGACCTGGCGTTCGATCATCCGGCCATCCTCGCGGAGGCCCTGGAGGAGGTTCGCAGAAAATTGGAGTACACCGCTGTCGCCACGGCCTTCTGCCGGGAGCCATTCCCCCTGAGTGAGCTGCGCGCAGTTTATGAAGTGATCTGGGGGCAGTACCTGGACCCGAGCAACTTCCGCCGCAAAGTGCAGAACACCGCAGGGTTTGTGCAGCCCACCGGGGAGCAGCGGCTGCCGCCCACCGGGCGCCCAGCCGCTCTCTATCGCAGGAGGAACGCATGGCTGCTCAACCCGCCGCTCCTGCACACAAGACGACGTGCCCGCAGATGGATCGGCACCCGCCGGCCAGCGGCAGGGCGGTCTGCGAGAGATCGCTGGTAGTAGCAGTGCACCCGTGAAGATCTCCGCCCGCACCCCGGGCAGGCGGCCGAGGTTGCCGGAGACCGCACGACGAGCCGGACCCCAGTTCCCTCGAGGACAACCCTCTCGACCTCCACCCCCATACCCGGCAGAAGTACGTCAGCGACGCTCACTGCATTTTTCACACAACAGGTGATGCCCACCCGCCCGCGATCGAGTGCACCCCTAAATCAGCGATAGAGCCCACGAAGTGGACCAGAACCGAAACTCACCGCCATAGCCAGGGGGGAGCGGCGACACCAGGACACTCCGTGGCGTCCGGAACCTGAGCCCCGAGCGCCGACCAGCGTCCCTCTCTCGGGCCCCGCCACGTCAGACAGGAGCCCGAGAGAGGGACGCTACGCTCCCGCGAGAGGCCGCGTCAGCCGGACGTTGCCCGCTCCAACGGCAGCTCAGTGACCTTCACCGGCTCGGTCCCGGCTGCACTGTGCCGCGCCGACCAGTTCTCCAGCGCCGTCCCGCACGCGTGGTCGAGGTGGTGCAGGCCCGAGAGATCCAGCCGGATGGGACGGTCTTGAGGCAGCGCCTCCAGGTTGTCGAGGATCTTCGGCAGGCGCAGGAAGGTGGCATTGCCCGTCAGGCACGCCTCGATGGGGCCGGAGCCCTTGTCGGTGACCTCCAGCCTGATGTGCGAGGCCTGCCAGGCGGTCTTCGCCACGGACAGCGCCAGGCCGATCAGAACACCCTCGAACATGTTCACCGCGACGATCGCCACCGCGGTGACCACCAGGATCAGCGCCTCGCCCCGGTGCGCGCGCCACAGCGTCACTGTCGAACGCAGCGGGATGAGCTTCCACCCCGCGTGGACGAGGATGCCCGCGAGGGCCGGGATCGGGATGAGCGCCAGTGCGAAGGGGAGCAACGCCGCGAACAGCAGCAGCCATACGCCATGAAGGACGCGCGAGGCCTTGGTCCGCGCGCCTGCCTGGACGTTGGCGGAGCTGCGTACGATGACCGCGGTCATCGGCAGCGCGCCGAGGAACCCGCTCACGACGTTGCCTGTGCCCTGGGCGATGAGCTCCTTGTCGTACTCGGTGCGCGGCCCCTCGTGCAGCCGGTCCACGGCCGCCGCGCTGAACAGGCTCTCGGCCGACGCGATCAGGGTGAAGGCCAGAACTGTCCCGAGCACGCTCACGTCGGCGAGCCCACCGATGGCGTCGAGCCCGGGCAGTTGAATGGAGCCGGCCAGCCCTTGCACCTCGACCGTGTCGACCGGCATGGCGAATGCCAGAGACGCCAGTGTGGCCAGCGCGACCGCGGCGAGCGCCGCCGGAACGGACCGTACGGGCCGCGGCAGCCGCTTCCACATCAGCATGACGGCGATGGTGCCGGCGCCGAGAGCGAGGGATGCGAGGGCAGTAGTGCTCCCGGCGGCATCGACCAGTGCCCGGGGCAGCCCGGAGATCTTACCCAGGCCGGAGGCCGGGGCCGTCATGCCGGCCGCCGCGTACAACTGGCCCGCGATGATCACGAGTCCGATGCCGGCGAGCATGCCCTCGACGACCGAGACCGAGATGGCCCGGAACCAGCTCCCCAGTTTGAAGGCTCCCATGGCCAGTTGGAGAAGGCCGGACGCGAGCACGATCACCCCGAGCGCGGGCAGCCCGAATTCCTGCACGGCCTCGAAGACCAGAACGGTCAGTCCGGCGGCAGGGCCCGAGACCTGGAAGCTGCTGCCGCGCATCATGCCGGTGACCAGGCCGCCCACGATGCCGGTGATCAGGCCAAGTTCGGCTGGCACACCGGAGGCCACGGCGACGCCCACGCACAGCGGCAGGGCGACCAGGAACACGACGAGCGAGGCGGCGAAGTCCTGCCGCAGATGAGGGAATTTAGTCCGGTGGTCCACGGTCGCGCTCACAGGGCCTGGAAGGTGTCGCCGTGCACGTCATGGGCCAGTACGGACCCCGTGTGCACTTCGTAGAACCAACCGTGCAGGCGGAGTTGGTTCTGCGCGAGGCGGCTTTCGACGTAAGGATGGGAACGAAGTCGCAACAGCTGTGTCAGCACGTGGTTCTGCACGGCCTGGGCGACGGCCGGGTCTTCCACCACCCCGTCGGGCCGGGGCGTCGCGTGCGCGAGCCAGTCGCGCACCGCGGGGACGGAGGTCAGGTCGTCACCGCGTAGCAGCGCGCCCACCGCGCCGCAGTGCGAGTGGCCGCAGACGACGATGTCCTGGACTCCGAGCACCTCCACCGCGTACTCGATGGTGGCCGCCTCGCCCGTGGGCTGCTCGGAGGCATATGGAGGGACGATGTTGCCCGCGGTCCGCAGCTCGAAGAGCTCACCAGGACGGGCCCCGGTGATCAATGAGGGGACGACCCGGGAGTCGGAACAGGTGATGAACAGAACCTGCGGGGACTGGCCCTCGGCCAGTCGGGCAAACTCCTCGGGTCGTGCCGCGGACTGTAGATGGAAGGACCGGGCGTGATCGATGAGGGGCTGCATATCGGAAAGTTCCTCCTGGCACGCCAATTGACGGCGCGTCGGTTGGTGCGAAGCGGTGGGCTCGACAAGATCCACAGTGGCGGAGTGATCCTGAAGACAACCTGAAGCCACCTGAACCCGCCTTCAGGTGGCCGGTGGCAGGGTGGGGTCCGACTCACCGCTCGCCGCCCCCAACCTTCCGCTCACACCACGGCGCCGGAATCCCGCGCCCCTCCGCGTCGCTCCAGCGGGCTCCACGCTCCGTTGTCCTCGCCGGGCCACCCCGCCGGCCTCCACCCGCGTGCCTCGATGATCTGGATCAACGACCTCCTCAAGACACCCGGCTGACCACAACGTCACACACGCCTCAGTTCCGCTCTTGCCCGGAATGCGCCCCGTGCTCACCAAATGCCAGGTGGGCTCGGGCCGCATTCGTCGGCAGCCGCGTCCGGCGCCTTGGCCTGCCAGCTGGCCAGGCAGCGGCGCGTGGCCAGGGTGTACGGGTGGTCGGGGCCGAGTATCCGTAGCTGATCGATCAGCAGCTGAGTGAAGGCGGCGGTGGCGCCCATCGAATCGCCCGCCCGGCCTCGCCACTCGGCGACTCTGTGGCGGGCGGACAGGGAGTGGGGGTGGTCGGGACAGAGCACCCGGAGACGATCGGCCAACGTCTTCTCAAGTGCCTCTACGGCGCCGGGCGCATCGCCCGCCTCGCCCCGCCATTGGGCATGGTTCGCGCGGGTCGTCAGGGTGTCGGGGTGATCAGGGCCCAGGACCCGCAGACGATCTGCCAACAGCGCTGATGCGGCAGCGGTGGCGCCCGCCGGATCCCCCGCCTTTCCGCGCCAGTAGGCGAGGTTTGCGCGACTCGTCAGGGTGTCTGGATGGTCAGGGCCGAGCATCCGCAGCCGGTCGGCCAGCACCCCCTCCAGCGCGTCCACAGCGCCGGGTGCGTCTCCTGCCTCGCCGCGCCAGGAGGCGAGATGATGGCGGGTGTCGAGGGTGTGGGGGTGGTCGGGGCCCAGGACCCGCAACTTGTCGGCCAGCAGTTCCGCGAATATGCGCTGGTGATCGTCCGCCCACTCTTCGGGGAGGAACAAGTCCCATTCCAGGGACAGGATGCGGTGTCGGTGGCTGCGTGCACGCTGAGCGCGACCTGGCAGTTGGCGCGTTTGCCCAGCGTTCCGCAGTACTGCCGGGCGACCCCCACCGATGCCTGCCCGCACTTGGGAAACGACACGTCGTCGACCACCCACACTTTCGGCTGGATCACCCGGCAGAGTCTCTCGGCGATCCGCCGGCGCACCGGCGTCCAGTCCCACGGGGACTGGCTGACGAACTGCTGCAGGGCCTGCATGTCGCCGTCCGGCAGCCGTTCGGCCATCGGCTGGATCGACTTGCGCCGCCCGTCCAGCATCAGACCCCGCAGATAGCACTCACCCTTGACCCGCTGATCCTTGCGCGGCACCGACGCGAACATATCTGCCACGAACAATCCCAACGCGGCCCGCAAACGGTCTACTTCATGCGCGTCCACACCTCCAACATGCTCCTGATCAGCACCAACGGAAAGACCTAACGAAGCACTACTAGCGCAATACCCATACACGGTGCTGGCTGGGCGCTAACTTCATACAACCGCGGAACAGTTGGCGGAAGGAGAGGGAGGAGTACATGCCGGGAGACGGCAACCACAGGCGAGCGCGGATGAGGCTGGCAAGGCATCGTCCGTCACCGAACCGCGTGAGAGCGCGGGTGCAGGGCGGCGGGGAGGAGCCTGGCGGCGAGGGGACGCAGCGAATCGACTGGGCCAAGTGGGGGACGGTAGCCGGAGTCATCGCGGGTATCGGCACACTGCTCTTCACTGCCATCGCAACCTACTACGGGGCCGTGACGACTTCGTACGGGGTTGAGGTAGCGAAAGACCAACTGGAACAGTCCCGGGAAGACGCTGCCCGCGAGGACCGCGATCAGGCAAGCCAAGTAGCCGCCTGGACGGAACGCGACGAAACGGAAGGCTTTTCTGTTCGCCTGCGGAACAGGTCTCAGGACCCAGTGGACTCAATACGAATCCGCTTCTGGGTATATATCGATCGCGAGGGCCGCGACCATGCGACTGTCGCCCAGTTTACGGTAATCGAGGGGATGATCGGCCCCTGCACAGACCTGATAGTCGAGGAGAAACCCTTGCGGTACACCAAGAAGTTTCTTGGGCGTACGTACAAGATTCCTGATGACGCTGGTGTTGAGATCAAGAGCGTGGAGTTCCGGGATCGAGACGGTGTGCGATGGCTGCGCGACCTCGGGAGCGGCCTCGTCCAAGTGGACCCACACTCCACAGGCAGGCGGCTTGTTGACAAGCCGCCCGGTGTGAAGTTACTCCACGGCCTCCACGACGGTAGGCAAGCCACCAAGCCCGCGTCCGGGTGCGACGGCGAGAGGGCATAGAAGGGGCGCTGCCCGAGGTGGCGCGGGGTATCGGGTGGGACTAGTGCTCGATCTTCATTGACTAGCTGGGCTGTTGGTCGGTGCGCTCGACACGCTGAGGAGCCCCCACTCAGTCCTGGTGAGGGCTCCTCACATGCATGTCGGGATCATTCCCCGTCGGAAAGCTTCATCCGTCCCGCTCCGCTGCCCGCAACGCCACGATGGCTGCGCCTCCCATTCGAGCTGGTGCTGCCGGCGGTAGAAGTACATGCGGAGCTGATCTGCCAGCTGCCAGGCGAACGCGCGCGGCGTGATCAGCTCGCTGGGAAGCAGCAGGAACTGCTCCATTCATGCGCCTCCCGCATTCCGTCTGTGACCACGCGCCTCAGGGTGCTTGGCCGACACCGCCCACCCCAAACCCGCTTCACACGGCGCTGTTTGTCCATCACAATGTGCGATCCCGAGTGAGGTGGGCAAGTTTCCAGACCACGAAGCAGGAACGGCATGTCGAGATCCCTACGCAGCCCACGCATAGCGACGGTCGTGGCCGCAACCGGTGCTACCGCCCTCTGCATCGCCATCCCTGCGATGCTCTCCGGAGCTGTTGCGACCTCATGGTGGTTCATAGTGCCTACCACTGGGCTCGCCGCTATCGCGGGTACGTTCACTCCCGTCCTCGTGGCTGCCTTGCAGGGCAGGTGGGAACGGATGGAGGCACGGGACCTCGTCCTGATGCGGGACTGCGTGGCCTCACCGGGCGGACAGTTGCCCTTCGTTCGCGAAGCGACGGATCCGATCCTGCTGGGGGTACATCCCGCTCGGGACGTCGACAGGAGGGGACCCGAGGGTTTGCCCGCGGCGTCAGCGCATCCCCAAAATCCGGACGGGCCTCGGGTTCCGTCGTACATTCCGCGCGACATTCACCATCGGGTCGTCGAACTGGTGGCAGCCGGGGGGTTCGTGCTCTTGGTCGGCGAGTCCACCGCGGGAAAGTCCCGCCTGGCCTACGAGGCGATGCGGGCAGCCCTGCCCGATCATGTCCTCGTTGCTCCTCTGAGTCGAACAGCCTTGACTGCCGCAGTCGACCGGTCTTCCCGGCTTGCCCAGTGTGTGCTCTGGCTCGACGACGTCGAGCGTTTCCTCGGCCCCGAAGGGCTGTCGCGGTCGAGCATCGGCCGTCTGACGTCCGGAAGCGGCCACCATCGTGTCATTCTCGGCACTCTTCGCTCGTCGGAGATGACGCGATACATGTCCCACCCATATACGAGGTCGGCGGACGCCGCATCCCTCGCCGAAGCGCGCGAAGCCCTCGAGCAAGCCAAGCAGATCCGGCTGGCGCGCATGTTCACCGCAGAGGAGTGCGAGCGGGCACAAACCAGAGTCTGGGACTCGCGGATCGCCGACGCACTCGACCGCGCAGGCGAATACGGAATCGCCGAGTACCTCGCGGCCGGCCCGGAACTGCTCGGCGACTGGCACGACGCGTGGGACGTGGGCAACCACCCACGGGCCGCGGCACTGATCTCCGCCGCAGTCGACTGCCGACGGGCGGGTCTGACCCGTCCTCTCCCCCGACAGCTGCTGACAGCTTTGCACGAGGCCTACTTGCACGAACGGGGCGGTAACCGGCTGCGGCCGGAACCCCACGAAGACGCCTGGGAATGGGCCACACATCAGCGTCGCGCTACGACAGCGCTGCTCACCCCCATCGAAGGCCCGGTTACCACGGGCCCTGTGAACGTCTTTGACTATCTCGTGGATATCACCCATCTCGAAACCGCTCCGGCCAGACGAGTTCCGGATCGGGTGTTTTCCGCGGCCCTGGCACACGCAGACGCAAACGAAGCCGTACGCCTTGCGTCGACAGCCCACGAGTACGGCCTGTACGCCATCGGAGCACAGGCTTACAGTCACGCAGTCCAGGAGTACCGGTCTCGCCTCGGCGCAGCGCACCCCAAGGCATTGATCAGCCAGAGCAATCTGGCCATGCTGTTGCGTCAACTGGGCCGTCTCGAAGAGGCCGAGAGAGGCGCGCGTGCCGCGCTCCAAGACCTCCGAGTAGCCCTTGGCTGCGATCATCCAGAAACACTGACTGCGGCCAACCACCACGCCACGTGTCTCTTTGAGCTGGGGCGCCTGGAGGAAGCCGAAACGGCCCATCGATCCGTACTCGACGCTCGGCTGCGAGTAATGGGAGCCGAGCACCCGAACACGCTGGCGAGTCATGCCGATCTGGCCCTGGTACTGTGCCAACTGGGCAACCTGGATGAAGCCGAGGCACAACACCGCATCGCACTCGACACCCGCACCCGGCTCATGGGACCGCAACATCCGGACACCCTGAGCAGCCGTGGCAGCTTCGCCGGACTCCTGCGTCGCCTGGGACGGCTGGAAGAAGCAGAACGCGAGCACACCGCGGTGCTACAGGTCCGTCGGTGCACCCTCGGCGACGAGCACCCTAAGACCCTGACGAGCCGCGCCAATCGTGCATCGCTTCTGCGCCGGTTGGGGCGCTGGGAAGAGGCAGAGCGTGAGCACGCCGTCGTGCTGGAGGCGCGCAGGCGCATTCTCGGAGAAGAGCATCCCAAGACGTTGTCCAGCCGGAACAATTTGGCGCTCGTTTTGCGCGATCTGGGGCTGCTCGAGCAAGCAGCACGCGAACACCGAACCGTCCTGCAGCTACGCATCAGCACCCTGGGGCCTGAGCACCCCAAGACCAAAATCAGCCAAAGGCACCTGGCAACGCTCCTGGAATCTATGCACCATGGCGGTCCGTCCTGAAAGAGCGTTTTGTCGCGGCGAGGTTGTTTGGATCGGGGTTCAGGTGTCGCGCCAGTTCAGGGTGGATTCGTGAGTGAGTCTGCGGCTTATGAGATCGATCATTGCGATGTGGATTATGGCTTCGGAACGGTGGGGGTGGGTTTCGTAGTCGCGGGCCAGGCGGCGGTGATGCATGAGCCAGCCGAAGGTTCGCTCGACGACCCAGCGTCGCGGGATCACCTTGAAGCCTTTGACGCCCGCCTCGGCATCGACGTCCACCCCGTCCAACGCGACCCTGGCGTCAAGGGATTCAAAGTCGTACCGAGACGGTGGACCATCGAGCGCAGCATCGGCTGGCTCATGCATCACCGCAGACTCGCCCGTGACTACGAGACCCATCCGCACCGCTCCGAGGCCATGATCCACCTCGCGATGATCGACCTCATGGCCCGCAGACTCACCGGCGAGGCCACCCTCAACTGGCGCGGAACCTAGTTCGGGACCAAACACCAATCAACGGGCCAAACGCTCAGTAAGCCGCCGTCACCGCTACGCCACGATCATCACGGACGCCACCACCGGCAGGCGGTTGAGGTCCTGCCCGACCGCGAGGCCGCCCCCCTGGAGTCCTGGCTACGGCGAGATCCCGGCATCGAGGTCGTGTGCCGCGACGGCTCACAGTTCTATGTCGAGGCTGTCCGTCGTGCTTTGCCAAACGCGATACAGGTCAGCGACAGTTGGCGCTTCTGGCGAAATCTCTGCGACAAGGTCCGGCTCGAGGTCCGTGCCCACGCTGGCTGCTGGGCCACCGTCAACCCGCCCCGTCCCGGCGGAGTACGCGAGCAGACCACCCGCGAACGCTGGAACAAGATCTACAATCTTCTCGACCAAGGCGTCGGCCCTTTCGCCTGCGCCCGCCGCCTCGACCTGGCCCTGAACACCGTCAAACGCGACGCTCGCATGCCCGAACCTCAGGCTCTGCGCCTCACCCCCGCCTACCGGCCCACCCCGTGGACCCCTACCGCGACCACCTCCGCGAACGACGCCGGCCGATCCTGCGGTCCCCGTGCCCCACCTGCTGTGGGGGATCCGCGAGCTGGGCTACACCGGCGGCGCCAACCTGTTGGTCCGCTATCTCAACCAGGGCCGCGCCGAGGGCGGCCGCCCCGTCACCACCCCGCGCTATGCCAGCCGACTCCTGCTAACCGATCCCGGGAAGCTCCGTCCGAAGGAGAGGGCCTTGCTGGAAGAGATCACCGCGGCCTGCCCGGAGATGACCCAACTCGCCGATTTCGTAAGCGGCTTCGCTGCCCTGCTGAAACCGGCCGAGCGTAACGACGTGAAGCTCACTGAGTGGATCACGACCGTCCGCGCCGCAGCCCTGCCCCACCTGCGCAGTATCACCAACGGGCTCGAGATCGACCGGGCCGACGTGGACGCCGGACTAACCCTGCCTACCACAACGGCCGCACCGAAGGCGTCAACACCCGCACCAAGCGGATCATGCGGCAGATGCACGGACGCGCTGGATTCGACCTCCTCCGCCACCGCATCCTCCTGCCCTGACAGCTACTCGGCGCTACCACCGACTACGGGCCAGACCCGTTACTTTTACAGCCCCGGTCACGGCCTGCGGCGAGTGAGATGGCTGCGGATCAGACGATGTGGCGGCCGCCGTCGACCGTGATGACGTCACCTGTCGTGTAGGTGGCGCGGATCAGGTAGTGGACCGCCTCGGACACGTCCTCGGGAGTGCCCACGCGCTTGAGCGGGGTGTTGGCGGTGATCCAGTCGCGGGAGCTTTCCCAGACCTCGTCGGCCTCGGCGTACCAGGCGGTGTCGACAAGTCCGGGGGCTACCGCGTTCACACGGATATCTGGGCCGAGTTGGGAGGCGAGCAGACGCGTCATGTGGTTGAGTGCGGCCTTGCTCACGGCGTAGGGGATCGAGCTGCCCAGGGCGCGGGTGGCCGACACGGAGGAGATGTTGATCACCGAGGCGGAGCCGGAGGTGCGCAGGTGAGGAATGGCGGCGGTGGTCAGCTGCCAGGCGCCGAAGACGTTGACGTCGAAGATCTCCCGCCAGGCGCTGATGTCTGCGCCCTCAAGGTCGTTCAGTGGGATGAAGCGTGTCGTGCCCGCGTTGTTCACCAGGATGTCGAGGCGGCCGTATGCGTCGATCGCTGCCTGCACGATGCGCTGGGCGTCCGCGGGGTCGGCCACATCACCCTTGACGTACACGGCGTCCGGCAGCGACGACGCGAGTTCCTTGCCGGCGGCCTCGCTCCTGGCGGAATTGACGACTATTCGCATTCCTTCGTCGGCCAGTCGGCGGGCAACGGCCGCGCCGATTCCAGATGACGACCCGGTGATTAGTGCGGCGCGGCTCTCGGTCATTTCCGTCCCTTGTTTTGCTGTTGACATGATCAGGAGGCGGATCATAGCCTACCGTCAGACGGAATAGATATTCCGCATTGCGGAAGTCTATCGGTGAAGAGTGTCCCGTTCGGGCAGCGTCGCCCCATTTTCTACCGGACCCTTCCCCGCGCCCCGGGACTCTTGCGCCACGGGTGATCCGGCGTTCATTCATGCCCTGGGAGAGAGCGTCCTCTGCCCGGGTAGGGCATTCGCAGCAAATTTGGGGGAGATTCATGCCGTCGTGTCCTGTGGCTGGTTTGCGCAGCGGTACCGGGGGAGTGCACCGTCTTGTCGCCGAGCGCATGAGGGACGGCTCCGCAACCTTGTCCGTGCGTGAGGCACTGACCGGACGTGAACTCAGCCGCGAAGAGGTGTGGCGGGAGGCCGGCGTTGTGGCCGCTCGGCTTGCGGGACGCGGGATCGGCACCGGTGACGTCGTCGCGCTCGACCTGAACCGCAGCGCGGATCTCATCGTCGCCGCGCTGGGGGTGGTCCGGGCCGGGGCCGCCTATCTCCCGGTGGATGGCCAGGCGCCGACCGACAGGGTTGCCACAATTGTTCAGGACGCCCGAGTGGCGGCCATCATCGTGGGCCGGGGCGAGGGATACCGTGACCGGCCGCTGGGAGCTGACGCTGGTGTGCCCGTCCTGACCATCGGCGACGGGGACGACCCGTATGGGGCGCTCGACGCCCCCGACGTCACCGTGGCCGACGACGCCCCGCTATGCGTGGGGTACACCTCGGGCTCCACCGGTGTTCCCAAGGGTGTGGTCGTACCCCACGGGGCCGTGCACGACCTGGTGGCCGACACCGCACAGCCCGGCGCAATCACTTCCGGCGACCGAGTCGGGCAGCTCGCCAACCCGGCCTTCGACGCATTCACCTGGGAGATCTGGGGCGCCCTGACCACCGGAGCACCGCTGATCGTGCTGCCCACCGTCGTCGAGACCGACCTCGAGCGATGGGCAGGCCTCCTCGTCTCCGAACGCATTTCCACCGCGCTGCTGACCACCTCGCTCTTCCATATGGTGGCCCGCGAAGCTCCTGCGGCGCTCGGTTCCCTGCGCCAACTCCTGGTGGGCGGTGAGCAGATGGACCTGGCCGCTACTGAACGTGTGCTCGCCGCGGGCGGGCCCGAACTGTTGCTCAACATCTACGGGCCCACTGAGACCACCGTGTTCGTCACGACGTTCACCTGCACACCGCGAACGCTGGCGGGGCGTACCCGGATCCCGATCGGGCAGCCGGTGCGCAGCGTGGCGCTGCATGTGCTCGACGAAGGGATGCGCCCTGTCGCCCCCGGCGAGACGGGTGAACTCTGTGTTGGTGGCCCCTCGGTGACCAGCGGCTACCTGCACAACCCCGAGCGCACCGGTCGCTCCTACGTCACGTACACGGCGCACGATGGCGCCACCGAAACCATCTACCGCACAGGTGACCGCGTTCGACAGCTGCCGGACGGTCAGTACGAGGTCGTCGGCCGCGCCGACCGGCAGGTCAAGCTGCGCGGCTTCCGTATCGAACTGGAGGAGATCGAACAGGCCGCCGTCGCGACCGGCCGGATCGAGGCGGCCTTCGTCGAGAAGCACGGCGAGGGGCACACCGCCCGCCTGGTGGGCGCCTTCCTGCGCCCTGCGGTATCGGGGGAGGCGGCAGCCGGAGAGCTGGCCGCAGCACTGGCGGAGCGGCTGCCCGCCTATATGCTGCCCGCCCTGTGGGTGCCGCTGGCCGAGCTGCCGATGGGTTCCACCGGAAAGGCCGACCGGACCCGTATCAAGTCCGTGCTGGCCGAGGCCGCCGAAGCTGGCGTGACCACCCCGGCGGCTGCCGAAGAGCCAGCCGCGACCAACCCGGCCGGTACGGTCCTCGCCGAAGTATGGGCCGAACTCCTCGGCCTTCCCGGCCCGTCGGCCGTGCAGGCCACCGACGACTTCATCGGCCTGGGCGGCAACTCGATCCTGGCGACGCAGGCGGCGTTCCGCATCGGTGAACGCCTGGGCATCCGCCTCGACCCCACCGACGTGCTGCTCACGCCCAGCTTCGCCGAGCTGGCGGACCAGCTGGGCCGAGCCTCGAAGGTCTGAATCCGACCAGCCCTCAAGCACAGACGTCCGCCACCTTTCCCGGCCGCGGGCTCCCATCTCATCGCCCAGCCGCGGATCTGGCCGTACGGGCCGGACCGCCATGTGGGCGTGCCGGCGAACGGCCGTACATCGGCCCTGCAGCCCTCCCGCCGCATTGCCGCACTTGCCCTGAACCATCGTTAGGAGAACCACTGATGGCGCCTGAGCGCCCACCGGCGCCCGCACGCCGCGAGGTCACCGGCACCCCCCTCTCGCAGGCCCAGGAACGGCTCTGGTTCATCCACCAGGCGGCCCCCGAATCCCCTGTCTACAACGTGCCCCTCCTCACCCGCTGGCATGAGCCGATCGACCTCCCCGCTCTGGCGCGTGCGCTAGAAGCACTGGCTGCACAGCATGCGATCCTGCGCACCACGTACGCGATGCGCGGCGGCTGCCCAGTGCAGGTCGTCGGCACACCCGGTCCCGTGCCGCTGGAGGTGGTCGCCGCCGCGGCACCGGATCCGGACGAGGTGGCGCGCCGCGCTCGTGTCCCCTTTGCGCTGGGAAGCGAGGCGCCGTGGCGCGCCACCGCATGGCAGCACGCGGACGGCGGGCACGGCACCCTGCTTTTGAACATCCATCACATCGCCGTCGACGGCTGGTCGTTGCCCGCCCTCTACGAGGGCCTGGCCTCGGCGTACGAGCAGGCACTGGCCAACGCGGACCGGATCGACCTTCCCAAGCTCCCTGTGCAGTATGCGCAGTTCGCCCTAAGGGAGCGGGAAGCCTCGACGGAAGACCTACTTGAGGAGTTGGTCGCGCAGCGGGCCCTCGCCCTGGCTCCGGCTGCGGGCCGTGACCTCGCGCTCGGCCCGTGCCAGCCGCGGCAGCGGGCATTGGAGGGTGACCGGGAAGGGGCGCAGCACCGCTTCACGCTGCCCGCCGAATTGGCGTCCGCCGTGACGGACTTGTCGCGCACCTTGAGGGTCACGCCCTTCGTGGTGCTCTTCGCCGCGTTCCAGGCCGTGGTCCAGCGGTGGAGCGGTCGGGAGCGGTTCCTGCTTTCCACCGTCGCGGCGAACCGGCCGAGCGCCGATGTGGAAGGCCTCATCGGGTTCTTCGTCAACGCCGTCCCGCTGCTGTGCGCTCCCGACCCCGAGGCCGGGTTCGACCGGCTGTGCGCCGACTCACGCGCAGAGGCCCTCCGCGTCCTGACGCACCAGCGGATTCCCTTCGACAAACTCGCCGCGCGCCTCGGCGGCGAAGGGCTCGCCGACGTGGGCTTCATCCTGCAGAACGCCCCAGCCGCAAGCACCGGCGGGCGGTGGGCGCCGCCCGAACTGCTGCCGACCGGCACGGCCAAGCAGGACCTCTCGTTCGTCCTGGAATACGCGCCCGGCGGCGGACTGGCCGGCACGGTGGAGTACGCCACCGACCGTTACTCCGCCGCCACGGCCCGGCGCATCGCCGAGAGTTACGCGGCGCTGCTCACCGCGGCCGTCGCTGCACCCAACACCCCGGTCAAGGAACTCCCCGTCACGCTGCGGGCTCCCGGCGCGCTGCCGCACGGAGTCCTTGTGGGACGGGCCGCCGCCCCTTTCCCGGCCGTCACGGTCGCCGAGGCACTGGAGTCGGCGCTCGCCGCCGCGGACCCCGAGCGGATCGCCGTGGAGTGTGCGGGCGGCAGCCTGACCTGGGGTGAACTTGCCGACTGGTCCGGTGCGGTGGCCGCGCGCCTGCGTGCCGAGGGGGCAGGTCCCGCAACCTGCGTTCCGGTCCTCGCCGCCCGGGGCCCGGCTCTCGTCGCCGCATGGGTCGGGGTGCTGCGATCCGGTGCGGCCTTCGTGCCGCTGGCCATGGACACCCCCGTGGCACGGATCGAGTACATCCTCGAACAGACCGCTGCCAACACCGTCCTCGTCTGCGCCGCAGGCGCCGACCTGCTCGCCCAGCTTGACACCCTCGCCAAGCCGCAACTCCTCGAGGAACTCCAAACACTGCCAGGCGAATTCACCCCGCCAGCCACCGCACCGGGACCGGACGACCCTGCAGCGGTGATCTACACCTCCGGAACCACCGGCCGCCCCAAAGGCGTCCTCGTGCCGCACCGCGGTCTGCTCGCCACCGCCCTGTGGTGGGGTGACGACTGCGGTCTCGGCCCCGACGACCGGCTGCTCCTGACCGCGGGCACCGCCTTCGACCCTGCCGCTTTCAACGTCGTCGAGACACTGCTCGCCGGCGCCCGCCTCGTCGTCGCCGACGATGTGCAGCGGCGTGACCCGCGCGCCCTGTTGAGCCTGGTGCGCGGTCCCGAGGGCGCCACGGTCGCCGGATCGCTCACGCCGAGCCTGCTGCACGCGATGCTGGAGGCCGACTCTGGTGGCGCGCAGGGCAGTTCACTGCGAGTCGTGTACTCGGGCGGTGAAGCCCTGCCACAGCGCCTCGCCACCGAGTGCGCGGCGCGCTGGGGCGCGCGAATCGTCAACGTATACGGCCCGACCGAGGCCTCCTGCAACAGTACCTACGCACCGGTCGATCCCGCCGCGGACGAGACCCCCGCCATCGGCGTGCCGCTGCCCGGAATGCGTGCGTACGCTCTTGGCCCGCACGGCGAGGAACTGCCACCGGGGGTCCCTGGTGAGCTGTATGTGGCAGGTCCGGGTGTGGCGCTCGGCTACCTCGCGGCGCCCGAGCAGACTGCCACGGCCTTCCTGCCCGACCCGCACGCCGAGCGGTTCGGTGCCGGTCCGCAAGCCCGTATGTACCGCACCGGCGATCTGGTGGTGCTGCGCGATGACGGCCAACTCGGCTATCTGGGCCGCGCCGACGACCAGCTCAAGATTCTGGGCAACCGCATCGAGCCGACCGAAGTCGTCCGCCTCATCGAGGAGCATCCATCCGTCGCGATGGCCGCAGTGCACGCCGCCGGATCACCGCCCGTGCTGGTGGCTTATGTGGAACTCGCCTCCGGCGCCGAGCCACCCACCCGCGAGGACCTGGTCAGGCCACTGCAACGCTGGCTGCCGCCTGCAGTTCTGCCACGCGAGGTGTACGTGGTCGACGGCCTTCCACGGACCGCCAACGACAAGGTCGACCTCGAGGCCCTGGCGGCCCGGCGGGACCGGCCGCTGTCCGCGGCCGAGGAGAGCGGACCCGTCGACCTGACCCCGATGCAGCGCAGAGCAGCCCTTCTGATGACCGACGTGCTCACCCACAGCCGGGGCGCGGACCGCGGGAGCGCGCCCTGCGAGCCCGAGGCGCTCCCCGGCCCGGACGCCGACTTCTTCACCCTGGGCGGGCACTCGCTGCTGGCCGTACGGGTCATCACCGAGGCCGAGCGCCGCTACGGGACACCCGTGGCGCTGCGCACCTTCCTCGCCGATCCCACCGTGGCCGGTCTTGCCCGCGCTCTGGAGAACGCGACGCCGGCCGGTGACAGCGACATCGGGTTCGACCCCGGTGCCGAGCACCCCGCGAGCCCCGTGCAGCAGCGGCTGTGGTCCCTGGACCGGATGCGGAACGTGCGGACCTCGTATCTGGCGCCCGGCGTCGTGGAGTTCGACGGGCCCGTGGACCGTCCGCTTCTGACGGAGGCCTTCGCCCGCGCCCTCGCTCGCCATCCGGGACTGCGCTCACGCTTTCGTCTGGACACCAGAGCCCGCCGGGTGGTTTACCGCACCGACGGCCCGCCGCCGCAGGTCGCCTCGGCCGACGCCGCCTTGTGGAACGAGGCGGAGCGCGAGGAATACCTCGCGAAGGTGTGCTGGACCCCTTTCAACCTCGCCGCCGAAGCCCCCGCGCGGGGCGCGATCGTGGAGCTTGGGCCCGAGCGGACCCTGCTCGTGTACGGGGTGCATCACCTCGTCTCCGACGGCTGGTCCCTCGACCTCGTCCTGTCCGACGTGGCCGAGCTGTACCGGTCCCTGACCCATGGCACGGAGCCGAACCTGCCGCACGCCGGTCATCCCGCCGCCCTACGCGAACCGGCAGCTCCCGATGCAACAGCGCTGGAACACCTGCTTGCCTCCCTGCGCGAGGCGCCCATCGATATCGAGTTGCCGCACGACCGGCCTCGCGGCACGTTTCAGACCGTCGAGGCGGACCGACGGGAACTCGCCCTGCCCGCCGATCTGGCCGACCGGCTACGGGGTGCTGCGGCCGAGCTGCGCTGTACGTCGTTCATGCTCGGCGTCGCCCTGCTCGGGGCGGCACTCGCCCGGCGTGGTACACAGCGTGACTTCCTGTTCACGTTCCCCTGGGCGGCCAGGGACGGCGCCGCCCGAGCCTCCACCGTCGGCATGTTCGTCAACACCCTCATTGTGCGGGCCGATCTGACCGGCGAGCCGAGCTGGCGTGAACTCCTGTGCCGCGTACGCGAGTCCGCACTGTCGGCCTACCGGCACGCCGACACTCCCTACGACCTGATCGCCGCAGCGCTGCAGCCCGACCGGGACCTCAGCCGGCCCGCCGTCACCCCCGTCTACCTCACCGCGGCCGACGAACCTCCGCAGCCGCCCGCGCTCGGCGAGGCGATCCGCGCACGGTTCGTGACCCCGCCCCGCCTGAAGTCCAAGTACGAGCTGGAGCTGACCGTCACCAGTGGACCGGGCCGCTACCACCTCTCCCTGACCTACCTCACCGCCCTGTTCGACGGTGCCACCGCCGAAGGGCTCCTCACCGACCTGGCGCAAGCCGCCGCCGACCTCGCCGACGATCTGGAGAACCCCGTGCTCACTCCCGCTTCCGACACCCAGCAGGCACCCCCCGTCGACCTCACCGACCAGGTGGCTGCCCTGTGGACCGAGGTCCTCGACGGCGCCGAGGTCGCCGGGGACGTGAACTTCTTCGACGCCGGGGGCGACTCACTGCTCCTGATGGTCCTCATGGAGCGCCTGTCCGAGCTCACCGGCCGGGACCTCGACGCCGCCGACCTGTTCGAACACAGCAGCATCGACGCCCAGGTGGCCTTCCTCGAGGAGGACTCCGCGTGAGCCACGACGGTCCCATCGCCGTCATCGGCATCGGCTGCCGCTTCCCCGATGCCTGGAGCCCGCAGGAGTACTGGGCCAACATCTCCGCGGGCCGGGTGTCGGTCCGCGACCTCGATCCGGCCGCGCTCAGGACTGCCGGTCTCAGCCAGGAAACCCTGGACGCACCTGACTTTGTCAACCGGGCGGCGTCCCTACCGGACGCCGGCGCCTTCGCCGCCGACTTCTTCGGCTACTCACCGGCAGAGGCGGCGGCCACCGACCCGCAGCAGCGGATCTTCCTCGAAGCATGCTGGCAGGCGCTCGAATCAGCCGGACATGCGCCCTCGGGCGGAAGGCTGGTCACGGGAGTGTTCGCGGGCGGCAGCCCGAGCACCTACATGGCCGCTCTGCAGGCCTTTCGCGCCCACACCGACGGGATCATGGGCGCCGTCGACGACGTCTCCCTGCACCTGGGCGGCCTGGGCGACTTCTTGCCCTCACGGGTCGCCTACAAACTCGGGCTGCGCGGCCCGTCCATCGGGGTCCAGACCGCTTGCTCCTCGTCGCTGACCGCGGTGCATTACGCGGTCCTCAGCCTGCGCGCGGGCGAGTGCGACCTGGCGCTCGCGGGCGGAGCCTCCGTCAACGAGCCGCTGCTCGGCTACCGCCACCACCCCGGTGGTCTGCAGTCCACCGACGGCTACTGCCGCCCCTTCGACGCGCGGTCGAGCGGCACCTCTTTCAGCTCCGGCGTCGGTGTCGTGGCGCTGCGGCGTCTTTCGGACGCCCTGCGTGACGGCGACACCGTCGTTGCGGTGCTGCACGGCACCGCCGTCGGCAACGACGGGGCGGCCCGATCCGGTTTCACCGCACCAAGCCCCTCGGGCCTGGCCAACGTGGTGGAGACGGCGCTGGGCGTCGCCGGGATCCGCGGCGATCAACTGCGCTATGTGGAGGCCCATGGCTCAGGCACACCGCTCGGCGATCAGATCGAACTGCGCGGCCTGACCGCGGGATTGCGCGCCACAGCGGACCACACCGACGCGCCCGCGGCATTCTGCGCGCTCGGCTCCGTGAAGGCGAACATCGGGCACGCGGGCCCGGCCGCCGGAATCGCCGGTCTGATCAAGGCGGTCGAGGTGGCACGGACCGGCGCGCTGCCGCCGCATCCGCTCTTTGAGCGCCCCCGCAACCCGGGAGTGCTCGCCGAAAGTCCGTTTACCATCAGCGCCGACGCGGGCCGGGTGGCGCCGCAGGACGAGAGTTACGTCCTGGTCAACTCGATGGGGCTGGGCGGCACCAACGCCACCGCGGTACTCGGCCCGCCGCCCGAGCCACAGCGCACCCGTGCCCCAGCACGTGACCGGGCACGCCTGCTGATCTCCGCCCGCACCGCGCAAGAACTGACGTGTCTGGCCGAGGAGTTGGCCGACACCCTGATGACCGATAGTGCCCCGGCGCTCGCCGACGCAGCCCACACCCTGCGGGTGGGCCGGACGGCACACGCCTACCGCAGAGTCATCGAAGCCCCCGGGGACAACCCGCGGGCCGTGGCCGCCGCGCTGCGCGACCACCCCCCGACCGACCCGGTCAAGGTCCTGCGCAAGGTAGTGCTCGTGCCGCCCGCCGACACCCCCGACCACCCGGTGCTCGCGCTGCTGGCCGCGGCCCTGCGCGGTCGCACGGAGATCGGCGTCCCCGGACAGCGACCGCGCGCCGACCGTTTCGCGATCCTGATCGGCCACGGCGAGCCGGCTCCGGATCGCCACGTGCTGCCGGACAGCGCCGGTGGCGTACGGCCCGAAGACCTGGAAGCCGCGCTCACCGCCGCCTGGCAGCGCGGCGCAGCAGTGGACTGGGAGGCGCTGCCCGAAGCCACAGGCCGTCGTGTGCCGCTGCCCACCTACCCCTTCACCCGCGGTCGTTACTGGGCCTTCGACACCCTGCCGCCGATCGCGGCTCCGCTCGGCGGGATGGCTCCGCAGACTGAGGCACCGGCCGAGCAGGAGAGCGAGGTACCGACCGGTGCCGACGCCGTGGAGCGCGAACTTCTGGCCATCTGGCGCCGGTTGCTCGGTCACGCACAGCTCGGCCCCGAGGACACCTTCGGCTCCTACGGGGGCGACTCGCTGACTGCCATGCGCATCGAGGCAGCCGTGCGGAAGTCCTTCGGCGTGGACATCAACCTCTACCGGGCGGGCGGAGCCGAGGCGACCGTTCGCCGTATGGCCGAGATCCTGCGCACCCCGACCGCCGCCGCACAGACGGGCGACGGTGGCGATCTCCTTGGTGCCGACCTCGCGCTCGACCTCGGCACACCGACTGCGCCCGCAGCCCGCGCCGGGGCCGGCGGCACCCTACTGACCAGCACCACGAGGTTCCTGGACACCTTCGTCCTGTACGAACTGCTGCGCAGCACCGACGGCCTGGTCCACTGCGTCGTCCCCGTGGACGACGAGGACGAGGGCCGCGCCTTGCTGCGTGCACGGGCCGCCGCCTGTGCGCTGCCCGAACCCGACCCGCAGCGCGTGGCTCTGCTGCCCGCGGGTGCCGTCGAGGAGCGAGACTGGACCGCGTACGACCCGCGGCTCGCGAGCCGGATCACCCGTGTGGTGCACACCTGTGCACCCTTCGGCCTCACCGGCACCTACGACCAACTGCGCGAGAAGACCGTGCTGGTGACGGCCTCCCTGCTGCGCTGGATGCGGCAGCACGGCATCGAGGACCTCACGGTTCTGTCCACGCTCAGCGCCTGCGGTTCGGGTCTCGGGGAGCAAGCCCGGATCGAGGAGAGCCGGGAACAGCCGCTACGGCCCGGCATGCCCGGCGGCGCCGTCGCCGCCTGGGTCGGCGAGCAGCTCGCCGAACGAGCGGAGCGGGACGGCATGCGGGTACGGGTCTTTCGCACCGGTCTACTCCTTGGCGCGCAGAACAACGGAGCGTGTGACCCCGACCACCCGCTGTGGAGGCTGATCGCCGGTTCGCTCGCCGCGGGAGTCCACCCGCGCGATGACCGCCCGCTCGCCGTGAGCCCCGTGGACCTGGCGGCCCGTGCCATCGCCCAGCTGGCTCTGTCGCCCGCGTCCGAGGGACGCGCGTATCACCTGGTGGGGGAGGAGACCCTCACCACACAGCGTCTGTTCGACCTGCTCGCCGGCGTCGACCGGCCCACCCGCACGGTCACTGAGCGCGCGTGGCAGCGGGCCGTCGCGCTGCGCGCCCTCGACCGCGAGAACGAAGCGCTCGATCCGCTTGCGATCCGGGACCTGGGCCGGCTCGTGCTGGGCGCGTCCAGTGTCGAGGCACAGGCCTGGCAGCCCTGGCTCAAGGCCGCGGGCCGCGACCCGCGCCCCGGCGCGGACACCCTGCTGAGCAGCCTCGCTTTCGCCGCGGCCCGCCGACCGGGCTACGCGGAACTGCTCACCACGGCCGCCGGAGCGAGCTGACTGGCCTCCCGCGGGACCGAAGCGACAGCCCGGTCCGAGCAGACCACCCATGAACTTTCTGACGAAACAAGGATTTTGATGACCGACCCCCTCGCTGCCGTCCACCCGGCGGCAGACGACCGCACGCTCTACGACTGGTTCGCCGCTACGCTGGCGGACCACCCCGACGAGCCCGCCCTCGAAGTGCTCGGCACCACCTACAGTTACCGCGCACTCGACGAGCGTGCCGCCGCCGTCGCCGCGACCCTGCTCGCGGCGCACGGCGGGAGCGCACCTACGCGGATCGCGCTGCTCGCCTCCCGAAGCCTGACCGCATTCGCCGGCTACCTCGCCGCACTGCGCCTCGGCGCCACCGTGACACCGCTCAACCCGGGCTACCCGGTCGCCCGCAACCGCGCGGTGTGGCAACTGGCCCGCGCCGACGTGTTGCTCGCCGACGCCGGCGGTGCCGCGCAACTGACCGTCGACGAGCCCGAGGTGACCGTCGTGCGGCTGTCCGAGGAGCAGACCGCTGCGCTTCCCGTGCCCGCCCACCTGCCCGAGCGCACCACGGCACCTGGCGACGTGGCGTACGTGCTGTTCACCTCCGGCTCCACCGGGCGCCCCAAGGGCGTGCCGATCAAGCACCGCAACCTCGCCCCCTACATCGTCCACAACATCGACCGCTTCGAGGTGGGCCCTGGCTGCCGTGTCTCGCACACCTTCGACCTGACCTTCGACCCGTCGGTCTTCGACCTGTTCGTCACCTGGGGCGGTGGCGCCACGCTGGTCGTGCCGCAGCGCAGCGAACTCCTCGAGCCCATCCGGTACGTAGAGGACCGGCGCATCACGCACTGGTTCTCGGTGCCCTCCGTGGTCTCGGTCGCGGCGAGCCTCGGCAAACTGCCCGCGGGCCAGGCCACCGGACTGCGCTACGGCATCTTCATCGGCGAGCAGCTCACGCAACGCCAGGCCCAGCTGTGGGCCGAGGCTGCCCCCAAGGCCCGGATCGAGAACGTCTATGGACCCACCGAACTCACCGTCGCCTGCACCGAGTTCCGCCTGGCCGCCGAGACCGCCGACTGGCCCGCCACGTCGAATGGCACCATTCCCATCGGCCCCGTCTACCCCTTCCTCGAGCATGTGGTCCTCGGCGAGGACGGCCTGCCCGCCGAGGAGGGCGAGCTGTGCGTCCGCGGCCCGCAGCGCTTCGACGGGTACCTCGACCCCGCCGACGACCACGGCCGGTTTCTCGCCCACACCCCGGGCAGTGGACAGCTGGCCGAGATCTACCAGGGCGCGGGCCCACTGACCGCCGAGCACTGGTATCGCACCGGCGACCGAGTGCGCTGGGAGAACGGCACCCTCACCCATCTCGGACGCCTGGACAACCAGGTCAAGGTCCGCGGCTACCGCATCGAGCTCGGCGAGATCGAATCCGCGCTGCGCCGCCACCCCGGTATCGCCGACGCGGTCGTCCTCGCGGTGCCGGGCCCGGCCGAGACCGAGCTGGTGGCCGTGCACACCGGTGGTCCGCTCAAGGCCACCGACCTCATGCTCTGGCTGCGCAAGCAGGTGCCGGTTCACATGGTGCCGCGCCGCTACAAGCACGTCGACGCCCTGCCCTTGAACCCCAACGGCAAGACCGACCGCCCGGCCCTGACGCGCCGCTACACCCCCGAAGGGAGCTGACTGGCATGGTCACCAACTTCGCCGCCCTGCTGCGCGATCTGAAGCCGCCATCGCCCGTGGTACGGGTGCTCGCGGTCAGCAACCTCGCCCGCACCGTCGCGAACGGCTTTCTGCTGTCGGTGAGCGTGCTGTTCTTCATCCGGGCCGTGGGCATCGATTCCGCCCGCGTGGGTCTCGGCATGACCGTCGCCGCGGTCCTCGCCATGCTGGCCAGCATTCCGGCCGGACACCTCTCCGACCGGCTCGGCTCCCGCAACACCTCGGTCGCCTTCGGCATCGCCCAGGGCATCGCCGTGTGCGCGTACGCCCTGACCGGCGAGTTCGTCTCCTTCCTCGCAGTGGTCGCCCTGTCGGCCGTGATGGACGCGGGCGGTGCCGCGGCCCGCGGCGCACTGATCGCCGAGGCGCTCCCGCCCGCCGAGCGGGTACGGGCCCGTGCCTATCTGCAGTCGGTCATCAACGTCGGTCTGTCCCTCGGCACGCTGGCGGGCGCCATCGCTCTTGCGGCCGACTCCGGTGCGCTGTACCGCGGGCTGCTGGTCGCGGCCGGCGCCCTGTTCGTGGCGGCCGGACTGATGTGCCTGCCGCTGCCCGCCGCTCGCGCGGCCGCGGCCGGACGCCCTGATGAGCGCCGCAATGTCCTGCGCGACACGCCCTTCGTGGTCGTCGCAGTGCTCAACGCGGTCCTGGTCCTGGGCACCGATGCCCTGCTCACGGTGGCCCTGCCCATCTGGATCGCCGAACGCACCGACGCGCCCGTGTCGCTCTACGCGGGCCTGATCTTCATCAACACGGCGATGTGCGTGCTGTTCCAGGTGCGGATGAGCAAGGGAGCCGAGGACATCGCGGGTGGCGCCCGCGCCATGCGCCGCTCCGGCATGCTGCTCGCCCTGTGTTGCGCCTGCTTCGCGCTGTCGGCGGGGCAGCCCGCCTGGGTCGCCGCGGTGTGTCTCGTGGTCGGTGCCGTGGTGCATGTATGCGGCGAGATGCTGCACTCGGCCGGCTCCTGGGCCCTGTCGTACGAGCTGGCACCGGCCGACGCACACGGCCAGTACCAAGGCATGTTCAATCTGGCCCAGCGCGTCGGCGCCGCCGTCACGCCCGCCCTGACCACCGCCGTGATCATCGGCTGGGGCTGGCCCGGCTGGCTTCTGTTCGCAGGCATCCTGCTCGCCGGCGGCCTGGCGACCCCGGCTGTGGCCCGCTGGGCCGAGCGCTCCCGTGCGGTCGAAGCAGCCGAGGAGCGGGGCGGTCTTGAGCAGTCCGTCGGCGCCGCGGAGCGCACCGGGCCCGCGCAGCCGGCGCCGTCCGCCAAGTCCGAGCAGCCCGCCGACGTGGCGTAACCCCGCCCAGGCCCGGCATTTGACCGACACACAGAGAGTTCCGATGGACTTCAGCCTGTTCTACTTCGGCAACGACAGCACAGCACCGGCCGACAGCGCGGACCGCTATGAGCTGGTGATCGAAGGCGCGCGCTTCGCCGATCGCCATGACTTCACCGCCGTATGGACTCCCGAGCGGCACTTCCACGCCTTCGGCGGCCTCTACCCGAACCCGGCCGTCACCGGAGCCGCCATCGCGGCCGTCACCAGCCGTGTCGCGGTGCGGGCCGGCAGCGTCGTGGCACCGCTGCACCACCCCGTGCGGATCGCCGAGGAGTGGTCGGTGGTCGACAACATCTCCGGCGGCCGCGCCGGACTCGCCTTCGCCTCCGGCTGGCACGCCACCGACTTCGCCCTGCGCCCCGAGACTTACGAGAACCGCCGCGACGTCCTCCTGGAGACCGTCGCTCAGGTCCGCGCCCTGTGGCGCGGCGAGGAGAGCGAGGTACTCGACGGTACGGGCGAGCCGCGGCGGGTGCGCTCCTACCCGCGTCCGGTCCAGGCCGAGCTGCCCGTCTGGATCACCAGCGCGGGCGGCGTGGAGACCTTCCGTAATGCGGGCCGGCTCGGTGCCGGTGTGCTCACGCATCTGCTGGGCCAGGACATCGACGAACTCGCCGAGAAGATCGCCGCCTACCGCGAGGCGTACGCAGGCCGCCCCGACGCCGACGGCTCCCGAGGGCATGTCGTCGTCATGGTGCACACCTACCTCGACCGTGATGAGGACGCGGTACGCGAGCTGGTGCGCGCACCCCTCACCTCCTATCTACGCACCTCCGTGGGATTGCTTCTGGGCTCCCAGGCGCACGGCCCCCGCCGGATCGACCCGGCCAAGCTGCGCGACAAGGACCTCGACTTCCTGGCGGCCCGTGCCTTCGACCGCTACTTCGAGGACGGCGGTCTGCTCGGCACCGTGCCGAAGGCCGCACGGATCGTCGAGCGCCTCGCCGCGATCGGCGTCGACGAGACCGCCTGTCTCATCGACTTCGGGCTTCCTGCGAAGACCGTCCTCGACGGTCTCGGCACGCTGGACGAACTGCGGAGGCTGACCGCGTGAGCGCGCCCGCACCCACCGCGGCCGCGAGGGCGGAGGAGACGGAGACACCCCGCCGTCGCTTCCGCCGCACGGCGGCCCGCTTTCCCACCGGCGTCACCGTGGTCACTGCGCTGGCCGAGGACGGCGAACCGCACGGGACGACCGTCAACTCCTTCACCACCGTGTCCATGGACCCGTATCTGGTGATGGTCGGCCTCGGCCTCGGCTCGCGGCTGCACGACCGGATCCTCGCCCGCGGTGCCTTCGCCGTGAGCGTGCTCTCCGACACTCAGGAGGCCGACGCCCGCTGGTTCGCCGACCCTGCGCGGCCGGCCGGCGCGGCCTCTTTCACCGGCCTTCCTTGGCGGGCCGCGGACCTCTCCGGTGCTCCGGTGCTGATGGAGGCGGTCGCCTGGTTCGACTGTACGGTCCACGCCACCCACGAGGCCGGCGACCACACGCTGTTCGTCGGCCGCGCGGAGGCCTTCGGTGTACTCAGCGACCGGCCCGCACTGACGTTCGCGGACAGCCGGTTCGTGTCGCACGAGACCGCCGACAGCCGCTTCGCCCCGCGAGACGCCGCTCCGTCCTGCCCCTCCGTACGAAAGGACCTGCCGTGACCCGAGTCCTCATGTTCCCCGGGCAGGGCGCGCAGCGCGTCGGCATGGGCGGCGCCGAGCTCTTCGACCGCTTCGCCGACCTCGTGGCCGAGGCCGACGCCGCACTTGGCTACTCGCTGCGCGACCTCTGCCTGACCGGCCCTCACCAGCGGTTGAACCGGACCGAGTTCACCCAGCCCGCTGTCTACGCGGTGAACGCTCTGTCCCTCGCGGCACTGCGGGCCGACGGCCATCCCGATCCCGACGCCGCGATCGGACACAGCCTGGGCGAGTACAACGCGCTGCAGGCGGCGGGAGTGTTCGGCTTCACCGACGGGCTGCGCCTTGTGGCCGCCCGCGCACGCGCGATGGCCCGGATCACTGACGGCGCCATGGCTGCCGTCATCGGTATGGACGAGGCCGTCATCCGGCTGCTGCTGCGGCGCGCAGGCCTGGAAGCGGTCGAAGTGGCCAACCTCAACACGGCCGACCAGACCGTGGTGGCCGGACCCGCGGCCAAGCTGGAGGCGGCCGCGGTCCTGTTGAAGGAGTCCGGCGCCCGGGCGGTGCGGCCGCTTAAGGTCTCAGGGCCGTTCCACACCACTCATATGGCGCCCGCTGCCCGCGAGTTCGGCGAGCTGCTCGCCCGGACACCGCTCGCAGCTGCCCGCTTTTCCGTGTACGCCAACCGCACCGCGCAGCCCTACTGCGCCGAGCACACGGTCCGGCTTCTGACCGAGCAGATCGATCATCCTGTGCGATGGCGCGAGACCGTCGAGCGGCTGCTCGATACCGACCCGGACACCGAGTTCCTGGAGGTCGGGACCGGCCTGGTACTCACCCGCATGCTCCGCGCGATCCACACCGAGAGGACCCCATGACGACCACCGCCGTCAGGGCCGCCATACGCCCCCGCCCCGTCGACGACCCCGCACTCAGGCTGTTCGTCCTGCACCACGCGGGCGGCTCACACCTCGCCTACACCGACTGGGTCGAGCACTTCCCCGATGACTGGGACATCTGCCTCCTGGAGGCGCCCGGCCGAGGACCGCTCAGCGGCTTGCCGGCCCGGGAGGACGCCGCCGCGCTGGCGGTGTTCCTGCTCAAGGACATCCATCCTCTGCTGGACGCCCCGTTCGCGTTCTTCGGCCACAGCATGGGCGCGCTCACCGCGTACGAGATGACGCTCCAGCTCGTCGAGCGTGGCCTGGACCTGCCTGTGTGGCTGGGCATCTCCGCCTGCGAGGCACCCTTTGATGAGCAGCCGCCCGTCGGCGGTGCTCCGCTGCACACCCTGCCCTCGCTGAAGCTCCGCTCGGCCCTTGCCGCGATGGGCGGGCTGCCGCAAGCGATTTTGGACGACGAGGACATCTGGCAGGTCTACGAGCCCCGGCTGCGTGCCGACTTCAAGCTGGTGGAGACATGGCGGCCCCGTCCCGAGGACCGCAGCCGCATCCCTGTCCCCTGCTCGCTGTTCGGCGGCGAGGACGACGATGTCGTCAGCCGCGCACAACTGCGCGCCTGGGGTGAGGGAGCCGACCGGCTGATCGGTGAGCACTTCTTCCCTGGCGCCCACTTCTACTGGGACCGGCAGATCCCGCTGATCACCGCACAGATCGCGGAGGAGGTCGACACGGCAGCGCCGGGCCTGTCTGGCTGGTGAACCACACCTCAACGGACTCCGCACACCAGGTCGCAGACGTAGGGCCTACGGTGCGACGGACGCGCCGACCACGGCCATGGCGGGCAGTGGTCGGCTCCGCCGCACAGGCGTCTCGCCCGTTTTTCGAACTGCACGTCGGTGGCGTGCACGTAATCGTGCAGCGCCTGCCGTACCGGTTGCTGGCGCTGGCGAGCGCCGCGGCCGGCATGTGCGGCGGCGCCGCGTGGTTCACCGGCCGGTAAGGCCAATAGGCCGACGCGTCGCTGCCCCAAGCGACGGTTCAGCGCTTGGTCAAGGACCTGGACCCGGCCCATCGTCCCGGCGGTCCCTTTCCCGCCGGCGGTGCTCTCTTGTGAGGCGGCGTGGACCGTCGGCTATGGGGTGTCGTCGGCTTGTTGCGTTCGGGCGTGTTCGAGTTCGGCCCGCGGGAGTTCCGTGCCATGCGCCCGGGTTTGGTTGAGCAGTTTTGTCAGGCCGGCGGGGGCGTGGCGCCAGTGGTCGGTCAGGGTCACGTGTGTACTGATGTCGTCCATGAGCTGGGAGATGACCCAGGCGGCCTCCGTTGGCCGGTCCCCTCCGCCGGGGCCCCACCACAGGTGAGCCCCATGGGTGCACGGACCGGGATGAATCCGGCCGTCCGTGGTCTGTATCCATACGGTGTCTTCCAGGATCACGGACTCGAGCTGGGCTCCTTGCTCCGGTAGCTGCAGGGGGGCCAGGAAGACCCAGGAGCCGTCGCGGGAGGGTCCCTTGCGGACGACGGGAATGCCGGTGGTGTGGTCGGTGTAGAAGGTCACGTCCTGGGCGTCATCGGCAAGCACGGCGTGCACGGCGGTGGGGGTGCACGCCGTGAGTTGCTGCCCCCATCGGCGCGCGGCGGGTCCTCGGGAGCGCACGGTGGTGTGCGGGCCGAACGGCAGGAGGTCGGATGCGTAGTACAAGCCGATCTGCATGGGTTCGTAGGCTTCGAAGAGCTGGCTGGAGGCGATGGTGTGCCAGCCTGCGGCAAGCAGGTCACGGTCATCGGTGCGGGGCAGGGGATAGCCCTCGGTGCGGTGCCGGGCGGCGATGAGGAGCGGGTCGCCGTGAGGATGCCCACCGTCCTCGCTGAAAATGTGAATCTCCCTGGCGAGGCTGCTGATGTCTTGATTGCGCAGGGAGTTGGCCAGATCCACGAGTGCCGTCTTGGCAGCGCCGTCAGGCCATCGGACGGTGGCTGCCTGCCGCAGCGTGATCTCCTTCTCGTCCGGCAGGACCTCAGCCAGAGTGACGGGTGCGCCCGGCGACCATTGGCTGATCACGTCGGAGCGCCGCAGCGCGTGGGGCCACCAGGGCAGCGGCTGGCCGACGAGCCGGGTGACGAGGCCCCACTGGGCTTCGTACTCCAGGGACGGCTGCGCGGTGTCGGCCGCGATCAGGGCCGGTCCCGAGAATCCAATGTCGCCGAACAGGGCGCATACGGTGATGACGCCCTGGGTGCCGGCCTCCTCGGCCAGTTCTTCGGCCATGGCGCAGGCCGCGCCATGACGCGTGGTGTGGACGATGCGTATGACACCGAGGTCTGTTTCCCAGTCCATGGCCGGGCCCTGTGAGGTGGGCTGGAATCCGAGCCACTTGCCGGGAGCGACAGGCTGTGTGCGCAGGGACGGAGCAAGCAGCACGGCTCCTCGTTCACGAAAACGGCTGGAGCGGGCGGCCCAGATGTAGACCGCGCCGCCGTCCCACGTCACGGGGGGCTCTTTGTCGAGTGCCAGTTCGAACGGGTCGTGATGTTCCCGGGACCCTTGAGGGAAGTCTTCGTCATCCTCCAGCAGACGATCCAGCTCGCCTTTCTCCAGGTGAAGGAGCTTCTCCACCTCGTGTCTGCGCAGGTATGCCATGTTCCGCCCGGCCACGTTGCCCTCTCCTTGGTGCAGTTGCTCCTCGATGGCAGGCATGCGCCGACCGTGTCGGCCGCCGGACCTTGAGGGGCCGCATCCATGAGATGCCGCGACCGTCAGCTGCTACCAGCGACTTTGCGTCAACTTTCCTGATCTCGGGCCCTGTTGCGCACGATGGCTCCTACGATGCTGCCTCGGTCCAGTGGTGCCGTACGGGACATCAGGTGTCGGCACCTTAAGGTTTCCCGTCGTTCTCGGGCCGCGGGATGTGCTCGCTGCTCAGAGGAAGGCATGGATGCCGAGCGGAATCTGGCACCTGGAGCCCCGGCGGATCCGGCCCTGGTATGAGCGTGCCGTGACGGCATCGATCGAGCACCCAGAGATCCGGGCATATCTGGGCCTGGACGGTCCGCAGGTCACGGACGAGCACTTGCGGCAGGCCTTCGACCAGCCCCGGATCATCTGCGAAGTGCTGCGGGCCGATCCCTCCTACTTCGATCTGCGCCTAAGGGCGGCCCGCGTCGACTCCTTGCGCCAAAGTCTCGTCGAGTCCAGGGAGCGATGCCGCGCCACGCTCTTCCTGTCCCTCGTGTTCCTGGTGGCCCTCGTCTACTGGCCGGTTGATGCTGTGTTCGCAGTGCCCTGGTGGGTGGACGCCACGATCCTTATCTGGCCTATCGGCTACTGCGGCGTCAAGGAGTTCAGGGACGCGGACAATCGGAGCAACTTCGTCGAACAGATGCAGACCGCCCTGTACGGCGTGCTGTGGGCCGCCTGCGCGGCCGACACCGAGGTGCGACTGGGCTGGTGGGCGCTCGTCAAGCTGAAGAAGACAATGGACCCGATCATGAGGCGTGAGATGACGGCGCTGCTCGGGCCTGATCACGAGTCACTGCTGGTGGCCCGCAGCCATGACGGTCTCATCGACGCCGGCAACTCCCGATACTGGATATCGACGCAAGCCGAGGCCACGCTGCAGCGCAAGCTCGACCAGATGAGCGGCGGCGCGATCGCGATCTGCGGCCCTCGGGGCGTTGGCAAGAGCACCCTGCTGAAGAAGGCGTGCCAGGGCCGGCTCGGCCCATTTCCCAAACTGCATTTCCACACCATCGTTCAGACGCCGGCCAACTACCGCCCCGAGGAGTTCCTGCTCTCCCTGTTCCAGTCGGTGTGCCGGGACTACCTCACCCTGTACGGCCGCCGCCCGCGTACCCCGTTTCTGTTCCGCTCGCGGGCCCGTGCAGTCCACCGGCCCCAGCGCCTGTACCACTCGGTCCGTCGCTGGGCCCAGCTCCTGGCCGGGGTCGGCCTGGTTGTCCTGGCGATCCAGAGGGAAGTCCGCGCTCTCCTCGATACCGTTTACCAGTCCGCTCACCCCGCTGCCGCGGGGTGGGCGGTGGGTCTGTGGGAGTGGACGCTGACCGCATGGCAGGAGCATCCCGTGGTCTCCCGACTCGTGCTGCTCGCGGTAGGGGCACTGTTGCTGTGGTGGGCCGATCCGAGGAGCTGGTTCACCGGACGGCCGGTGCGGCGCCTGGTGCACGACTGCCACAATTACCTGAATCTGCTGCAGCACATCCAGACCGTTGGCACCTCGACCTCGCTCGGCGCGTCGGCCCGCGCGCTCACCCTGGGATTCGGCCGTACCAGCGGCAGCAGCTCCCGAACCTTCACCTACCCGGAGCTGGTGTGGGAGTTCCGAAGTCTGCTGTCACGCATCAGCGCCATCGAGCGCCAGGACAACTGGAAGGTCTTCGTCGGCATCGACGAGCTCGACCGGCTGGGCTCGAGCGAGCAGGCACGAGCGTTCCTCGCCGAGATCAAGGCCATCTTCGAGGTACCGCGCGTGTACTTCGTCCTATCGGTGTCGGAGGATATCGGGTCAGCCTTCATCCGCCGCGGACTGCCCACCCGCGACGTCACCGACAGCTCGCTGGAGGACGTCTTGGTCATCGAGGCGCGCACCCTGGAGGAGTCCAGCGCGCTGCTGCAGATGCGGGTCCCGGGATTCACCGACCCCTTCGTCGCACTCGTCCACGCGCTGTCCGGCGGGCTCCCTCGCGACCTCATCCGCTACACCCGCAAGGTGACAGAGACTCACCGGCGCACCGGGCAGCCCGGATTGGCGGTGCTCGCCCGTGAAGTGCTGTGGGAGGAGGCCGCGCAGGCCCTGGCCGGATTTCGCGCGCTACTGGCCCGCCACGACGACTCCGCCGCCACCGCGCAGACCGTGCACGACCTGCACACCCTGATCACCCTGATCCGCGAGGCCGACTCCAGTCGGGCCAACCCCGAACTCGAGCAGCGCATCCTGCACCTGGCACACGCAGGGCACCCTCCCCACCCCGAGGCCACCGATCCCGTCGGGGAACCTGCCCAGCGGTGGGAGGAGTTCTCCTGCTACCTCTACTTCATCGGCACCCTGCTCGAAGTGTTCGCGGGACGTAACTTCGCGGCCCGCAAAGCGGCCTATACCGGCACGGACAAAGCATCCGCTGACCTCCAGCGACTGGCCGAAGCACGCCTGGAGATGACCGTATCCCCGCACAGTGCCCGCAAGATCCTGGAACAGTTCCGCGTGCACTGGGCACTGCGCCCCGCGGCCCTGTCGCGAATTGTGCCGCAGCCCGGAACGGACGCGGAGCCCAGACGATCCGCTGTCCGCGGCCATTCCTGACACCGCAACCCGGCACCTCATCACCGAAGGCCACCATGGGCCTGTCCGAGGGCCCCCGTGGCGGGTCTGACGGCCGGCAACCGAGCCGGGAAGGGGAGGCCCGCACGCCCGAAGGCCGATAGGCAGCTGTCCTTGCCGCTGCGGAACCCGGGCCTGATGTCCGAGGCTCGGGGTGCCAGGCCCCGGCCCGGGGGCGTAATGGACCCCTCGCTGACCACAGTCAGCGAGGGGGGTCTCGGACGAGTGAACTGAGGCAGGGATACGAACTCTCAGCGCTGTCCTGGGTGCGCGGGCACGCCCGCGTGCCGTGCAACTTTCCCCTAGAACGACTCCGGCACCGGATCCAGGCGTTTCTTCGACAGAGGGGTGGGCGGCCGCTCGGCGCTCATCGGAAAGCGGCCGCCCCTTCCCGCAGCAACCCTGTTGGCAATCGCTGCGAGGTTTAAGGGTGGCGGCGGGGCGGGGCAGGGGCGGCGGCGGTGCGGGCTGCTTGCAGGGTTCGTCTGATTGTTCGGCCTTCTTCGCAGGGTGCTTGGTTGCGGCAGCGTCCGCAGGTGTTCACGTGTGTGAGCTGTGCCTGGTAGGCGGCTTGTGCGAGGGGGTTCGTCGCGTTGGGGGGGCGGGGCCAGCTGTGCGCGGCCGATGGCGATCAGCAGGGCGACGGTTTCGGCGGTGGCCAGATGGCCGGGACGACGTGGCGGCACTGCCCAGTACGGGAGGGGCGGCTTTGTGCGGGCCGGCGTGGGGATGCCGAGGTAGGTGCCTGGTCCAAGGAGCGGGGCGAGGTCATGGTGCGCCCACGCCGGATGTTGGCGGTGTTCGATCAGGATGTAGTAGGTGTCGCCTCTCGTCCGCTTGTCGTAGATGACCGGGCCTTTGAGCCGGCTGTCCAGGCGTTCGGCGACCTGCTCCGGGTGGCTGGTTGCCACGGCTGCGTGCACGAGGGATGCGGGCAGGCGTGCCGCATCGTAGGCGCGGCCCAGGGGCAGCAGGGCGACGCCGACCTCTGCCCACTGGCTCCAAGCCTGGGCGGGGCTTGGCTGGGCGCTCGCGAGCCACTGAGCGATCGCGCCGTCAACCTGCTGATCACCCCGGCCCCTCAGCCGGTCCCCTTCTCTGGGCGGCATCGAGGTTCGGTCTACGGAGTCCACGGCGGCACCACCCCCACTACGCTGAGTTGCCAGACATCACCCCTTGACCGTAGGCAGTGGTGATCGTCGCCAGAAGTGACCGCAGGTACGGGTAAGTGCCCGCCGCAATGCGGGCAGGGGAGTGTCATGGAGCACCAGATGCGGCCAGCCCTGACCGGGGGTCAGGGAACATCCGATCGCTGCCGTGCGGGCCTGGTCTCCGGCTACGTCTTCCGTCTGATGCGCGAACAGCTGGGCCACACTCAGGACGGCTTCGCCGAAGCGTTCAGCGTGGCACCAGACACCATCGCCGGGTGGGAGTCCGGGCGCCGGCCACTCACGTCCGTGCCTGCGGGACAGATGCTCGTACACCGCCACAGGCTGATGCGCATGGGTACGACCCCGGCACTCCTCAAAGCCCTCGAACGTGCCATGGAAGCTGATGTACTCCTGGCCAGTGCCCTCGATGACAGCCAACCCACCGAGGCGAGCCCGCTGGGAGCCTGGGTGATGCAGCGGGACCTCGTCGAGGTGCTGACCTGGCCGCTCAATGGTGTAGCGCCCACATCCGTGCGGGAGCTTCCCAAGCCGCCGCGGCCCCGAAGGGGCCCTGTACCCGACGCCCCCGAACTTCCGGCCCAGGACCGTGCACGGTTCTTCACCCGCATGCGAGAGACGGCTGAACAGGCCCGCGGCGGCGGGGACTTCCTGCTCCGACGCCAAGCCCTCTATCTGGCGGGTTTCGACGGGAACACCGACACCTCCGATTGGCTGGCCCACCAGCAGAAACTCGAACGTCCAGGCGACTGGGTGACGCGCTGGCTCAACTCCCGTTCCGTCGCCGTCGTCGAAGCCCGCCAGGGCGATCGGAGCCGTATGACGCACTTCATCACGCGCACTCTCGGAAACGAGGAAACAGCCGAAGCAGCGAACCTGAACTATTGGGCGTACTGGATCGGAGAGTCGCCGCACATTCAGCTGTCGGACGACTTCATCGCCTCGCCGGTGCCGGGCCCCTGGCAGGGCGACCGTCTGCTAGACCACCTCGTCCGCGGGCTCACCCCCCCGGCACGGATTCTTCGATCTCAACGTCCACACGCTGTGGGCGCTCTTGGCCACCCGCCCGAACTTGCTCCGCGTCCCATCCGCCGCCAGGTCCGCTCTACGGCAACGGCTTCCTGTGATGTTGGATGACTTGCAGCTCTCCCCGCAGGCCCGGCGAGAGCTGGAAGGCATCCGGTACGCAATCCGCCTCGCCGAGGCGTGAAAAGGGGACACCGTGGCTGATCAGGACCTGACAGAGGTTGCCCACTTCCTGTGGGAGGCGGGCGCGTTGAAAACGGCGCGCCGAACGGGCTGGTGGATGGCGGGCGTTCGGGATCCCGAGAGCGTGGCCGAGCACGCCTGGCGCACCTCCGTCATCGCCTCGGTCATCGCGACGCTTGAGGGAGCCGACGCGGCCCGCGCTGCTCACCTGGCCGTGTGGCACGACTCCCAGGAGACACGCACTGGCGACGTCAACCACCTGGGTAAAAAGTACGCCGCGCCAGGGGACGCACAGGCGGTGACCGCGGACCAGACAGCTGGCATGCCCGAAATCCTGCGCACCGCCGTTCGCGCCGTGGTCGCCGAGTACGAGGCCAAAGAATCCCCCGAAGCGATCTGCGCGCGGGACGCCGACAAGCTGGAGTGCATGCTCCAGGGCCTGGAATACAAGAGCCAGGGATACGCCAGCGCTCAGCGGTGGATCGACAACAGCCGAGCGCGGATCGTCACGGCATCTGGGCGGCAGCTGGCTGACGAGCTGCTGGCCCAAACGCCTCTGGACTGGCTGCGCACCGCCATGGGGGAGAAACGCTGACCCCAGACAAGGCGAAAGTTACCCAAGGACGGTGGGGGCTTTGCCAGTCACGACGCTGCTGGGCCTGAACGCCGACGCCGTGGCCGACCACGCTAAGGCCAGCGCCACGGTGGTCAAGATTCTGCGCACACCCACTACGACAGTGCAGGGTCCGGCCGAGTTACGCAATCAGCTTGGACTCGATCACGGGCGCGCCCACCAAGTCCGGCGCTGCCGCGCCGTGCCCGGTTCGCGCTGAACAGAACGGTGACGGTGACGGAGTTCGTGCTGGACACCTGGCAGGACCGTATCGATCGAGGGCAGCTCTCACCCCTCTCCGTAACCTCACGCGCCCAGTGGAACCGGCCGCCGCCGAGCAGATAGCTCGGGCGGGAAAGCGACGGTCGCGGTGACGACAACGCGACGGGCTGGCAGGTCGTGGAGGTGGTATGCCGAAGGCTGTCGGCGAGCTGGCATTCCGGATCCCTGGGGCGTGTGGGAGTACGTGGCGGGGCCCGCTCTGCTGTGAGGCGTGGATGACGCCCCGTCTACAACGCCTGCTCGGCCGTCGCTGCTGCGCCCCGAGGGTCAGGGTGGTCCGGCTTTCAACTCCTGTGCATATTCCGCTTCCTGACGCCGCATAATCCCCGACCGGTTCGCGCCGTGTCGAACAGGATGGTGACCTGCACTCTCACGCTATGGGGGAATCACGAAGTCGCGGGACGGCCCGTGTGCAGCTGACGTGCCCGCGTTGCCGGCTGCCGCAGGATCAGGTCGACACGCTCGGGCCCGAGCCGGTTTTGCTGGAGCCGGTGCTGCGGCCTCTGGCACACACGGTGCCGCCGGAGCGCCGGTGGATCGAGATATCGCGCGGTCGGGTCACGGTGTACGGCGTGTGTCCGCCGGTCGCGGAGCAGCGGTGCCGGATCGAGCATGCGCTGGTCTGCCCTGGGCAGCCGTTGCCGGACCTGTGGCCGGAGCTGACGAAGTTCCGGGAGGTGAATGTGGAGAAGGCTAGGCGGCGGGAGGACAAGCCCCCGCTGCCCGGCGGTGAGCAGTTGCCGGATGTCGGATAGCCGCTGTCCGTCCGCCGGCTTGCGCGTTGTCCTCGTTGTCGGCGAGTGAGCCGACCTCGCCCATCCCGCCGCATTCCCCGCAGCCGACGGTGGTCTCGTTGCCGTCTGGCAGCTGCGGAAGTCACCGCGGGTGGCGCTCTGCGCTGTGTGGGCCTTTTCCTGTGGTGCCTGTAGTGCTGTTGCGGGGACGCCGATCTTGTCCCTTAGAGGTCGTTTTCCTTCTGAATGCAGTGTTCTGAGTTGGTTTGGTCTGCCGCTCGATGTGCTGCTGATGAGGCTGGAGGGGCTGCTTCTTCTGGCGAGGCGGGTGGTGTGACGAATGAGGCGCAGGGCTGCTTACGTCTGTCTCATTCCAGGACGCCCCGGTCTGTTCCGTGCTTCGCTTTCCCAGGACGCACGCCTGGGCGCACGCCCCCGGGCGGCGGTATGCCGAGGTCATGAGGGAACGCCGTGCGTATCCGAGTGATCTGTCCGATGCCCGCTGGGAGTTGATCGAGCCGGTGCTGTCCGCCTGGCGTTTCGAGCGCCGCGGCCGGGCCCTGGACTTCGGACGCCCGCCTCGGCATGACCTGCGCGAGATCATGAATGCAATCCTGTATGTGGACCGCCTCGGCCTGCTCCTGGCGGTGCTGGTCACCGCGGCCGGCGTCCAGGATTCCGCCGCAGGCCGCGCTCTGTTGGAACAGGCCGCCGCCGACCACCCCGGCCTACGGAAGGTGTGGGTCGACGGCGGCTACCGCAAGCACTTCATCGAGCACGCCGCCACCCTCGGCGTCGACCTTGAAATCGTCCAACGCAACCCCGGGGCCAAGGGGTTTACCCCGATCCCGAAGCGGTGGGCGGTGGAGCGCACCTACGGCTGGCTGATGCTCCACCGCCGCCTGGCGCGCGACTACGAGACCCTGCCGCATCGCTCCGAAGCCATGATCCACCTCGCATGACCGACCTCATGGCCCGCCGCCTCACCGGCGAGAGCACCATCTCCTGGCGCGACCCGACACCGGCACACCAAAGCCGCATCCAGGGATGAAACAACAGGATGAAACGACCTCTCACAACCACTGGAAGTCCTTTTGTCGTCGGGGAACTCCGTAGGCTGGTGCCCATGACTTTGTCCTTCGCCCCGCGCCCTGGGTGGGGTGAGCTTCCCGGCGCTGTGCGGTTCGCCGTTGAGGCGCGGGCCGGTGCGTCGGTGGTTTCGTCGTCCTCTGCCGTGGGGGGATTTACGCCGGGCACAGCCGCAACCCTGAGGCTGGCATCGGGTGATGAGGTGTTCGTCAAGGCCGTGGGGCCAGATCACCCGGGCATCACCGAGATGATGCATGCCGAACGGCGCACCAACGAACTGCTCCCCTCGACGGTCCCTGCCCCGGCGCTGCGGTGGTCGCTCGGGGTGAAGGGGTGGAGCGTCCTTGGATTCGAGAGTGTGGCGGGCCGCCACCCGCAGCTGCACCCGTCCTCGTCCGATGTGGCGCAGGTGATGGGCGTCCTGGAGACGCTGAGTGCTACGCAGTGCCCGGCCGGGCTCCCCGATGCGCCGTCCCGGTTCACCGGATGGCGCGATTGCGGGGCATGGGCCGAGCGGGGAGGCGAGCTGGTGTGGTGGGAGGAGCGGTGTTCCATGGCAGGGGACACGCTGGTCCACGCCGATCTGCGGGCGGACAACATGCTCCTTGCCGCCGGGGGCCGGGTGCTGGTGGTGGACTGGGCGGCGGCCGTGCGGGGCGCTGCGTGGGTTGATCCGGCCTACGTGTGCGCGCAGTTGGTTATGTCCGGGTGGGAGCCCGCGGCCGCGGAGCAGCTCCTTGGGGTGTTGCCCGCGTGGAAGGAAGCCGATCCTGAGCAGATCACGGCGTTCGCGGTCGGTCTGTGCGGGATCTGGGAGCGCGGTGCGGCCCGCGAGCAGCCGCCCGGTCTGCGGGAGTACCGCAGTCGGGCAGCCGTCGCGGGCCGCGCGTGGATCAGTTACCGGCTGGGATGGAGCTAGCTGTCTGCTGCCAGCGCCCGCCGTCGGGGTAGGCCAGGCGCGCGGCGGCCAGTTCGGCGAAGCCCCGGCCAAGGACCGAGCGCAGGTGCGCGGCGTGCAGGTAGCCGAGGAAGTCCTTGCCCTGCGCTCCTGCGGGTGAGCGCCACAGGGCGGCGAGGGCCTGTTCCACCGTGATGGCCCGCGGGGAGGTGAAGGCCAGGGCGAGCAGCGCGGCCGAGCGCTCGGCACGGCGTATGTGCCGGCGGTAGACGGTGACGTCGCCGCCGAGGAACACGTGCGGGCTCGTCAGCACGTTGAAGACGAGGCGGAGCCGGAACGTGTCGGTGGCCAGGGCCGTGTCCGTGCGCTGGGTCGCCAGCGGCTGCGGCCGGGCGGGGAACCCTTCGAGGCCGGCGGCCTGTTCGGTCTGCCGGCCGGTGGCGTACAGCTTGATCCGGTAAGGGACCTCCTCGTCCAGGTCGAGGCCGTGGCGCAGATGAAGCCGTGTGACCTCTGCGGTCAGCCGGGCGATCTGGTCGATGGGCAGGGCGGGGCCGCCGACATAGAGCAGGTCCAGGTCGGAACGGGGCCCGTGAGTGGCGGTGGCGTGGGAGCCGTAGGCCAGGGCGTATCCGCCCTGGCCGGGGTGCAGGGCTGCGGCCTCTGCGAAGAGCGTGCTCATGTGTTCTCCAAGGCCCGGCCCAGCCCGGTGACGTAGGCAAGCGCATCGCGCATGTGGCCCTCGGTGATGCGGCCGTTGTTGCCCATGAACCGCAGCGGGTACAGGGCCGCGCCCTGGCTGATGCGGCCGGTGTCGTCGGGGATGGAGAACTGGTGGAAGTGCCAGCGCCCCTCCTCCAGGAGCCGGGCGTGGATGCGCCGGCTGATCTGGTTGATGCGGTCGACGTCGGGCCGCTGCGGGTCATGACCGGTGGGGAGGTAGACGAACACCACGGCCGTCATGTCGGGGCCATTCAGCCGCAGCAGGCGCGGGTTGTCGTCCACCAGGCCGCTGAACGTGCGCGTGGTGATCAGGCGTCGCTGCATCATCTCGGCGAGCCCGGCCCGGCCGTGGGCGCGCATCATCGCCCACAGCTTCACCGAACTCCATTCCTTGGTGCCGATGAACGGCGTGACCTGCCCGAAAGCGAAGTCCTCCTGCATGATCAAGTCCGAGTAGGAGGAGACCAGACGCAGGGAGGCCGGGTCGCGGACCAGGAGTGCGGACATGGCGTAGGGGATGTCCATGACCTTATGCGGGTCGACGGTGACCGAGTCGAATGCGGTGATGCCGTCGAGCTTGGTGGCGAGTTCGGGCGTGAAGGCGCACATGAGCCCCCAGCAGGCGTCCGCGTGCAGCCAGATCTCCGGCCTGGCGGCGCGGGTGATGTCGTGGACGGCGCGCAGGTGTTCCACGGTGTGGGTGCGGCTGTCGCCGGTGTAGGCGACGACGGACATGATCTCCTCGCGGCGCTCGGCGAGAGTCTTCTCGAGCTGGCGCAGGTCGTACCGGTAGCCGCGAGTGGGCACTTCGATGATCCGGCCGCCGCAGCCGATCCACTCCAGGGCGGACTTGACGCTGTAGTGGCCGATCCCGGCCGGGACGACGATGTGCATCCGCTCGGCGTCGGCGACACCCGAGTGCATGGTGCCCGGAGCGATGTTCTCCCGCGCCAGGAGCATGGCCATGGTGTTGGAGCCGGTGCCGCCGTAGGTGGTGACCCCGCCGACATCCCAGACGTTACGGACGTCGGCGACGGGCAGGTTCGGGTAGCCGATCAGGTCACGCAGCCAGCGAATGACAGCGATCTCGGTGAACGTGGCGGACGGCGCGGCGAAGGACTGGTTGATGAGGTTCTGCTGGGCGAACAGCGCGAGGAGCCCGGCAGCCAGGGCGGAGACGTCAGCGCCGGTGTGACCGAAACCGAGGAACCGCGGGGACGCCTCGTTGTTGCACAACGGCAGGACGACATCCACAAGTTCCTGCGCGACGTCCTGGACGCCGGTCGAGTGCTCCGGCAGCTCGGTGACCAGGAGATCGCGGATTTCCTCAGGGCTGAGCTTCTTGCGGGTCACCTGGTCATCCAGCTTGAACTCGACGCCGACGGTGACCAGACGGTGCAGCAGATCAACGGCCGCCTGGCGGTCCATGTCGTGAATCAACGGCACAGGGTCCTCCTTGAGTGAAGGCCTGGTACGCCCACGACGGGGGGCGCGTGCGTACCAGGCCCGGTTCCGCCCGCTCCGACGCGGGCGGCCATGCCCCGCTCTCGCGTTCAGCAGCCGGGCGCCGTCTCGGGACACTTCGGATGGTGAAGGTTGCGGGAGCGGGAGTTCAGGGTCGGCGAGGGGATGCCGAGGCCATCAGCGCCTCGATGACCGGATAGGGGGCCGTCACCGCGGGGCGGCGGGCGCGTGCGAGGTCACAAACAGCGCGGGAGGCGCGAGCCCGACCAGCCCGAGCAGACCAAGAACCACGATGGTCAGGGCAGGGCACGAAGAGATGGGCTCGGCCGCAGGGCACCCTGTCATGACTCGGCGTCCGTGTTGCGTTCGGCGCGTGTGCGGGTCACCCGCAGCCCCTCGGGATCGGCGGCCGCCCACTCCACGCCGCCCGGTCCGCGCAGGATCGGCCACCCCTTGTGGATGTCGGCGAGGACGGCCCGGCAATGGGGGGCGTACTCGACCTCGTCGCCCACCCGCGGCTTGATCTCCAGCTGTGCCCAGACCTTCTTCCCGCGTCTTCCGTCCGGTCCCAGGCGGGTGCTGCCCCAGTGCTGGCTGAGCGCGTCCACCAGAAGCAGCCCGCGGCCACTCAAGCCCTCGGCAGACGGGGCACCCATACGCGGCAGGTCACGTGAGGTGTCGACGACGGCGACCAGCACACGGTCGGGGGCCGGGTGTTCGACGATCACGCGGATGCAGCGGCTGCCGGTGTGGCGCACGGCATTGGTGACGAGCTCGGAGATCACCACCTGCGCTATGTCGGCGTGCTCCTCGACGTCCCACGCCGAAAAGGCGACGCGAACCAGGCGCCGGGCCTCGCCAGCGGTCTGCGGGGCGTTGACCAACGTGGTGTTGAAGCCCGGCTGGTCGGTCGATCTGGCTGGAGCCATAGTCATGATCACGCCTTGAGTGGAGACAGTGCCGTGCCCCCGGGTGGGGGCCCGACGGGCCGTACACAACAGGTAACGCCGTTTGCCGGTAGGGGAGTTAGGAGCGAGACATCGCCATCGCGACGTTTCCCCTAGGAGGTTTTGGCCACTCGTTTACCTGACTGTGCGTGAGTGTGGGTCTACCGTGTGGACATGGACACCACGCGCAACGTGGTCCTTGAGACGTGGATGCGCGAGCACGGACACAGCTCCACCAGCCTGGCGCGCGAACTGAATTCAGCCCTGGAACGTCTCACCGGGCGCCCCGGCAGGTTCGACGGCCGCACTGTGCGGGAGTGGCGCTCCGGGCGCGCCCGCTGGCCCAACGCGGCTACACGCAGGGCCCTGGAGGAGGTCACCGGGCTGTCTGCGGTCGCCTTGGGTTTCATGCCGCGGGGCCGGGCTGTGACCACCCCCGCCCCACTGCAGGAGGACCCCATGAAGCGCCGCACCATCGTGGCAGGCGGTGTTGCGGCCGTAGCCGCCGCGGCCGCCCCCGGCAACGCGGCAACCCGCCGCATCGGCGTGAGCGACATCGAGCGCCTCCAGCGCACATTCGCCGACGTCATCGCCAGCGACCACCGCCACGGCGGGAAACTCACCATCGAGCGACGTGCCGTGGCCCTTGCGACCGAGGCGCTCAACCTCCAGAACTCAGGCAGCGCCACTCAGCGGGTACGCAGCAACCTGTACGCGTGCGCAGCTGGTTTCCGGTCCTCCGCAATGTGGGCAGCGATCGACGGCCGCCGCTACAACGAGGCCGCCGCACACATGCGCGAGGCCCAGGCCCTCGCCGAGCTCTCCGGCGACCAGGCGATCAAGTTCCGCATCTGGTCGCACGCGGGCAGTCTGTACCGGCACATGGGACGTCCCGCCGACGCATTCGCCGCCAACGACGTGGCCCGCAACCTGTACATCACCCGCCGCGACCCCCTGTTCGCCTCCCTCGGCATGGCCCGCCAGATGGCCATCCAGGGCGTCGCACAGGACCGCACCGGCCTGCGCCGAGCGTATGACCAAGCCAGGGACGCCATGGACCGCGCCGACCCGGGGGCCTACCGGCCCGTGTGGCTGCTCGCCTTCTACGACGAGGCCGAGCTGCACTCCCTGGCGCTCTCGGCCCACCTCTCCCTGGGCGACTATCCCACCGCCGAGTACCACGCGCACCGCTGCCTGGCGTCCCTGCGGCCCTACATGCGCCGCTCCCGGGCGATCACCATCAGCCGCCTCGCTCACGCCCAGCTCGCCCAGGGAGATACGGACGCCGCCACCCTCACCGCGATGTCGGTGCCGCAGGATGCGGCTACCCAACATGCCCGTGTCTCCCGCATGCTTCAGGAGTTCGGGGCTGCGCTGCGCGCCACCGCGCCAGGCAGCCCCACCGCGCACGCCTGGACCGAGCACACCGCCGCCTGGAGGGCTACGACATGACCACGGCACCCACCATCGACCTCCGCACATTCACCGCGCTCGACGACTCCCGCGGCGACCTGCTCGACGTGTACGCCGAGGTACGTGCCCCGCTACTTCACCTGCCCAACTATGCCGTCACCGTGTTCGGTGAACGCCTGGACCGGCACGGCACCGAGCCCGGGTTCGTGGCCGTCCTCGCCTACGCGGAGGGCCAGCCCATCGGCTACGCCTACGGCAACACCATCGAGCACGGCGACCGGTACTGGCAGCGCACCAGCCCAACGCCGGCGGCGCAGTACACCGAGCGCCCGGCCGTGGCCCTGAAAGAGATCGGAGTGCGCCCCGCGTGGCGAGGCACCGGCACCGCGCGGCGCATCCACGATGCCCTGCTCGCCAGCCGCGACGAACCGTACGTAACCCTCATGGTCAACAAGGCTGCCGGAGACGGAAAGGTCCACGCGCTGTACCGGTCGTGGGGATACGAGGACATCGGGCAGAGCCAGCCCTCAGCAGCCTCGCCGGTCCTCACCGTGATGATCCGCCGCTCTCGCTGACCGGAGGCTCGAAGCGCTACACAGGTCAGTCGCCAGGCTGGGCCCGCGGCCCTAGTAGCGGAAGCCGATGACGCCGTGGCCCGGCCGGGCCACGGCGTGCCGCAGCCAGCCGACGCACTGGAGGACGGCCTCGACGACCTCGGGTTCCAGTGGCGGGGCCTGCCCCGAGGCGTCGACGGCTTGCTTGGCCGCCTCGAACTGCTCCAGTGCCTTGGTGCACTGCTCGTGTGTCCACTGGCCACAGTCAAGGACATGCGTCCGCGGCAAAGGGCTAGGCAGCGAGCCGAGCCAGAAATCTTCCACGGACACCGCGGTGATGCCCATGGCGGCCATGCCCTCGTCGACGACGGACAGCCAGTCACCGCGATGCGGGGTGAACCTGCTGTTGTTGAGGAAGGAACCGGTCACGTCACACAGCCGCTCAAAGGCGTAGCCGTACTGGAAGGCGTGGTTCTCGTCGCTGAAGGGCCCGCCGTGCACGACGGCCTTGAGCGCCTCGAACGCGGTGGGCGCGCCGGACTCCTTGATGGAATCGGCGAACTCGTCGTCGGCACGGGTCAGCTGGGCGCTGAAGCGCTCACGTATGACCGTGAGCAGATCATCGTCGCGGGAGCCGATCAGGGCGCGGGTGGCGGTCACATCGAGCAGGTACACGCTCAGGCAGGAACTCATGCCCCGACCCTAGATGCGGCCTCTGACATCCCTGCGGGCAGCCATCCGCCGCGCGTGACCAGGCCGGGCGCCCAAAGAGGAGCGTCGGCGCAACGGCGAGCAGTAGTGGGCTCGGGCTCAGATCTTGGGGAGCCGTGGCGGAGCGTCATCGGGCAGGTCGTTTCGCGGCTGAGCTCACACTTGTTCTTGGTAGATCCCGATTTGCTGGGGATGGGAGTGGCGAATGCTTGTCCAGAATCCTTGGCGGCCAAGGCCGCCGGCCCAGCGGTCGAGTTCGTCGTCCGTGTCGTGGAAGAACCAGGACTCGAAGTGCCCCAGGTCCCGAAGCTGAGGGGCGGGCTCGTATCGAAGTTCGCAGTGGAGCTGGATGTAATGATCATGCTCGCCGGAAGCGTCGTTGATCTCGATTTGCCGGGCAAGGTCCAGCGTGAAGACGGGCGGTCCCTCGAAGGCGTGAGTCCCGTACTGGAAGAGAAGGCCATCAGCGTCCGGCGTGTCCGCGCTGTCGAATCGCTGGGAGCCGAAGCGTACGAACCTGAGCCATACCTCGTCCAAGTCCAGGTCGGTCAGGGGCTGCTGTCCACGGCTCAGTTCATGTTGAAGCCGCTGCTCGGCCTGGTCTATGGGCGGTCTCCTCGACATCCCTGTCCTTCGCGGTCTCGACGGAATCGACATGTTCGGGCGCGACATCCAGTTCAGGACCGCGAGCCAGGACGTCATTCAGAACCCGTCCTTGAACCCTCATGGTCCTGGGGTGTACGTCGTGGAACGGGACTCCTGATGGTCTGTTCGCGAGTACGCTCCGGCCAAGCGCTAGAGCGGGGGGCGTAGGGGTTGCGTACGTGGGTTTTGGCTTTGGTGGCGGGCTTATGCGGAGTCCTGGGGGCACTGCTGGGGCTGGCCGCGAATGCGGCCACCGGGGATAAAAAGTGGCCAGGACCGTTGGATCTGTTACGGACTCAGGCGTGGCCCATGACGGGCGTGCTTGCCGGGTTGATGGTCGCGTTCGGTGTGGTGGCGGTCGTGGTGGAGCGCCGAGCCGAGCCCGCGGTCCGCGGCGATCCACCTCCGCCGAGGCCACCAGTGGTTCCGGCGCACTTCGTTGCCCGAGAGCAGGCCCGGGAGGTGGTGGCGGCGGTCTGTAATAGCGGCCAGGAGGTGGGCATCACCACGTCATTGTGGGGGGCGGGAGGTTTCGGTAAAACGTTGCTGGCGAAGGAGGTGTGCGGTCAGGCACGGGTACGCCGGTACTTTCGTGGGCGCGTGTACTTCGTGACGGTGGGGCGCGACGTGCGCAGCCGCTCCGAGATCACCGAGAAGGTGGCCGACGCCGTCACACTCATCACAGGGAACACGGGCACGCCCGCCACTGACCCGGAGGCCGCCGGGGCGCACCTGGGCCGCCTGTTGGACGAACGTCCCCGCACCCTGCTCGTCTTGGACGACGTGTGGGAGGACCGGCAGCTTGCTCCCTTCCTCACCGGTGGTTCCCGCTGCGTGCGTCTGATCACGACCCGCGACAACGGGCTGTTGCCGGACGGCGCGCCGCGTATCCGCGTCGACCAGATGACAGCCGAACAGGCCGAGCAGGTCCTCACCCGCGACTTGCCCACTCTGGACCGCTCGCAGGTCCAGGACCTGCTGACGGTGACCGGCCGGTGGGCGCTGCTGCTGCGGCTGGCCAACCGGAACATCCACCGCCACGTTGAAGCCGGTACCGACGTGCTCAACGCCACCGAGGACTTGCTACAGCAGTTGCGCCAGCTGGGCCCGTCCGCCGTCGACGGCCTGGCCAGCAGCTGGGACATGGACGACCGTGACCTGCGCAATCAGGCAGTGGAAGCCTCCGTTGAGGCATCCGCCACCCTGCTGCCCGATGCCGAACGCGAACGGTTCGCCGAACTGGGAATCTTCGCTGAGGATGAGCCCATCCCGCTCGCCCTGGCCGCCGTGCTCTGGCAAGCCACCGGCAGCCTGAGCCTGATCCAGACCCGGCTGCTGTGCCAGGACCTCGCCCGCCTCTCCCTGGTCACCTACGACCCGCCGACAGGGCGGATAGGCCTACACGACGTCATCCGCGATTACCTGCGCGCCCGAGCCCGCCCCGAAGGTCTGACGCAGCTTCACGTCGCCCTCGTGGACGGCGTCGCTGCGATGCTGCCCGAGGCCACACCGCTAGCGCCGGGAGCACCGGATCCAGGCCGCGCCTGGTGGCAGGTGTCCGAGGGATACCTTCACGATCACCTCATCAACCACCTCCTGGCCGCCGGGCAGTTGGCCCTCGCTGAAAGCATCGCCGGCGACATCCGATGGGTAGAGATGCGCCTGGCCCAGCGCGGCCTCAACGCTCCCTTGGGCGACCTCACCCGTATCAACACCTCTCACAGCCATTCCCTTGCGCGTCCCCTCGCCCGATACGCCCATATCCCCTCTCTCGCCGAACCGCCCAATGCGGCCATTCATCAACTCCACGCCCGCCTGGAGCAGCACCCCCACTGGTATGTCCAGATCCAGACCCGTCGCTCCGACCCCACACTGCTCCCCTGCTTGGCACCCCTATGGCCCCTGCCGGACATTGCCCCTGCCGCGGAGCGCACGCTTCTAAGTACCAATGGTTGGGTGGAATCTGTGGCGTGGTCGGCCGACGGGCGCCTTGCCGCCGGTGACGAAGAGACGGTGCGTGTCTGGGACCCCAGAACCGGCACCTCTACCGACCTGACCGGTCATAACGGCGCCGTGTTGTCGGTGGCGTGGTCGGCCGACGGACGCCTCGCCGCCGGCAGCATCAACAAGGTGGTGCGTGTCTGGGATCCCGACACCGGCGCCTTCAGCGAAATGGTCGGCGACAGGGGTGCTGTGCAGTCGGTGGCATGGGCGGCCGACGGACGCCTTGCCGTCGGCAGTGTCGGCGGGGTGCGTGTCTGGGATCCCAGGACCGGCACCTCTACCGACCTGACCGGTCACAGCGGCGCCGTGTTGTCGGTGGCGTGGGCGGCTGACGGACGCCTCGCCGCCGGCACCATCGGCAAGATGGTGCGTGTCTGGGATCTCGAGACCGGCACCTCTACGGACCTGACCGGTTACAACAGCCCTGTGTTGTCGGTGGCATGGGCGACCGATGGACGCCTCGCCACTGGTGAAGCCGACGGGACGGTGCGTGTCTGGAACTTCGAGAGCGGCGCCTCCGGCGTGGTGAGCGGCCACGCCGGCCGGGTGAGGTCGGTGGCGTGGTCGACCGATGGACGCCTGGCCACCGCTGGCGCTGACGGGGTGGTGCGCGTCTGGGACTTGGACTCCGGCACCTCCACCGAGCTACCTGGCCACACAAGCCGGGTGAAGTCGGTGGCGTGGTCGGCTGACGGACGCCTGGCCACCGGCGAGGCCACGACGGTGCGCGTATGGGACCCCGACAACAGCCCCTCCAGCGAGGTGAGCGGCCACACCGGCCGGGTCGAGTCGGTGGCGTGGTCGACCGATGGACGCCTGGCCACCACCGGCGACGACAGGGTGGTGCGCATCTGGGACTCGGACACCGGCACCTCCACCCAACTGCCCGACCACCCACACCAGGTGAGGTCGATGGCGTGGTCGGCCAACGGACGCCTCGCCACCGCCAGCGACGACAGGGTGGTGCGCATCTGGGACCCGAACACCCGCACCACCACGCAACTACCCGGCCACACTGACCAGGTGAGGTCGATGGCGTGGTCGGCCAACGGACGCCTCACCATCGCCAGCGCGGACGGGGTGGTGCGCGTCTGGAACCCCGACAGCAGCGACACCAGCGAGGTAATCAGCCATGCAGGCCGGTTCGAGTCGGTAGCGTGGTCGGCCAACGGACGCCTGGCCACCACCGGCGGCGACGGGAGGGTGCACGTCTGGGACCCGAACACTCGCACCATCACACAGATGCCCGGCTACCCAACCCGGGTGTGGTCGATGGCGTGGTCGACCGATGGACGCCTGGCCACCGCCAGCGTCGACCGGGTAGTGCGCATCTGGGACCCGAACACTCGCACCACCACCCAGCTGCCCGACCACCCAAGCCAGGTGAGGTCGATAGCGTGGTCGGCCAACGGACGCCTCGCCACTGCCAGCGCTGACAGGGTTGTGCGCGTATGGGACGTGGCAGAGCGTCGCGTTCTCGCCGCATTCACAGCAGACGGATACGCCACGTCCTGCGCTTGGTCCCGCGATGGCACAGCTCTGGCTGTCGCTGGCTCCTGGGGCCTCCTCCTGCTGCAACTGATCGAGTGAATAGAGTCGCGCGTGCCATGGTCCACGCATGGCAGCTAGCAGTGGTTCAAAGATGGGTTCCCAACGCGGCGCGCTCGTCTTCTCTCAAGGTTGAGGGGTGACGGGTGAGCCAGGGGACGCGCCCCTCAGCTCAGCGAGCACGACACCGGCCCGTCCCGCTCTCCACGACTCTTGCAACGTCGACTGGCTGTGAAGGTGTGAGCGGGAGTCGTTTCGCGATGAGTTGGGGAGTCACTGAGAGCGGCTTGGCGTGATCAATCGCGATGGCTTTTGATGTCACTCACGTTTGCTGAGTGTTTTTCATCCTGGTGCTATCGACGCCGGACGCCACTGGGGCAGCGCCAGCCTCGTCGAGCTGATGCTCGTCGTTCTGGGCGAACACCTGCTCACCACAGATCGGCAGCGCGTCGGCCGACCGCATCAAGGTCCGCGATCCCCTACCGTCTCGCCACCGAACAGCTCACCCACCGGGAGCGGTATTCACCACTGGCCTCTCGCATGGCTCCACGGCTAGGGGGTCGCTCATGCCCCGGACCCTGTTTCGACCGGCTGCATCCGAAATCGCAAATCTGGTGGTTCGACGGGCAGCTTCTCTGAACAATGCCGTCATGGGGCGGACAGGTTCACGTATCCGGCGGATCTGGGTGGTGTACGTCGGAGTGTCCGTCGGCACGGCGGCGACAACCCTGTGGATCTCTCGCAGCTTCGCGCTCGGGGCGCCCGGGACGCTGCTGATGCTTCTCCTGGCGCTTCCCCCGTCGTATCTCGCTTGGCAGGACTTCCGCTTCTCCCGTATGGAGGCGGACCAAACCACGCTCGGCGCGCTGCTCGACTCACTCGCCGACGAAGTGCGCATACGCTGGGAGGCCGAGGCCACGCTGCGGCGTCTCAACGACCCGCAGCCGCTGCCTGTCTCGTGGGAGCCGGCTCCCACGGACCTTACGGAGAGCTGGGACTACCTGCGGGACACGGCCATGGCGTGCCCCGGCGGCCCGCCGTCGGACCCCGCCGCTTGGGCAGCTGGGCCGAACGACCTCGCGGGCTCGGACAACGAGATCGGTGCGGTCTTCGCCAAGGTCCCCACAGGCCGCCTGATCGTCGTCGGTGAACCGGGGGCCGGAAAGACTATGCTGCTGCTCCGCCTCACCCTCGACCTGCTGCACCGACGCCTGCCGGGCGAGCCCGTACCGGTCCTGTTACCGCTGGCCACCTGGAACCCGGATGGGCGGGCCCTCCACGACTGGCTGGCCGCCCAACTTGTCCTCCAGTACCCCATGCTGGGGAAACCCGCACCAGGTCCCCTGAGAGATCTCGACTGTGCCGAGGCCCTCGTGAGCCGTCGGCACCTGCTCCTCATCCTGGACGGTCTGGACGAACTGCCATCAGACCAGCAGGCGCTGGCCGTGAGAACCATCAACGAGGCTCTACGACCCGGCGAGCGCGTCGTGGTGTCCAGTCGTACAGACGAATTCCGGCATATCACAGGCGACGGCCAGGAATACCGGGGCATCGGAAGACAACCTCCGGTGAAACTCCGCAACGCCGCAGCCATCGTGCTGCTCCCGCTGGATCAGATCGCCGTCGCCCGGTACCTGAGGCGGGATGCCCCAAGCCCCACCTACGCCGACCGTTGGGACCCTGTGCTGCACCGGCTGGGCTCAGCCGAACCCGTTGCCCTGGCGCTCAGCACACCCCTGAACATCAGCCTGGCCCGTACCGTATACGCACCCGACAACAGGGATCGGGATCCGGCCGAACTCTGCGACACCGCGCGCTTCCCGACGAGCGCCGTGATCGGGGAGCACCTCTTCGACGCCTTCATCCCGAGCGCGTACCGCACATCCAGCAGCGTTGCCACCCGGCACGACGACTGCGGATGGACGGTCGAACGGGCGGAGAAGGCCTTCCTGTTCCTGGCCGGGACCCTCCATTTGGGCAACATCTCGGCGATCCGCCCGATGGCGGACCTGCGGGACCGTCTGGTGCCAGGCTTCTGGCGCAGGATCACCTATGCGGTCGCCTCCGTCGCCCTCGTCGTGCTCCTGGCTCTGCTGGTGCAGGAGTACACCGGAAGCCTCCCCGACTGGTGCTGGTACACGGTGGCCGCATGGACGGTCTACAGATTCGCTCGGATTCAGCCCTACGAACTGCTGCACTGGCCTTCATCGATGCTGGCCGGTTTGATCGGTCAGTGGCGGTACGCCGGGGCGGCTTGCGCGGTTGTCGCGATCTGGCCTGTTCGAGTGCCGCCCTTGTGGATCGCCGGCTGGTGCGCGGGCTGGCTCGTCAGCCTGGTCGTGGCAGATGGGCGGGACTTCTGCAGGCTCTATACGTGGGCCCATACGTGGGAATCTCTCAGACCCTATTCGTGGTCCGAATGGCTGGCCGGTGCAGGCATCGTGGCCGCGGTCCAGGCAGCCGACAGGTACGCCCACCTACCGATCGCATCCTGTCTCGTCGGCCTTGCGGTGTGGCTGAGCTACCGGCTTGTGGCCGGGGCGGCGCTCTACCTCCGACCGATGCTTGAACGGCGGCCACCGGCCATAGGCGTAGGCGGTAGGGGTATCGGTAGCGGCTTTGGTGGCTGCGGCTCCTGGGCCCCGTGGTGGGCGCGTCATAACGCCACCTTCCGCTGCTGCCACAGGATCCTGTATCGCGTCGCGGACTGGCTGGCCGAGCCGATCGTCGCCGTGATCGCTCTCGTGGTCACGCTCTCGCCGGAACCTGCCCGGCAATGGAGCGACTACGGCCTGCGGGAATGGGTGGTGGTCGGATGCGCGGCTCTTACGGCGGTAACCATCGAGCGGAAGTTCCTGGCGCGCCTCGCGATACGTCTGACGCCCGTTGTGGTCGTACTCACTCCCGTGATCGCACTCTGGCAGTGGCTGGGCACGGATTGGGCCCGGTTCGAGCCATGGGAATGGACAGTAGTCGCACTGACGGCCCTGGCGGCGGAAGGACTGGTTCGGCAGATGCTGGCGCGGGCCGCCTCGTCGCTCGGGACGCTGCTGCTCCTGACCAGTCTCCTGCCTGTGCGCGCCTTTCTGGCGTTGACCGGCGACGTCCCCTGGCGCCTGGTCCGCTTCCTGGCCCATGCGCACGAGACCCATGGCGTGCTGCGCCGGTCCGGTGCCGTGTACGAGTTCCGTCATGTCGAGCTGCATCGCCGCCTCGCCGAACGCTGGTACGAGGAGCACTGGTCAAATCGGCTGGCCGCACGCATCGAGGAGCGGCTGCCGATATCCAGGGAAGGGCAAGGGAGCGGGGCGGGTACCCGATGAGCGCTCGGCATATGCGACCGGCCCGGTGCCGCAGTCGAAGGCCGTCCGCCGGGCATTCCCTGGTCGGACACCTTCCTTCGGTGGCTCCACAGCGGCCCTCCGAGGGCTCTTCGGCGGCTAGTTCGGTACGGTTCCTCTCCATCGTCCGCATCCTGCGGGCCATGTCGACCTGCCCGGATCACAGCCTCGAACAGAGCCTCCGGATCACCCTCGGGCCCGGCGTGCGCGGACAGCACCGCGGCGACGAGACTGGCAAGGACGGCGACCAGGCCAGGCAGGCCCTCACCCGGCACCGGTCAGAGCAGTACACCGCCGACCTCGCCTGCTCACCCCCACCGTCCACGACCGACCGCACACCGGACACACCGCCTGCTCACCCCGCTGTATCCCGCAACCGGGTCCGGCGCATCCTCCTCCACCGCCGTGATCTGCACCGACTTGGCAGGACACCGCGGCCGCCGCCATCGTCACCGGCAACGGATCACCACACTCCCGGCAATAAGGGGCTTGAGGAACATCCGAACGAAAACCGACGCTAAGCCCTGCCCGAGCCTGAGAGGGCTTTGACCTGGGCTTCTGTGTGGGTCGAACCTTCGGCAGTCGTATTGATCGATTGTCTGGAGGTTCGGGGCGCCGGTCGAGTTTTTGACGGATGAGCAGGCTGCCGCGTACGCGGCGTTCCGTGGGACGCCGTCCCGTACGGAGTTGGAGCGGTTCTTCTTCCTGGACGACGCGGACCAGGAGATGATCGAGGGCAAGCGCCGGGCGCACAACCGCCTGGGCTTCGCGGTGCAGCTGACGACGGCGCGGTATCTCGGGGTGTTCCTGGACGACCCGACGGACGTGCCGGCGGAGGTGGTGGACTACCTCGCCGAGCAGCTCGACACCGGGGACGCGTCGGTGCTGGTGGCATACGGGGAGCGGGAGAACACCCGGCTGGAGCATGTGCGGGAGCTGCGGCGGGTCCTGGAGTACCGGGAGTTCGCCGGGGCGGAGGCCGAGTTGCGGGCGTGGGTGGACGCGTGGACCTGGACGACGGGCGAGGGCCCGAAGGCGTTGTTCGACGCGGCGGCCGGCTGGCTGCGCGAGCGCCGGGTGCTGCTGCCTGGGGTGACGACGCTGGCCCGGCTGGTCGCCGCGGTACGGGAGGCGGCGAACCAGCGGCTACTCCTTCTCCCTGCCGGACCTGCCCGGCGGCCTGCGCCCCCTGCGCGACATGGACGCAGTCGACGAGGAGTGAGCAGCGTTCAGCGGACCGGCGCGCCCGGGTGCCAAGGAGCGTCCGGGCGGGTGGGGCGCGTGTCGGCGGCCAGGGGATCGGGGTGCGGCTACGCAGGCAACGGCCTTGTCCTGGACGACGTTCTTCATGACAAGGGCCGAAGCCAGGCGTTGGACACCGGGGAGCCGGGCCAGTTGCTGGTCGTAGATGTCACGGGGTGGACAAGGTGTCGGGGGATAGGCCCACCTCGTGCGTGGCTGCCCAGGAAGCGAGTAGCGCCAGTCCTTCTGCGGACGGGGAGCCGGGTTCTGCGGTGTAGATGGTGAGGGTCAGGCCCGGTTCGGCGGCCATCTCCAGGCCCTCGTAGGCGAGGAAGAGGTCGCCGACGACCCGGTGGTGGAAGCGTTTGGTTCCGGTGCCGTGGTTGCGCACGTTGTGGGCGCCCCAGCGGGTGCGGAACTCGTCACTGCGGGTGCACAGCTCGCCGACGAGGTCGTGCAGGCACTTGTCGTGAGGGTTGCGGCCGGCTTCGGTACGCAGGATCGCCACCGCGGTATCGGCGAAGGTGTCCCAGTCGAGGAAGAAGCTGTGGGAGGCGGGGTCGAGGAAGGTGAACCGGGCGAGGTTCGCCTGGTTGCCCGGGGACGCGTAGACGTCGGCGTGGAAGGCACGGGCGAGCGGGTTGGCGGCGAGGATGTCAAAGCGGCCGTTGCGGACGAAGGCGGGGCCCGCCGTGACGGCGTCCAAGGTCCATTGCAGGCTGCGATGGGGTGTCCACTGTTGACTGGTGCGGCGCCTGGGACGGCGGGTGAGGGCGTCGGAGCCGTCCGCGGCATGAGCCAGGTTGAGCAGGTGGGCACGTTCGGCGTCGTCGAGCTGGAGAACGCGGGCGACGGCTTCCAGGACGGCCGGGGATACGCCGGCGAGATTGCCGCGTTCGAGTTTGGCGTAGTACTCCACGCTCATGTCGGCCAGGGCCGCCACCTCGCTGCGGCGCAGGCCGGGCACGCGCCGCCGGGGGCCGGAGGGCAGACCTGCCCGTTCCGGGGTGATCTTTGCGCGCCGCGAAGTAAGACGCCATTTCAGTTGGTCAGTCTGCGGTGACATATGAGGGTCGCGGCGATGGCGGTGAAGGCGAGGAAGTGTTCTGGCTTTCGCTCATAGCGG